>USFF01000012.1 GCA_900553835.1 uncultured Mycoplasmatota bacterium
TAGAACTATTTCTTAAGTATATAATAGTTGCATCTTCGTCAAACTGTTTAACTCTCTGTGATTTACCATCACCACTTGCACCGTGTAAGAATACAGGTATATCGCTAAGTAAAGCACCTTTAATTATTTCTTCTTCACTTACTTTATCGAAGTTAAAGTTGTATGGATTTACTTTTTCAGGTAATTTAGAAATACTTTTATCTTTAGTTTCTACATTACTAAAATGTTTAATATCTTCTAAAAAATATTCATTTAAATATTTATGCATTAATGTTTTAGAAAAATCTCCATTATAACTATTATTAACATCAAACTTAACACCAGTAAATAAAATTTTATCACTTAAAAGTCTATTATTATCTAAACGCACCCATTTAATAGGTTTTATTTCTATCCATACGATTTCACCTTTTTCGTATGTCTCCCCGTTAGGTAATGTAGTTTCCAGCTTAACAACTTCTCTTACATATTTTTTACCTTTATAATAATAAACAATATGATTAGGATTTATACTTATTTCAGCTGTCAAAGTATCATTTATTGGTAGTTCTTCACTTTTTAAAATATTAGCTATATAGGCAGCTTCTAATTCTTGCTGTAATAATCCAGGTGCAGCATCCTGTGGATATTCTAAATAAAAAGTTACATGAGCATCATCTTCATCTTTAGTAAAATTACTAATACTAGCTCCTTCTAAAATTGGTCTAACGCCTATCCATTCTTCAGTAGCATAAGTGACAGTAGCCTCATCCCAATTTGGTGTACAATAAACAGCTCCACCAGATGAATGAGAGTCTTTAGTCCAATATTCACCATGAAATTCGCCATCATCTGAACATATTGCTTCATTTATTAAAGTGTAATCTGTTACTTTAGCATAATATTTTGCTGCTATTCGCAATTTAGTCATTTCTTCATAACTTGGTATTGTAACATGCATAAAACATCCCCCTTAAATTAGTTCTTTATTTTATACTATTTTCACTAAAAAGTCAACTATTCCGTACATAATTTTATCCAAAAATAAAGAACCTTTAAGGCTCTTAAATAACTAATCTAACTAAATAAGCATTTACAAATACTTCAAGTAAAGTTCCTACTAAAGATATAACAATTCCTATTAAAAATAATAAGAGTACTTTTTTAACAAATATCTTTAAATTAATACTTTCTTCATTGTAAGTGGCTTTCATTAATTTATAACTAATATTAAGCATTATTGACGAATAAATAATTATACTAATAGACATAAATATAATATGAGGAAATAAACTAACTAACATAAGTAAAATACCTTTAGATTTAAATGTAAGTATTATACTAGACATTAAAAATCCTATTTGAAGTCCCTTATAATAATTAACAAATATTATTAAAGGGCTAAATAAATAAAGTATTCCACTTATAGTAATAATTATAAAGTAAATAATATTATACTTAAAACTAGTTAAAAAAGAATATATACTTATTTTATTATCAAAACCACTAATGTAAGAATTAATTTCATCTTTAATAATCATTTTATCTAAAGATGAAGTTATCAAAAGAAAAACTACTCCAGATAATATTCCAAGTACTAGTAAGATGCTTGCTATTTTAATTATTTTATCATTTATTAATTTTTTCATACTAAATTATATTAAGCCTCTTTAAATTTTATTCAAAATATTATATAATTTTATTGGTGAAGTAAAAATGAAAAAAAAGACTAAGCAAAAAATACTTAGAGTATTAGTTTGGATAGTCACTATAATTATTCTTTTATTCTTTATAGGTGGAGGAATAATTACTATTTTAAGTAGATAAATTATCTACTTTTTTTCATATTTTAAAGTAAATTCATCTTCATTAACTGGTGTGAATGCACCATTTAATAAACTAACATTTATTTTATAATATGATCTTTCAATAGTATTGTTTACACTTTTTATTTTAAGCGCAATATCATTATTAATTTTAATTAAATGAACAGAATAAATTTGATTTTCTTTATTTGCTACAACAATAGAAATTGTATCACTTGTTATAATGGATGTAACTCTCTTTTTTTCACCCATAAAAAGAATATCTACATTTAGAAATTTATCATTTACTTCAAGTGTACTTAAATCAAAATAAGACACTCCAATAAGTTCACCTATTATATTTAATTTATTAAGTATAAAACCCGGAAAATTATTTAAATCAATATTAGACATACTATACCTCCTTATTTTTTTAACTTTAAAGCAAATTCTTTAGTATCATCATTAGTAGTTATTGCTAACTCAACTGGTACTTCTTTATTGCTAATAACCTCTATGCGAACTTTTCCATCATCATATAGAGTTGTTTTTACAGTATAATCATTATCATACACTGTATAATAGTCTCTTTTTATATATAAAGCTTTACTCATATACATTCCTCCCTTTATGAGTATTTATTATAAACTAACCAAAATAAAAAAGCAAGTTCTTGCTTATTTTATTTTATTATATTGATTACTAATACTATTTCTTACTAATTTTTTAGGATTTAAGATACTTAACTCTGATATGTTTACTCTAGAATAAGGACCAGGATATGGTATATATAAGTTACCATAAAGATCTTTCTTATTAATGAAAGCTTTAATTTTTTCAGGATCACTTGCACGTAAAGCATCTATATCTTCATATATTTTTTGGTACCATGCTGTATAAACATTTTCTCCTTTATACAAAATTGAAACATTAAAATCAATTGATGGAATGTCATATCCTGATTGAAAATTATAAATACCCCTTTTAGCTCCAACAAATACAGTTGTATTTTCATCAATAGCAACTCTATCCTTTTTATTAATTAAGTATTCAGTAAGTGCAACATAATATAATTTTTCTCTAAATGTCATATATTTTCCCCCTTAAACAATTAAAATTATACCATATAAAGTACAAGATGTCAAGTATTTGTTAAACAATGTATTTTTTTAGCACTAATGCATGGCAATTTTTAAAATTGATATACCACTTAAGACTTTTTATTTTTTCTTACTCCTTTTCCTTACTTTATACTCTTTCATAAAAAAGCGAACACCAAATCAACTTGATCTGGTGTTCACCAATTCAAAATTGGACTGAGTGAATACTTAACGAGCTAAGCTAGGTGATACTCTTTTTGTTTGTCCTTTAATATTATATGAAGTATCTCTTCATGTATACATTATATCATTTATATTAAATAATATTAAGTACTTTATATTGTACTTATTTTTTAGTATTTCCACCCATTCTTCTATCTCTTTTATTATAAACTTCTATTGCTTTATCAAATTCTTTTTCTTTAAAATCAGGGAAGTAAGTATCTGGAAAATACATTTCTGCATAAGCAAGACTATAAAGCATAAAGTTAGATACTCTTATCTCACCACTTGTTCTTATAAGTAAATCCATGTAAGGTAAACTATTATATAAGTTATCTCTAAATAGTTCCTCATTAATATCATTTACACTTATATTACCACTTAATACTTCATTAACTATTTTCTTAGTAGTATCTATTATTTCAGCTTGTCCTCCATAGTTAAGGCAAATATTAAGTATTCCACCATCATTTTTACTAGTTTTACTTTCTAACTCTTTCATGGCACTATAAACTTTATCACTAAGTGGTTCTTTCCTTCCAGAAAAAACTACTTTTATATTGTTTTGATTAAATTCTTTTATACTAGACTTGAATGCTTTTAAAAATAAATTCATTAAATAATCTACTTCTTCACTACTTCTTTTAAAATTTTCAGTGGAAAAAGCAAATACACTTAAAACTTTAACTCCTTTTTTAAAAGCATACTTAGCAAGAAGTTTTAATGTATTAAAGCCCTCCTTATGTCCAAGGCTTGTTTTAAGTCCTCTTTCTTTAGCCCATCTTCTATTACCATCTAGTATAATACCAACATGTGTAGGAATATTTAAATTATCCATATTAATTCTCCTTTATTAAAGTAAGTGATACTTTATTCTTATCTTTTTCAATTTTGTCTACATAAACTTTAACTATATCTCCAACAGATACTATTTCAAGCGGGTCACTTACAAATTTTTTACTCATTTTAGATATATGTAAAAGTGCATCATCATGGAGTCCTATATCAATAAAAGCGCCAAAGGAAGCAACATTTCTAACAGTACCTTCTAGTTCTTCTCCTACTTTTAAATCGTTAATAGTGAGAATATTACTCTTAAGAAGTGGCATTTCAAGTTCATCTCTAGGATCCATTCCTGGCTCTTTTAACTCTTTAATAATGCTCTCAAGTAAGTATATGTTTATATTAAGTTCCTTATTTAATTTATTTATATCAAGAGTATTAAGCACTTCTTTAAATTCATTAGTTTGTATATCTTTTAAATCTAAATTTAAATACTTTATTACCTTTAAGGCTTCATCATAACTTTCTGGATGCACTCCTGTATTATCAAGAGGATTTACTCCTATAACCCTTAAAAAGCCTACTGATTGCTCATATATCTTAGGAGTAATACCCTTAATACTTTTAAGTTCTTCTCTTTTAGTAAACTTGTTATTTGCTTTAAAAGTCATAATACTTTCTACTGCTTTTTTAGTCATTCCACTTATTCTTTTTAAAATACTAGAAGATGCTGTGTTAATGTTTACTCCAACTTTATTTACAACATTTTCTACAGTGTAGTCAAGTGCTTCACTTAAATTCTTTTGATTTACATCATATTGATACTCTCCTACACCAATACTTTTAGGATCTATCTTTACAAGTTCACTTAATGGGTCCTGCACCCTTCTGCCTATCGAAACAGCACTTCTTTTTTCAACAGTTAAATCAGGGAATTCTTCTATAGCTAAATTACTAGCACTATACACACTTGCGCCTGCTTCACTAGTAATAATATATTTGACATCTAAACCTTTTATTGCTTCAGCAACAAAGCTTTCGCTTTCTCTAGAAGCAGTTCCATTACCAATAGCAATTAAATTAATATTATGTTTTAAAATCATTTCTCTTAGTGCTTTTGTACTGCCTATTTTGTCATTCTTAGGTTCATGAGGATATATTACTCCTATCTCTAAAAGATTACCGTTTTCATCAAGAGCAGCAAGTTTACATCCAGTTCTAAATGCCGGATCAAAACCTAGTACTCTAGTACCTTTGATAGGCCTAGTAAGAAGTAAATTATATAAATTTTTACTAAAAGTACCAATAGCTTTTTCTTCACTTTTAAGTGTTATTTCACTTCTGACTTCTCTTTCAATACTTGGAATAATTAATCTTTTTAAACTATCTTTAATAGAAGTTTTAACAACATCTACAACAAAAGATTTATCATTTTTAATTACTTTACTTTCTAAAAATGAAATAATATCTTCTATATTATAATCTAGATTAACAGAAATAACTCCTTCTTTTTCAGCACGATTTATTGCTAAGCATCTATAGTGTTTTAAATATTTAAATTGTTCTTTAAAATTATAATACATCTCATATGTTTTATTTTCATCTATAGCATTTTTCTTTATCTTAGTTTCAATAAAAGCCTTATTATAAATATAATTTCTTATCCATTTTCTATAATAAGCATTGTCACTTATCCATTCACTTATAATATATCCTGCATTAGTTAAAGCTTTTTCTTTGTCCATATTATAAGGTTTAACGAGTAAATCTAAATCTCCATTTGTTGGAAAAGACATAATCTTTTTAGCAAGAGGTTCGAGTCCCATTTTTATAGCTTCTGTTCCTTTAGTTTTTTTCTTTTCTTTATAAGGTAAATATAAATCTTCTACTTCAACTAATTTAGTTTTACTCATTATCTCATTTTTTAACTCCTCAGTAAGCATTCCTTTTTCATCTATTAATTTAATAACAGATAATTTTCTTTCTAAAAGGTTCATATTTCTTTTATATTCATCACTTATCAGTTTAATCTCTTCTTCATTTAAATTATCTGTTACTTCTTTTCTATATCTTGCAATAAAAGGGATAGTAGCTCCTTCTTCAAGCAATTTTAATGCACTACTAATCCTTTTCTCACTTATATTAATTTCTTTACTTAAATTCTTAATTAATTCTTCATTCATAAATAAAACTCCTTCTTATTTATTATATAATAAATAAAGAATAACTACAAATTAAAAAGTAATTTAAATGTAAAGAAAAACAAGATTTAATTATCTTGCTTTCTATCTTATTTTTTTTCTGCCTTCTCTATCTGTATAATTAACTGTATCATCAGGATGCTTAGTTACATGAAATATTTCTTCGTCATCTTTCTTAACTTGTGTAACATAATTTTCGTTGTCATCTTTATCAAGATAAGTTGTCAAATTTATTTCCAAATCTCCAGCATCAAGACTTAGAGTTTTGCTTCTACCTGTATCAGACATAATTTACCTCCTTCTCATTAAATTTGTACATTGGTTAAGCATAATACCTGTAGCAATTGCCACATTTATTGAAGAATTATTCCCAAACATATCTATATGGTAACTTTGAGAACACATTCTTAACCCCGCATCTGAAACGCCATGTTTTTCATTACCAACTAGAATTGCTATTTTATCATTATTATTAAAATTTATTGTGTTTAATGATAAACTCTCGTTAGTTATTTCTAGAGCAATTATTTTAAAACCTTCACTTTTAATTTTGTTTATACATTCCTCTAAATTACTACAAATCTCATATTCCGTAAATTTAACAGTATCCCTACTAATTTTATTAATTTTTTTTAATATTAAATCTGAATAATCTCCACATAAGAATAATTTGCTTACTCCAAATGCATCAGATAATCTAAACATACTGCCTATATTAAAATCTTCTTTTACATTATCAAGTATTAAATAAATTGGAAATTTAGTACTAGTATGTTTATATTCAACATGTTCAAGTTGATGTATATCACTCATTTACACTCGTCTCCTTAACTTTATAATATTTTTTTAAGTTCTCTCTAACTGCAAAACCTATCATAGATTTATAATTTTTAAAAGGTGTTGTTAGCTCTATATATCTACTCATTACTTTGTCTTCTAATAAGCTAGTATCGTTTGATAATTCTTCGTCTGTGTATGGAGAATAATCAACAAATTCTTTTAAATCTTTAAATTTAGTATATTTTTTAAAAAAGTCATCATTTAAAAAATCGCCAATCTTCAATTTAATAGTAGCATTATCTCTTCCGTGCAATATTTCTCTTAATTCAGGCGGTAAATATACATTTATGGCCATAACAACACTTCCTTTTGTTGTATATTATATCATTATATTATAAGAAAAACAATTTCAATCTTCAGTATATGAATCAATATATTCTATATTATCTCTAATTGCTCCATTTATATCTTTTATATCTTTTTTAAAAAGCGCAATAGAATTATAAGCTTTGTCAAAATATAAAGTCATAAATATATCTTCGTTAGGTGCTTCATTTAAGAGTTCAAATTTAAGCCCTTCATTATAATATACTAATAAATAGTTAGCACTAGACTTTAGAAAAATTTCTCCAATTTTATCAAATTCTTCATTATATTTAAGAGTCCAATCATCATTTTTAATTACTTCATTTTTCTTATTGATATTGCGTTCATATCTTAAAATAAGTTTATTATCTTCAATTTTACATTTATAATCAGGTCCAAAATTTGGAAGTGGATCACCTTCTATAAAAAATAATTCAATATCTGTATATCCTAGTGCTGGGTTAGTAGCATCTTCTAGTAATTTATACTCTTCTTCATTAATCTCTCTAATATCTAAAACAATATAATCGTTCTTACTATAATTTAATATTGGTAATTTTATTGTAATAACATCGTTGGTTTTTGAATTCTCTATATCTAAATAAGCATTCATAAGCATCTTCCTTTTCTTCTAAATAATTATATGATTTCACTTTTAAAAAGTTATTTTTTCAAAATTTTAACGTCGCTTCTAACACAAGCATCTAGAAATTTAAAATCATTGCGTTCCATTTCGAAAATTTCTGTTTTAGAAGGAACATAAGTACATGTACCAGAAACTGATTTATGAATGCAACTTCCATAGTCTTCAGTTAATTTACACTTACAATCGTAATCTTCATATGCGCAGCCGTGCATATTATTCTTTATGTTTCCTTCTATTTTTCTAAAATATAAATCTTCACTACGCATTCGTAAACTCCCTTCTAATAATTTGTTTATAATACATTAGTCATTACTAAGTAAAATATTATTTTTCAATATAATCAATTACCTCATTAGTTTCATCATTTATTATTTCTATTCTGTAATATTCTTTTTTATATAAATTTTTATAGACTTCAAATGCAAGTTCTAGTTCTTTTTTTGTAGTCATATTTTTTTCATCAAGTTTATAAAACTCATCCCAGTCCATTAAACCATCAAAGTCATTATATAAACAAGTGGGTGTTTTACCTTTACCACCAGTTAAATCAAATGTGCCATCTTTAAAATAAACTTTAAATCTATAATGCATGTGTATTTTCCTTTCTATTTTTTAGTAATAATCTTGAACTAGTATAATATCTAGAAGACAATATTTTCTTCTTGTATTCGTATCTATTTACTGCTCCGTTACTCTGCACATCTGTTTTTGCAACTACTTCTCCATCTTCATTCGCGCTAAACCAACTAAATATACCCATTATTTTTCACACTCCTTTATTAAGTGGTTTATATATTTAAATATTACACTCTAATTTCCTCCTTCCTATTAACTTATCAAGTGTTGAATTATAATCTACATTATATTTTTCTAGCATCCAATAAACATTATTTTTTTCATTTAATATACTTTTTAAATCATTCAAAAAATCCCTTTTGATTTTTCCATCGCTATATATATAAGCTAACTCATATGCAATAATAATTGAATTTAAATAAGAAGAAGCATATATCCTAGTTAATAAATCATCTTCAGATAACATATTAACATAGTTACTAATTTGGTTAATTCTATAAGATACATTAAAATGAAATACATCATCTCCTAAATCATTAGCTAATAAGAATTCAAAAAGTATAGGAAGTAATTCATAATCTATATAATTTGTAATGCTATAATCGTTATTTTCTACAACTGTATGAATAATTTCATGCAGATAAATTAATGGAATATATACTGAATTTTTATTACTTAGTCTAATTTTAGTAAAAACAAGATCATAGTCATCTATAGTTTTTTCTAAATAAATAGGCGTAAAACAACCGTAACTTTTCCTTTCGTTAACATGCATTATTGGAATACATAAAGGAGAAATAAGGTCAACATCCTTCATAATTAAATCCGGAGATTTATTTATTATTTTATTTAGTTTATCAAATGTGATAAATGGTACATTTCTAAATAAAAAACTTCTTTCACTGAGCCAAAGTTTTACCAATTTTAATGGGTTATTAAAACATCTTGGTTCAATAAAAGAAGTATTTAAAGAAATATCTTTTAATTTTAACAAGTCATTTGAAACATTAATAGTGGATTTATTTTTATAAAATTCCTTCATTTTCAAATCTCCAATTTTCTCTTTGATAGTTATATTACTACATAAACAGAGAGTTGTCAACTATAACCCTAAAGTTAGGTGTTATTTAAGAACTTCTTTAATTTTATTTATTATTTCATTTTCATTTAAATTTTCAGACACATAACCATCAAAAGCATAACCTTCATAGTCATGATCAGTTGTATTTTCTACTCTTCCAATAGTTATTATTTTAATATTTAATTCTTTTTCAAACTTGCTAATTAAAGCAAATTCTTTAACTGACATTTCTTTTTCAATTAATATGTCAGTTAACACAACGTCACATTTGTTGTCTTCAAGAAACTCTAATGCTTCACTACATTTACTAGCTTCATACACTTTGATTTCATATTTTTCTAGTATTTTTCTAATATAAGTTTTTAATATATTACTAGTATGAAGTATTAGAACTTTTTTCTCACTTAAATCAACTTTGTTAACTTCCTCTAAGTCCTGTTTAATATTAACAGCGAAAGTAGTGCCTTTCCCTTCTTCTGATGTAAACTCTATCTTACCATTTAACATTTCTACTAAACTCTTTGTAATTGTAAGTCCTAAACCAAGTCCTAGTTTATCAGTATCTTTAGTTTCTCTTCCAAATTTATCAAATATTAAATCTTTGTTTTCTTCTTTTATACCTTTTCCAGTATCTTCAATTATAATTTCTAAATTACATTTATTCTCTTCTAAAGAAGAATTAACTTTTAATTTAACATATCCTTTTTCAGTATATTTAACTGCATTATTAAAGATATTACTTACTATTTGTTTAACTTTTTCTTTATCTCCATAAAGTTTATCAGGTAAGTTATTATATTCTTTTTCAAATGTAATATCCTTACCATTTATTAATTTACTATTTAATTTAATTATCTCATCAAATAATTCTTCTGGGTTATATTCACTCATTTCTAAAGTGGCATTGCCACTTTCAATTTGAGAAACATTTATTATTCCTGAACATACATCAAGTAAACTATTAGTAGCAGTGCTCAGATCATGAAGCGTCTCTTTGCCTTCACTACTCAAATTATCTTCATATTCAAGTATACTTGCACATCCAATTATTTGGTTCATTGGTGTTCTTATTTCATGTGACATGCTCTTTAAAAAATCGGTTTTAACGTTATTTGCTTTTTCTAAATTTGTTTTAGCAACATTTAATTCATTTATTAATTTTAAGTCAGGATTTTCTATTGTAAAATACATAAGAAAAGTAATAAAACCAATCAAATAAGTAAGAAGCAACAATTCCGGCTTAGAATGTTGAATATAAATTACTATACTTCCAAGTACTATTAAACCATATAGAGGATAATACTTTTTATTAAAAAATTCTTTTCTATTTTTGATAATTATAATAAACCAAAGAATAACCATTATAAAAGCTAAAACATACACAACATTAGCTGCTACTCCATAACTATAGATAATATTATCAGAGTTATAATATTCAAGGGGACAAATAGAAATAGCTACAAAAAATATTAAACACAATATTTTAACAAGGTTATTTTTAAAGATATTATTCTTTCTAAATATTTTTCTATCTGATACCCCTAACAAATAACAAGTAAATATTAAAAGCCACATTAAATAAGAAACTAGTAATAATTTACTAATAATTTCATTTAAAATAGGTACACTGGTAGAATATTTAATTGTTAAATATGATCCTAAAGCAAATAAACTTGAAACAAAGTTAGAAATAACCAAATATTTATATGTTGTAGTTTCAAAGCTTTTTACCCTATCTTTTGAAAAATAAACACATATTAATAAAACATTAAAAATAAAAATTGATATCGTAAAAAAATTATTACTCATAAATACTCCCTCTATTCTCTTACATTATATAAAAAAATAACACAAAAATCAATTAAATTATCAATTATTATTTTTGTGTTAAAAAATACTTATTTTATTAATTTTAAAATAGCTTCTCTATCAATTTTTCCTTCTTCTTTATAAATCAAATTTGTAATTAAGTAGTCTTCATCTCTGGGCCTATCTCTTAAAGGTATCTTATTATTTACATATTTTTTTATAAATGAGAGGCATTCATCACTTTTTCCACTATCTATTTCAATGAAAGCATAAGGGTACTCTCCGGTTGCAGAATTAACATCTTTAATTCCTATCACAACGCAATCTTTTACAAATTTTATTTCTTTAATAACTTCCTCAATTTCGCTTGGAAAAACATTATGTCCATCAGGTCTAACAATCATATTTTTTTTTCTATCTGTTAATACAAAAAAACCTTCTTCAGTCACATAACCAAGATCCCCAGTTCTTCCCCACATTTTACCTTCTTCATCTTTATAAAAAAATTTATCTGTTTCAAACTCATCATTTAGATATCCGCTCATCATTTGGGGAGAAGATATATAAATTTCTCCCACCTCTTTATATTTGCATTCCTCGCGATCGTTTTTCATAATTTTAGCATCCACTAAAGGCAAAGGAATTCCATATATTTCAGGTTTTTTAGTTTCTTCAAATGGAGTTAAAAAAGTGCAAGATGAAAACTCAGCCATACCTCCTCCTTTTATTAATGTAGTATTACTATTATGCTCTTTTAACCAATCATTAACTTTTTCTTCTAAGTATTTTGGCGCTTTATCGCCACCAAAAATAACTCTGTTCAAATATGATAGATCTTCATTATTAAATATTTGATTATTAATAACACTTTCAAAAAATGAAGGGACACATATAATATTATTTGGTTTAAATTTATAAATTAAACTAGCAAAATCTTCTTTTTTAAAATTTGGCACTAGTATCATCTCTAAACCACTACATAATGAATTGTGTATACCACACACTGCACCATAACTAATAAATGGTGGCATGATGCATAAAATACTTTCTCCAGGTTTAACACCTGTAACAGTCATTAATTCTAAACTTAAAGTATTCATCCCTCTGCTTGTTAAACCAAGTCCTTTTGGAATTCCGGTTGTTCCACTAGTATATTCAATAATAGAAGATTTTCCACTTTTATAACTAGGTATAAATAATTCACTTGTCTTAATCCTTTCAAAACGATCATACTTATATATTTTTTGACTATTTAAAGCATTATTTAAATTATAAAAAAGTTCTTCTTTAAGTAATTTTAATTTAATTTTCTTAACTTCATTCTCATCTTTTTTATTTATTAACTTCAATTTTTCCTCATTAGATAATGAAGCAACAGCAGAAACATCAAAAGTAGTTTTTGTTCTTGTATTCTTTGCTGCTTTTATCATAGTGCTAGCATAAGTATTAATAACAAAAGATAATTTAGTTTTAGCTAAATTTAAATAAAATCTCATCTTTTCTTCAGGTATTCTAGGATCGATTAAATTCGCATTTGCACCTATTTTATCTAGGGCATATATAAAATAAATTGTTTCAGGTGTAAGTGGCATTGCAATGCTAACATAGTCTTCTTCTCTAACACCTAGTTTTTGAAATCGTTTACTTGTTTTATCAATATTTTCTAATAGTTCTTCATAGGTTATCTTCTTATTCAAATAATTTAACGCAATTAAAGAAAGTCTATCACAATTAAGTTTGGTAATATAGTCAATAAGTGACATGTCAGGAACTTTTAAACTAAGCTCCTCTTCTGTGTAAAATTTTCTCCACGGCTTGTCTTGAGATGCAAATCCAGTATTCATAATTTCCCCCTTAAAATAAAAAAGTGTACTTATTATAGCACACTTTACCTTATTATGCAAATTTTATGAAAATAGTGAGATTTAATTATCTTGCTTCTTCATAAACATCTAATACATTATCAATTGTTACTTCTGTTTGCTTGCCAGTTCTCATATCTTTTAATATTGCAGTTCCTTTTTCAACTTCATCATCACCTATTATTATTACAAAAGGAGTATTTTGCCTATCAGCATATCTTATAAGTTGTTTGAACTTATCTAAAAATACTACATCAATCTTGATATTTTTACTTCTTAACTTATTGACGTATTTGTAAACATATTCATAATTCTCAGTCATTGGTAAGACAGTAATATCAGCAACTGAATTATTATCAATTTTTATTATATTTGCTTCTCTTAATTGATAAAATAATCTCGTTAAGCCAATTGATATACCTACCC
Organism: uncultured Mycoplasmatota bacterium; assembly: GCA_900553835.1. Taxonomy (GTDB): domain Bacteria; phylum Bacillota_I; class Bacilli_A; order RF39; family UBA660; genus CAG-628. The sequence continues at coordinate 13,637 of USFF01000012.1, forward strand.
CAGGAAGTTTTTTATCGGTGTAATATGAAGCAAGGTTATCATATCTTCCGCCTGAACAAACGCTTCCAATTGATGGATAGTCTTTTAATTTTGTTTCATATACAGTACCTGTATAATAGTCTAAACCTCTAGCAATCGTTAAATCAATCTCATAATTATTACAATCAATATCCATGGCTTCTAAAGTATTAATTACAAATTCAAGTTCATTTATCCCTTCTTGATATTGTATATTATTAATAGATAAATTTTTTAATTGTTCAATTTTTTCATTTACACTTCCATCTATTAAAATAAAATCTATTATTTTATCTATGTGAGGTTGTTCAATTTTTAAATCTTTTAATTCTTCTTTTACTTTTTCTAAACCTATTTTTTCTATTTTATCAATCACTCTTAATATTTCTATTATTTTTGTATTTAAATTTAAACTCTCAAAAAAACCTGATAAAATTTTTCTATTATTAATTTTAATAACAAAGTCTCCAACATCTAATCTTTTGAATATGTCATATATTATGCTTGGAATTTCTGCATCATAAGATATTGAAAGGCTCTCATTTCCTACTACATCTATATCACACTGGTAAAACTCTCTAAATCTTCCTTTTTGAGCTCTTTCGCCTCGATAAACTTTACCAATTTGATATCTCTTAAATGGGAAAATCAAATCATTATATCTACTTGCCACATACTTTGCTAATGGTACAGTTAAGTCAAATCTTAATGATAAATCATTATCTCCTTTGTTAAATCTATATATTTGTTTTTCAGTTTCTCCGCCTGCTTTAGCAAGTAATACTTCTGACGCCTCAATAACCGGTGTATCAAGCGGATAGAACCCATAACTTGAATACACCTCTTCTATAACTTTTTTAATTTTTTCAAACAAAATTTGATCTTGTGGCATAAGTTCCATAAAACCAGATAATGTTTTTGGATTAATTTTATCTTTCATAATTCTCCTTTCGTTTTTTTATTTAAAATCAATTTTGATCTTCAATATAATCAATTACTTCGTTAGTTCCATCATTTATTATTTCTATTCTGTAATAATCTTTAGACACTGTATTATCGGGCATGTATTTTAAAAAATATTATTAATGGTTTTACCCTTAAAATAAAAAAAGTGTACTTATTATAGCACACTTTACTTCGTTATGCAAATTTAACAAAGAAAAAGGAGTTATCTTTCTCCTTCTTCTAGCATTGTTCTAATAAATACTGCATATCCCTTTGTGACATCATCTATTACTACATGTGTAACTGCACCTATTATTTTATCACCTTGCATAACTGGACTACCACTCATGCCTTGTACTATACCACCAGTCTTTTCAAGTAAGGATTTATCATTTACTTTAAATGATATTGATTTATTAGTATCAATTGAATTTTCATTTACACTAGTAATTTCAATTTCATATTCTTCTATAGTATTTCCTTCAGTTATAGTCCTTATAATAGCTTTACCAAGTTTAATATCTTCCCATTTAGCAACACTAGTAAGTTTTCTATCTATACTTTTATTATATATACCAAATATACCCACACTAGTATTTTTAGTAACTGTACCTAGTTTAGTTTTATAATCTATATTAGCATTTTTAGAACCAACTCTCCCATTAATGCTTCTATCTATACCACTAACAAATGATTCGTATATTTCTCCTTTTCTAACTTCTACTTTATTATTACTTTCACTAATCATTATTTCATGGCCAAGAGAACCATAAATATTAGTATCAGGATCAATATAAGTTAGAGTTCCTATACCAGTAACCTTTTCCTTGATATAAAGCCCAGTTTTATATACATTACCATCTTTAACTAAAGATAAAGTAATATTTTTAAGCTTATTATTTCTTTTAATTAAAGCGTTAACTTTACCATTTTTGATATTCTTATCAATAATACTAGTCATTTCTTTAATAGAAGAAACACTAGTACCTTCTATTTCTAATATGGTATCTCCCACTTTTAGAGTATCACTAGCTATATATTTATTGTTTACCTTATAAAATCCAACCACTACTACCCCTTTAGAATAAGCTTCTATTCCAATCGTTTCTCCGCCTACTATAATATTTTCAGAGTAAGCAAGCAAATTAACTGGAATAAGAATTATCAATAATAAAAATAATTTCTTTTTCATATACTTCGCCTCTAGTGATAGTATTTACTAAATATAAATTAAAAAACTACCAATAATTTACTTGGTAGTTTTTACTATTCAGTTTTAAAATCTTTTAAACTTCCGTCTTCTGAAAGAATTTTATTTACTGTTTCAGTAGCATTATTTAACTTTTCATTACAAAACTTTACTAAGTTCATAGCTTCCATGTATTTTTTTACCATATCATCAAGTGCCACTTCTCCTTTTTCAAGTTCTCTAATAATATTTTCGAGTTTTAAAAGTGCTTCTTCAAATGTAATATTTTCCATATTTATCCTCCAATTACTTTACTTTCTATTTTACCATTTTTTAATTTAGTTGTAATAGTGTCTCCCTCATTCAAAGATGAGACATCACTTATTATTTTACCGTCTTTTAAAGTTAAGCTATATCCCTTACTTAATATATTCTCGGGATTTAATAATTCTAATTTATTACTTAAGTTTTCCATTGTACTTTTATACTTATCTAACTTATATATAATGTTAGGAGTTATATTCTTACTTAAATTGTCAAGTTTTAATTTGCTCTTTTCTACAGTGTATCCCATCATAGTACCAATTTTTTCCATTAAAGTATCTAATTTTTGTTCTTCTTTTTCATACATACTTAGTGGATTATTCAAAATATAACTCTTCTTAAGTTTCTTTAGTTCATTATTATAAGAAGATATTTTATTAGTCATAACACTTAGTATTCTAGACTTATAGTCACTTAAGTATTTTAATATTTCCAGTTTAGATGGTACTACTAACTCTGCTGCACCTGTAGGTGTTGGTGCTCGTAAATCTGCCACAAAGTCACAAATAGTATAGTCTATTTCATGTCCAACAGCGCTTACAACAGGTTTATTCATTTCAAATACTTTTCTAGCTACTATCTCTTCATTAAAAGCCCATAAATCTTCGATAGATCCACCACCCCTACCAAGTATAATAACATCTACATCAGATTTATCTGCTTTATCAAGCATTCTTACTATATTTTCTTTAGCACCACTACCTTGTACTAAAGTAGGAAATAAAATTATTTCTGTAAGAGGGAATCTTCTATTAATAGTACTTATAATATCTTTAACTGCAGCACCTGTACTAGCTGTTATAACACCGACTTTCTTTGGTATTCTAGGTAATTTCTTTTTATATTTTTCATCAAAAAGTCCTTCTCTTGCTAGTCTTTTCTTTAACTCTTCAAAAAGAATATAAAGGTTACCTACTCCATCTTGTTTCATTGAAGAAACTGTTATTTGGTAACTTCCTCCACTAACAAATGTACTAACTTTACCTTTAACTTCCACATTCATTCCATCTTCAGGTACAAAGTCAAGGTTCATGTTTTTATAATTAAACATAACAGCATTTATTTTTGAATTTTCATCTTTTAGAGAAAAATATAGGTGTCCTCTTGTATGAAACTTTAAATTACTAATTTCTCCCTTTACATAAACATAATTTAAAAAGGGATCATTATCCATAATACTCTTAATATAAGTATTTACATCAGTTACACTTAAAAATATATCATTATTCATTTAAATCCTCATTATTAAGAATTCCATCTAAAACAGCATTTAACATTTTAGTTACTTTCTCATCGCTATATTTTTTAGATAATTCAATTCCTTCATTAATACTAACTATATGAGGTGTCTTAGTATAAATAAGTTCATATGCACTCATTCTAAAAATAGCTCTGTCAATAAAGCCTAATCTTTTAATTTCCCAGTTAGTAATATATTTATTTATAACATTATCTAAAGCATCTTTATTGTCAAGTACTCCATAAACAATATCTCTTACAAATTTATTGTTTTCTTTATCATTTTCATTTATTACATTTTCCACATTATAATCTATCTTATCACTTTCATAAACATTTATTTGATAAAGAATAGTCATAATTCTATTTCTTAATTCACTTCTTGTCGTTTTCATACCTTCTCCTTCTTAAACATTATACCATAAATAAAACTAGTTTTAAACTAGTTTATAATTTATTTAATTCTTCTAAAACACCTTCAAATGTTTTAGCTTCAATTAATTTAATTTTATAATTATTTTTTTCCTTTAACTCTTTAGCCTCTTTATAGTTTTCTTCGGGTACTATAAATATATCGGCTTTGTTTTTAACAGCTCCCTTTAATTTATATTTTACTCCTGCAATTTCTCCAACAGTACCATCTTCATTTATAGTACCTGTTCCTGCAATCTTTAAACCCTTAGTAATGTCTTCTTTAATAAGTCTATTATATATTTCTAGTGTACTCATAAGTCCCCCACTAGAGCCAGACTCACTTCCTTTATAATTAAATTTAACATTAACATCAGACTTAATATCAAAACTTTCTACTAAATATAGTCCAAGTACTTTCTCTCCATCATTTTCTATAATAGTAGCTTCTACCTTCTTTTCTTTATTATCCCTAATTACATTAATACTTAATGTACTATTTACTTTATTTTCGTTAATAACACTTTTTAAATCATCGAATGAGTTAATTTTTTTTCCGTTAATACTTTTAATAGTATCTCCTACTAATAAATCAGTAATAGAGCCCTCTAGTGTATGATAAACTATTACTTTTCTATTAATAATTTCATATGGAACACCAGCATTATCAAAAGCAACTTTAACCGCTTTATTTTCAGAACTTTCTAAATCTATTTTACCTCGTTTTAAAATATCTTCTTTACTTTCTTCGTCTATTCTTTCATCATCTATACTAATTAAATCCCAAGATGGAATAGCATAGCTTAAAAGAATAATTGGTATAGTACCAGGTTTAGCTTTAACATAAGTTAAGTTAAATGAGCCTTCTGTACTGTTACCACCTTCTACTGTAATTCTTTTATCTAAATTAGTAAGTCCTCCTGGCATATATATTTCATAATCAAGTCTAACAGTAATTAGTAAAAATAAAAATAAATAAACTAAAAGAAACTTATAATTATTTTTTATAAATTTTAAAGGTTTTTCATATATTTTATTAGATAATATTTTTTTCATATTAATATTATAACACATAGAAAGGAATTTAATGACTAATTTTATAAAAAATTTATTATTTTTCGCATTTTATACATTAATAGTATTTATATTTATAAATAATTCAGATACTATAATATCTTCAGTTAACTCTTCAATTAATCTTTTCTTAAACACTGTGTTTCCATCATTATTTCCTTTTTTTATGCTTGTAGATATACTTAATAACTATAATTACTTTGAATACTTTAGAAGCATAATAAAATTTAAGTATAGTGATCTTTTTATAGTTTCTATAATAAGTGGTTTACCTAGTAATGCAAAATACTTAAGTAACTTAATAAATGAAAATTTAATAACTAAAAAAGATGCTAGTATACTTCTTGGAATAACTTTCTTTCCTAATCCTATGTTTGTAATAGGTATAGTATCTTCTTTTTTAAGGAGTAAAATAATGGGTATAAAACTTTTAGTATCACTTTATTTATCTTCATTTATAGTATTTATTTTAAATTATAAAAAATTAAGTAATATTAATTATAACTATAAAAAATCTAAAAAAGACTTCTCTACTTTATTAAAAACATCTATATTAAAAAATATATCTTTATTAGTAGTAATATTTGGCACTATATTAATATTTACTATATTAGTAAATCTTTTAACTAAATATCTAAATATAAATAAAACATTTTTAAGTATAATAAATTTACTTTTAGAAATGACTAGTGGTCTAAAACTAACTAGCACCTTAAATAGTCCTACTTTAAAGGTTATTTTATCAGCGCTTGGTTTATCATTCTCAGGTTTATCTATTATTATGCAGGCATTTGCTATACTTCCAAAATCATCTATAGATATAAAAACATTCATTAAAAATAAATTATTAGTAATTATATTAAACATTATAATTATTTCTATAATAATAAATATCTAGGACTTCCTAGATATAAATATAATATTATTTTCAGGATTAGTATAGTCTTCTAACAATATTTCATAAACAGTACTCTTAAGATTATATTTTAAACTATAATTACTATTTACTTCTCTTTTTAAAAGAATTAAATTATTAGTAGTATCTGTATATGTAAGAACATTATTTATTAAACTAATAGTTCTATTACCAGTAGAAAGAGATATATTACACTCGCTATTCGAACAACTTACACTTTTAATACCACCATTATCATGAATATCTTTATTAATAGTTTCAGATATAACATTTTTATTTAAAATCAAATAAGATACATCATCTATACCAGTATCTTCTTCATTAATTTGTTTTAAAAAATTAAGAAGAAATATCATTACTACTGATAATAAAGCTACACTTATAGTAAGTTCAACTAAAGTAAAACCTTTTTTCATACATTCACCTATATTTCTAAAGATGCATAATAGTTTTTATTATTATACATATAATTAACTATTATGTATCTATCATTTCCACTTAAAGTTTTCATATATTCTTTCATAGTATTGGGAACATTTAAATTATCAAGAACTATGACACCTATAAAACTATGATTAATTAAAATTCTTTCTACATTTAATTCATCTATCATGAGAACACATTCAGCGCTCATGTAATTAGTGCAGTTATCTTTAGTTATTAAAGTGTATCCTTCGTTCTTTATAATACTATCCTTTTTAATATCACTTCTAACAATATCTGTTTTATAGATGTCACTAATATTATCATATACCTTTCTAGTATCTATATCTGAAGATATTTTAATAACAATAGAATACATACTAACTAAAGAGGCAGAAAGAATAGCAACAACTGCAATTGTTTCCAAAAATACAAAACCTTTCTTATTCATTAAAATACTCCTTGTTTAACTCTTCTTTAACACTTCTAGATAAGCCATTTACTAAATTATTTCTAGCAGTATATTTACTTAAAATAGATGCAAGTACAAGTAAAAATACTATTAAAAATGTATAAACAGTAGCCATAGAAATAAAACCTTTTTTACTATTCATAATCTTCTCCCCTTATCTTAATAAAATTATATAACAAAGGTCCGCTGTTGTCAAATAAACACATTAACCTAAACCTCTTTATTATACTTCTTTTTAAGATTCAAAATAAGTTTGACATAAATAAAAAACACCTCAGTTTACTGAAGTGTTTTTTATGTACTTAAGATATATTTTTTCATATAATAAAGTATGAATAAGTTTAATGAGTTTAAAAATTTATATAAACAAAATAGAAAACTTTTTAATATAGTTATATTAGTAGTTAATTTTTTATTATTTATTTGGCAGTCAATTGTAAGTTTAATAGTACCATCTAGACTTAATGTTTTTATTTTATTAGTATTAGTAATTTTATTATTATATCAATTAGTTAAAGACATTTGATTTAATAAAATTACTAGTTTTATATGTATAAAATAAACATGATTTTATTTCTTTAACTTTATCATATTCATTTAATTCTTCATTTGTATTAAGTGGCATACTAATTAATATATTAAAAAGTATTATTTCTTCTTCATTTAATTTATTATTTTCATTATATACTTTAAGTAAATATTCCATATCTACATTATTATATTCACTTCTATAAAGTTTATATATATCAAGGACTGGTGTATCAACCAAATAATTATCCCAACCTGTTAAGATATTCTTTTTACCCCTAAAAAAGTTATCTTTCTTTAAGTTATTATGTACAACACACACTCTTTCTTTAGTTTTATCTTTAACTAACTTATACCATTTATTTAATTCTTTTTCTATGTAATATAAATTAGACATAATGATAGTATAATTTCTTGCAAATAAATAGCTACTTGGAGACATGTATTCTTCATTATCTATAAGTTCTATTTTTTTAGAATATTTTTCTTTTAAATAATCTATATTATCTATTAGTTTATTATAAATTTCTTTAAACTTACTTTGACTAACATTCTTATAATAAGCTGTTTTATAATGAAGAAGACTAACCATATTAATCATATCCTCATCAATATTATCATTAAAAGTATTTTCTTTTTCTAAATATTCATATTCTAAAGAATTATTTCTTTCATTTGTAATATTAGGAAAATATTCATAACCTCTAGAACTTAAATATTCAAAGAGATCTTTTAAATCTTTTTTCTTTTCTTTAATTACAATTTTTTTACCATCATTTTCAATTATTTTAACTTTACCTTTAATAGTAAATCTATTCATTTTCTTTATATGGAATTACTATCTTAGAATTAGTTGTTATTTCAGAAATATTATTATATTCTTTAATATTTTCTACACTTACATTATATTTAAGTGCAACACTTTCAATAGTATCTTCTTCTCTCATAATATAAATTTTATATTTAGAGTATCCACTATCTTTAATACTAGAAAATATATTATCCATATTACTCTCTGTAACAGTTGTTTCTACACTTTTTAAAGTAGTGGTAGGTTCTTCTTTAATAGGTTCTTCTTCTAATTTATTTTCTTCTATAAAGTCTTCTATAGAAGTAACTTCTTCCTCTTCTTTAACTTCTTCATAATTCATATTGAGAAGCATCTTAAGATGTAAAACATCTTTTTCAAGTTCATAACTAAAATCATCTATAGTAACACTTATAGTATCCTTATCAATTAAACTAGATAAAGCAATTGTAAAAGGAACTGTATATAAAAATGCTTCAGTACCTACACTAGATTTAGTTATTTTATACTCTCCTGATATATCAAAATAACCTTCAATAGTATCTTCATTAATCTTATAATCATGTGTTAAAGATATATCAGTTATTTCAGATGCATATGTTTTTAAAATACAATCTTTCTTAAATTCAATCTTTTGGTTCATAATAAAACACTCCTTTCATGATAATTATATTAAGAAGTGTTTTATTTATGATTAATTTAAAAATAATTTATTATATATTTCTATATAATTATTTACATATATAAATTTTAATTTAGATTTAATATGAACATCTAACTCTTCAATTTCATTTTTATTATCATATGATATATATATTTCTTTAATACCATTTTTAATAGCAGTTAAACATTTTTCTCTTAGACCTCCAACTGGTAAAACATCTCCTAAAAGAGTTATTTCACCACTTGAAGAAAATGTATTTTTAACTGGTTTATTCTTTAAAAAACTTAAAATTGCAGTTGTAATAACAGTACCAGCAGAAGGCCCTTCTTTAGGAACACCACCTTCTCTAAAGTTTATATGAAGTGTTTTATCAAATGCACTTTTATCTAGTCCAAATTTATCCATATTAGATTTAATATAACCGATAGAAACTCCAATACTTTCTTTTAACGAATTACCTAGATGTCCACTTGTAATAAAATCTTCCTTACCACTATAACTAGTAACTTCTATTTCAAGTGTTTCTCCCCCATAAGGAGTATAAGCAAGTCCTTTTACATAACCAGGTTTAATATTATTATTAAATCTCTTAGTATAATACTTATAACTACCTAAATATTTTTTTATATTATTTTCATCTATTATAACTTCTTTTTCTACATTATGTAGTTTGTTATAAGTAATAACTTTCCTAATAATTTTATTTATATTTCTATCAAGTTCCCTAACTCCACTTTCTCTAGTATAATTTTCTATTATCTTTAAAATAGCTTCATCAGTAAAAGACACACATTTTTTATTACATTTATTAAGAGCATTTTCTATTAAGTAATTTTTTGCTATTAATAACTTTTCATGATTTAAATAGGAATTAAGTTCAATTATTTCAAGTCTATCTTGAAGCACTCTAGGTATTTCATTTCTATCATTAGCGGTAAGTACCCATGTAACAGTACTTAGATCTATTGTTTCATCAATAAAATTATCTACAAAGTTTTTATTTTGTTTTACATCTAATAAATCAAGAAGTACACTAGAAGGATCTCCTTTATAATCTTTACTCATTTTATCCACTTCATCAAGAAGTATAACTGGGTTCATACTTTCACATCTTATTAAAGCATTTACTATCTTACCAGGACTACTACCTATATATGCTTTTCTGTGTCCTAGTAGTTCTGAAGGATCACTCATTCCTCCTAAACTTATTTTGCTAAATTTTTTATTTAAAGAAGAAGCAATACTTTCTGCAAATGTAGTTTTACCAACACCCGGAGGACCGATTAAACATATAATTGGACTTTCTTTTTCACTAACAGCAATATACTCAAGTATTCTTTCTTTTGGATCAATTAAGCCATAGTGAGTCTTATCTAAAGACTTTTTAACACTATTTAAGTCACTATTTTCTTTAGTAAACTTATTAAATGGAATACTAATTAATGTATCAATGTAACTTTTAATAACACTTGCTTCAGGGTTGTTATCAAGACATAATTCATATCTAGATATTTCAAGTTTTAACCTATTTATTATATTACTAGGTAAATTATTATCATTAATTAATTTATTAATGTGGTCTATATAATCTCTTTTACTATCTTTTTCTCCTAACTCTTCTTTAATGATCTTCATTTTTTCTTTTAAAATCATAGACTTTTGCATTTCATCTAGATCATGTTTTATTTCATTTTCTATCCTATTTTCAAGTTCAATAATAGCAATTTCTATATTAATTTCATTTATTAATTTCTTACATCTACTTACCTTACTAGAGTCAAACATTAACTTTAATTTCTTATCAGCAGATATAGGCATAAAATTAGCAGTTATATCAGTTAGAACTTCTAAATCAGTTATATCTTTAATTTTATTTAATATAGAGTTAGATGCATAAGGATTTATCTTTATGTATTTTTTTATTACTTCTATTAACTTTCTAGTTAAAGCAACTTCTAAAGTTTCATTATATGTTGTTGCCGGAAAACTAATAATTTCACTTATTAAAATATTATTATCACTTTTATAATAACTATATTTTAGTACTTTAACTCTTTTAATTCCACTTAAAACTATTCTAGTATTACCACTAGGTAAATCTATTTTACTCTTAATAGTAGCTTCTACTCCTAGATTAGGTAAGTCACTAGTATCAGGTTTTTCTTCTAAATGATTAATTGGAGTTACTACTAGAATTTTATTATCATATTTATTCTTAGAAAGTTCAATTATTTTTTTACTTAAACTATTATTTAAATCAATTCTAGCTTCTCCAAGAGGGAGTAATACAAGATTTTTTAGTAAGATTACAGGTAAATTACTTTTAATCATGTTTATCCCTCCCATTTGATTAATTATTATAATGTTTTTTTCTCTTCTTGTCTAGTATTTTTAAACTAAAAAAAGAATATTATTTTTTATATTTTAATATTCTTTATAAATTAATAAAATATGCTTCTAAACCTTTAAATCTATCTACTACTCCGGTTTTAATTTCATAGTCTAAAATACTTAAATTTTTAAGCATTTTAACAAGTTCATTTAAACTTATATTTCTAGAAGAGTTAATAGAAAGGCCTACTCTATAAGGATGTTCTTTTAAATGTGCTACAATTTTTTCTTTAGTATATCCTTCTTCTAATAATATTTTAGTACATAAAATTAATCTTATATTACTCTCAAGTAAAGATATAATTACTTGAGGTTCTTCTTTATTTTCTATTAAATCTTTATAAAGATTAAAAATACTAGCTTTATCTTTATTTATAACAGCATTTACTAGTTTAAAAATATTACCTTCCTCTTCATATTTAGTTATAACTTTTTTAACATCATCTAAGTTAATATTATCACTATTAATTTTATATATTAGTAGTTTATTTAACTCACTATCTAAAACCTTAGTATTTGAGTTTATCCTTAGGGATATCTCTCTTAAAGCATCATAATCTATTTTCTTATTATTACTTTCAAAGTAACTCTTAGCATAAGAAATAATATCTTTTTCACCTATTAAAGAAAAACATTTAACTACACTTACTTCTTTTAATTCTTTAACTATTTTCTTTCTCTCATCAAGTTTATCACTATTTACTTTTAAAACTAAATATGTATTAGGGTTTACACTATGTATATAGTTAGTAAATAGTTCACTTTCTAAAGAGCCTTTACCAGTTAAGAAAATAGAGTTATTTACCACTACTAACTTCTTATCATTAAATAAACTGTTGTAAGCACATTCTGTTACTATATCTTCAATTGAAGTAGTGTCATAGTCATATACTATTTTATCAGTTATATTATTTTCTTTTATAATATTTTTTATATACTTATCTATTAAAATATCATTTTCTCCATATAAAACATAAATCATACTTGTTTACTATCCTTTATAACTATAAAGCTAACACTTTCATCTAAAAGAAAGTCTAGCTCGTTTATTTTTAATTTACCATTTATATAAATAGTTTCTCCATTTATTCCTAAAATAGAAAGAATTTCTTTTAAATTAGAATACTTTTTAATTTTAATTACTTTTACTTCATTAGTAACTATACTTAGATATATATAGTCCCTTGCTAATCTATTTTTTAGTTTATTATATATATCTAAAACATCATATAAATTAAAATATTCTTTATAGTTTTTATTAAATACTATATTTATATTTGGATAAGCATTTATATAATTAAATAGAGTTTCAAAAGTAGTAATATCTTTCTTATTTAAATTAATATATGCTTTTATATTATAAGTTTCAGTTAGTAAATTAATAGTTTCTAATATAACTTTAACATTATCTTTAAGTAAGTAAGAGTCTTTAACATCATATTTTAGATTATTATTAATATTTATATAAATATCTTTATCTAAATTAATAACACTATTTATATAGGGTTTATCTAGTTTATAAATATTCTCATTTTGAATTAAACTTTTATGTTCATCTTTAAAGTTATTTTCTATTACAATAGTATTTACTACATTATTAGTACTATTAATCTTAGTAGTGCCTTTAACAGTGCCAGATACAGGACTATAGTCTACTAGTTTATCTCCTTTTAAAACATTCTCACTCTTTAAATTAATTTCATTAATATTATTAAATGGTAAATAAATATAATCTTCTGTTAGATAACTTTCTACTTCTTTAATCATTCTTTTCACTTCCCATCTTTAAAAAGTCTAATAACTCTTTAGCAACACTTTGAGGAAGTATCTCGTTTAGTTTTTCTAAGCTTGCTTCACGTATTTTTTTAATACTTCCATACTTTTTTAAAAGTTCTTTTCTTCTAGCTGGTCCTATTCCATTTACTTTATCAAGTACACTTTCAATAGACCCTTTACTTCTAATCTGTCTATGATAATTAATAGTAAATCTATGTACTTCATCACTTATTCTAGTTAGAAGATAAAACACATTACTTTTTCTATCAATGTTATACTCTTTTAGCGAGTCTCCATCTACTAGTTTACTTAAAGTATGTTTATCATCTTTCATTAAACCGCATACTTTAATATATAAGTTTAAACTACTTAAGACTTCCTTACAAGCGTTTATTTGGTTAACTCCACCATCTACTAGTATTAAATCAGGCTTTCTAGTTTTATTTAAAAGCACGCTTTGGTATCTTCTATAAATAACTTCTTTCATAGATCCAACATCATCATTTTTATCAGTAGATATTTTAAATTTTCTATAGTCATTCTTACTAGGTTTACCATCTATAAATGTCACCATTGCGCTTACAGTATAGGATCCAAATAAATTAGAGTTATCAAATGCTTCTATTACACTCAAGTCTGGTATATTTAAAATATCTCCTAAACTCTTAAGTGCATTTATAGTTCTATCTTCATCTTTATAAATAAGTTCTAAATTATTTTTAAAATTTATCTCAGCATTAGTTCTTGCTAGATCAAATAAATGTTTCTTTTTACCTTTAAAAGTATTTACTACTTTAACTTCAAGTAAAGTACTTAATAAATCAGTGTCTACAGTGTCAGGTACGATTAACTCTTTAGGTAAGATATTCTTCCTAGAATAAAAATTAACAATATAATATTCAAGAGTTTCTTTTTCATCATCTATAAGAGGAAATATATTCTTTTTATCTCCTAAAAGTTTACCATTTCTAATAAAAAATACTACTATACTAATATATCCATTACCTATATAATAGTTAAAAATATCTCTATTAATTCCATCATTAAGTTCTACTTTTTGTTTTTCAAAAACAACGCTTATGTAATCAAGTTCTTTTTTTAAATCAAGAGCTACTTCATAATTTAAATTATCTGAATTTATTTTAATCTTTTCTTTAATTTTATTTATTAAAACTTCATCATGCCCGTTTAGTATGGAAAGTATTTCATTATTTAGACTTGTTACATCTAAATTCTTATATTCACAGTATCCAAGACATTCTCCTATATGGTAATATAAGCATACTTTTTTAGGCATCTTATCACATTTCTTAAGAGGATAAAGCCTATTAATTAAATTAACTAGTCTTCTAGCTGCTGTGCTGTTAGGATAAGGTCCAAATAAGAGTTTATTTTTTTTATTAATATTTATTTCTCTTTCAACAGTTAAAGTAGGATATTTATCACATTTAAATTCAATATAAGGATAACTCTTATCATCTTTAAGAAGTATGTTATAATGTGGATCATGTTTTTTAATTAAATTCATTTCAAGAATAAAAGCTTCTAGTTCACTAGAAGTAACTATATAATCAAAATCAGCAATTTCACTAACTAGTAACTTAGTCTTACCTGTATGTTCTCTATTAAAATAACTATTAAGTCTATTTTTAAGTATTTTAGCTTTACCAACATATATAATAGTTCCACTTTTATTTTTCATTAAATAACAACCAGGTAATTTAGGTACTAAAAGAAGTTTTTCCTTTATCATAGTCTCTCCTTTCTATATTATTAACTAATTATATTTTTTTACTAATTTCTTTTTTCTACTATTATCTATTATTTTTTCTATATCTTTTAAATTTAACTTATTTACAATGCTTGCATCTATTATAGGCAAATAAATATCTTTGTTATAAAGGTTAACTTTTTTAATTAGTTTAAGCCTTTTAGAAAGTACTACTAATGAATTAAGACTTATATTTTTAATACTTTCTTCATCTAAATTATTTAAAATATCTATATGTTTTAAATATAAATCATACTTTAAATAATCAGCATATTTTAAGTCAGACTTATGTACACTATAAAAGTAATATAAAAAACCAAGTATATTAATAGATGCAAATAATGAAGTATTATAGTTAGACATAACAAATATAAATGGACTAGAACTAGATAAACCTAGACATACTAAACCAGCTTTTAATAAATTATTACCTTTTAAATTCTTAGTAATATATTCTCTATCAATAAGTTTTATATTATTATTTAGTTCATTTATAACTTGATTAAATATATCATTTGATAATTCTTTCATATCAAAAGAATTATCACTATAATTTATTATGATAATAGGTTTATTATTTATAAATTTTATCTCATAGTTAGTTATATACTTCATAAAAACTCCTAGATATATTGTATCAAAAATAGAAGAAAAAAAGAAGAGTTAATTTTCTTCATTAATCTTCTCTATTATTTTTTCAATTCTACTTCCATATTCAATAGATTCATCATATATAAAATGTAACTCTGGAATATGTCTTATATTAAGTCTTCCTGCTAAACTACTTCTAAAGTAACTACTAGCATTTTTCATATCTCTCACTACTTTATCACGCTTATCATCATCTAAAGTAGTAAAATATACTTTAGCACTTGATAAATCATTAGTAACAGTTGCATAAGTGATAGTTACTCTTTGTAAATCTTCATCCTTAACTTCAGTTAGAAGAATATTGCTTAACTCTCTAATTAAATCTGAAGCTACTCTTTCTCCTTTAAGTTTCATTATTTCTTAACCACCTTTAATTCAAAAGTTTCTACAGTATCTCCTACTTTAATATCAGAATAATTTTCAAGTGTAAGACCACAGTCAAAGCCTGATTTAACTTCTTTAGCACTATCTTTTTCTCTTTGAAGAGTTGCTATTTTAGTAGTAGTTATTACTACTCCATCTCTTATTAATCTGGCTTCACTTCCTGCTTTAATAATTCCGCTTGTAACATGTACTCCTGCAATATTACCAACTTTAGAGAATTTAAATATTTGTCTAATTTCTGCTTCTCCAGTAACTACTTCTTCAAATTCAGGATCTAACATACCTTTCATAGCAGCTTCTATTTCTTCTACAACTTTATAAATAATGTTATATAATCTTATGTCTACATTATAATTTTTAGCTGCTTCTTTAGTTTTACTAGAAGGCACTACATTAAATCCTATTATAATAGCATTAGATGCACTTGCAAGTACTATATCACTTTCAGTAATAGTACCAACTCCACTTCTTATAACAGAAACTTTTACTCCTTCAACATCTATCTTTTCTAAAGCGTTTTTAACTGCTTCTTCTGATCCTTTAGAATCAGTTTTAAGAACTATATTTATTTCTTTATGTCCTTCTTTAACTCTTTCAAAAAGTTCATCTAAACTTACTGCTTTTTTAACAAATTTTCTTTCTTTTTCAAGAACTTCTCTCTTTTCAGCAACACTTCTTGCAATTTTTTCACTTTCAAATGCCATGAATTTATCTCCAGCTACTGGAACTTTATTAAGTCCAGTTATTTCTACTGGTGTACTGGGAGATGCACTTGTTAAATCGTTTCCATTACTGTTTTTAAGTGTTCTTACTTTACCAAAAGCACTTCCACATACAATTGGATCTCCAAGTCTTAGAGTACCATTATTAATAAGAAGTGTAGTAGTAACACCTTTATTTTTATCAAGTGAACTTTCTATTACTGTACCAACTGCATATCTATTAGGATTTGCTTTTAATTCTTCCATTTCTGCAAGCGCGATTATATTTTCAAGAAGTAAACTTACGTTTTCTCCAGTATGAGCAGATAATTTAACAAATATAGTGTCTCCTCCCCATTCTTCAGGAGTCAAACCATATTCACTCATTTCACTCATAATCTTATCAATATTACCAATTCCTTTATCTATCTTATTAATAGCAACTATTATAGGAACACCAGCACTTTTAGCATGATCTATTGCTTCCTTAGTTTGAGGCATAACACCATCATCAGCTGCTACAATAATAACAACTATATCAGTTATTTTAGCACCTCTTGCACGCATTTCTGTAAATGCAGCATGTCCAGGAGTATCAATAAATGTAATTAAATTACCATTT
Organism: uncultured Mycoplasmatota bacterium; assembly: GCA_900553835.1. Classification (GTDB taxonomy): domain Bacteria; phylum Bacillota_I; class Bacilli_A; order RF39; family UBA660; genus CAG-628. Next base: position 30,944 of record USFF01000012.1, read on the forward strand.
ATCTCTACTTGATAAGCACCTATAGCTTGCGTTATACCACCAGCTTCTCCGCTTACAACATGACTTTTTCTAATATAATCAAGTAAACTTGTTTTACCATGATCTACATGCCCCATTATAGTAACTACTGGAGGTCTAACAACTAAATCTTCTTCTTTATCGATAATTTCATATTCTTCAAAATTACTAATATCAACTGCTTTATCTTTTTTAAGTTCTTTATTAAATTCTAAACTCACAAGTTCTGCATCTTCAAATGAGATACTAGAGTTTACATTAATCATCAAACCTAAATCAAATAACTTCTTAACTAAATCAGTATCCTTAACACACAAACTACTTGCAAGTTCTTTAACAGTCATACCATCTTTATAAATGGCAATGTTATCAGATACTTCACTATTACTTTGAAGTTTAGTTTTATTCTTGTAAATATTTTTCTTTTCCTTCTTAAAATTTTCGTTTTCTTTAGTGCTATCTTTTTTCTTTAATTTAACTTTCTTTTGTTTTCCTTCATCAATATGATCCCCAAGTAAATTCTCTGCTCTGTCTTCAAAATCAAACTTACTTTCAAGTTCTTCACTTAGATAACTTTCTTCATTATTTATACTATTATCTAGTAAAATAATATCATCATCACTTAGAAAATCATCTTTGGTACTTACATTAATACCAAGTTCTTTACATTTATCAAGCACACTATTTAAGTTTACCTTTACATCAATAGCATATTCTTCTACTGTCATAAAACCCTTCCTTTCTATAATCTTGATTTTAATTCTTCATATACCTTTTTTGGAACATTTACCATTAAATGTCTATCAAGTATTTTAGATTTTTCTGCTTTTAAAATAGCATCTAAATCTTTCTTTATATATGCTCCTCTTCCATTAGCTTTATTTGTATCGTCTACTATAACATTCCCTTCTGGAGTTCTGAGTACTCTAAATAAATCTTTCTTTTCTAATTTTTCTTTAGTTACAACACATGTTCTTAAAGGTACTTTCTTTACTTTCATAAAAACACCTACTTATTAATCTCTTCATTAATTTCATTTAAAGTCTTGATTTTAATAATATATTTAGTAAGTTTACTAGCAAGTTTAATATTTATACCTTTCTTACCAATAGCAAGACTTAAATTTTCTTCATCCGCGATTGCTAGCGCTTCTTTATTCTTTTCATCTGTTATAGTAACATTTAAATCCTTAGCAGGACTAAGTGCATTAGCAATAAATTCTTCAGGAATATCACTATAAAGTACTAAATCGACTTTTTCTCCATTTAATGCTTTAATTATATTAGCAATACGGGCTCCTTTTTCTCCAATACAACTTCCTATAGCATCTACTTTAGGGTTAGTACTTTCTACTGCAACTTTACTTCTTACTCCAGCTTCTCTAGCAACACCATGCATTACTAGTGTTCCATCAGCAAATTCAGGTATTTCACTTTCAAAAAGTCTTTTAACAAATCCATAGTGTTTTCTACTTAATCTAATAGATGGTCCTTTTGGTGTTTCTTCTATTTTAGTAATATAAACTTTAACACTATCTCCCATTTTAAGAGTTTCTCCAGGAATAAGTTCACTTTTTGGTAAAAGTCCTCTTGCTTTACCTAAATCAACATAATAGTTTCTAGCATCTTCCATAGCTAAAAAGCCTATCATTAATTCATCTTGTTTATCTTTAAACTCTTCCATTATTTGATTTCTTTCAGCTTCTCTTATCTTTTGAAGTACTACTTGTTTAGCAACACTTATTGCAACACGTCCAAAATCTTCTGGTGTAACTTCAGTTTCATAAAAGTCTCCAATTTTAGCATCTGGATGTTCTTCCTGTGCTTCTTCTAAAGTTAACTCTGCATCAGGGTTTTCTAACTCTTCAACAACAGTCATTCTCTTAAAGATTTTAATAATACCATTTTCAGTATTTATTTCACATCTAACATCAGCATCTTCTCCAAAGTTTTTCTTATAAGCAGCTGCAAAAGCATTACTCATTGTTTCCTTAATTAATTCTTCACTTAAGCCTTTTTCTTTAACTAAATAATCAAAAGCAGCTTTAAATTCTTTATTATTCATCATACTCTCCCTTACTACAAATATCTAATACATAATCTTCTAGTCCTAAATCTAATCCATCAATAATTGGACTAATTATCTTAGATGCTTTTTCACATAAATCAGTATCAACCACTTGATCACTATCTAATTTTATGAAAAGTGTATCTACATTATCTTCTTTTTCTAAAGAAATATCATAAACTCTTACATTAATTTCTTCAAGCGGTCCTTTAACAGCATCAATAATTTTTTCTTTCATTTTTCCCTCCCATATTCAAATTAAAGAGTGGCCTTTTATGCCACTCCTTCAAGTAACTATAATTATACAACAATTATTACATATATGCAAGTATTTTATTTAGTACTTTATATTGCACCTAGTTATAAACTATTTCGTAAGGACTTTCTGTTCTATCAGCATCCACTTGTAGTACTTATTTCGTATGGTGTTTCAGGTGCTCCATTTCCACTAG
>USFF01000013.1 GCA_900553835.1 uncultured Mycoplasmatota bacterium
ATAAAATGATAATTGATGTTGATAAAAATATAAATAATTTAAAAAATAAGTATGATAAATTGACTAGCAAAAGTTAGTCTTTTTTTTATACTTTTAAAGGGGGTTGAAATTATAGACATAATTAATAGTCTTAATTTGATTAAAGAATATACATCAAAAAAAGACTTTGAAAAAATTAAAGATACTACTTTAAATATAGAAAAAAGTATTTTGAATAATTACCATAGTCATAATGATTTTAAAAGATTAATTGATACCATTGTGCTATATAGTGATTATTCTTTTTTTAATACTTTATTAATTGATTATCAATATCCTTTTTTCTTGGATCTTGGTACTGAAAATAAATTTAAGAAAAATGGATTTACTATTTTGAATAATGCTAAAAAGATTAATATACTATCACCAGATAATGATGTATTTGTAAAAGTTAAAAATGATGATAAAGAAGAAATATTACCTTATACTTCACTAACTGATGAAGAAAAAGAAAAACTTAATAATCCTAATGATAAAAGTATTACATTAGATCATACAGAACTAAAAGGAATGAATATTATAGAACTATATGATTGTAAAGATACTACTATGGAACAAAAAGATTATAAAAGTTTAGAATTACCTGCATTACTTCTTTTTGATTATCAAGATATATATAATTCTTTTGTAAAAGCACTATATGCTGATGGATATAAAATTAACTATTGTAATAATTTAAAAAATAAATTTGATTATGATAAAGATAATAAAACTATTAATTTGAAAAAAGGTATCAATGATAGAATTAAAGTTTTATCTATGCTAGATATTTATACATCAGATAATGCAAATAATGATTTTGAGAAAGAACTTTTAAAATATTCTATTTGTAAAGGTATAGGAATAGATACAGACTTTGATGATAAATTTGATTTATATGATTGGTATAAAAAAACAGATTTTAATGATGTTGAAAAATCTTTTAAATTAATATCATCAAAAGGAAGAAAATTTATTAATAACTTTAATAAGTTTTTTAGTATTGAGAAGAAAAACTTTGAGTACATACCTCTTGGGTTATATGAAGATTATAATTTATCACTTTAGGCGCTGACAAACATATTTATAGCGCGTTATAATTTTTTTGTAAGGCGGTGTTGATATGAAAAAAGATCCTTGGGATAAATACTATAACAAATCTAAAGAACTAAAAATAAATGCAATTTATGCTGATACTTTATGCGAATTAATACTATTAAGATATGAATACGTATATGATAATATTAGTAAAGCTGATGTTTTGAAAGAACTACCGGGAATTAGAGAATTAAAACCTATTCAAGTAAAAACTATTTATGAAAAAGCAATAAAGTTATTAGAGTTAAAATATGATGTTATAGTTTTACAAGACAATCCATTTGTATTTAAAAAATAAGAAAGTGAGTGATGAAAATATGGAACTAGCTACTATGTATTATGATTTTGTAAATGATTATTCAAATATGTTTAATATTAAAACATTTATTGAAAAAGAAAAAATAAGAAGTGATGAAAAGACAAATGCTGTTGTTGAAATACTAAATGAATACTATATCAATGGAACTATGTTTTGCTTTTTAAAAAGTGATAAAGAAAAAGCAATTAACGACATAGTTAAAAAACTTCAAAGTAAAAATGGTACATTTGATTTAATTAATAAACTTGAAGTTGTTATTGATGATGACGAAAACTATCTGGTACAAATAATTTTAATGTATGATAATTGTAATAACAATATAGAAACATTGAAAAATAAAGTTGATAAAAGATATAAAAATAATCAAAAATTTCATAAGAAAGATTATTTTGATTTATTTTTAAAATATAATGATTTATTTAATAAATTAAATTATCATTATGATAATAATATATAAACAATATTAAAACTATGATTTAGTTATCAAATTTAATTTTATCTCATAAGTTAAATTAGGAACTATTAATTATAGTTTTTTTTATTTATATTAAGGGGGTTTAATTTGGAAGAAAAAAAGAATAAAAAAGGGAAAAAAATTAATTATACAAAATTCAATTATAGTGAAGAATTTATCACTAATATAGAAAACCCCACTAAAGAAGATTTGAAAAATATATTTAATAAAAAATATTTTAATTATATAAGAAGATTGGAAAATCGCTCTTTAGGGGGCTGTATAAATGAATAAAGCGCGTTATAATTTAGTTAGCTTGGAATTACGATTAAAAATAATCAAAAAGGAAGTGTTATTTTTATGAGTATATTACAAACTATTAAAACTATTATAAGGGTGGTGTTATATTTAAGATTATCTGATGAAGATAAAAACAAACTATCAAAAGAAGAATTATCACAAAGTATTAAGAATCAAGAAATAATGTTAAGGGATTATGCTGAAGAACAAGGCTGGGAAGTTGTTGGTGTTTATAATGATGATGATTGGTCTGGATCTGACGCTACAAGGCCTGATTTTAACAGAATGATTGAAGAATGTAAAAACGGTAATGTTGATATTGTTTTATGCAAAACGCAAGCTAGATTTGCTCGTGATATGGAACTTGTAGAAAAGTACGTTCATAACTTATTTCACGAATGGAATGTAAGATTTATAACAGTAGTTGATAGAATTGATAATGCTAGAAAAGAAACTAAAAAGACAAGTCAAATTCTAGGATTAACGGATCAATGGTATTTAGAAGATACATCTTTAAATATTCGTGAAACATTAAAGTCAAAAAGAAAAGACGGTCAACTTACTTCAAGTTTTGCAACTTATGGTTATATGAAAGATCCAGAAAATAAAAATCATTTAATAATTGATCCTATATCCGCTGAAGTTATTAAAAGAATTTATGATGAGTATTTGTCAGGAACTGGACTTGATAAAATCGCAAGAAGATTAAATGAAGATAAAATATTAAGTCCTTATGAATACAAATTACTTAATGGTAGTAAATTGAAAATACCAGTAATTAAGGATTATGTAAATTATGGATATATTGAGAAAACTGGTACTTATATGTTAGATGTAAGTTTTACTAATAAGGAAGAATATATCTTAAAAGATTTAGTAAGTTTTAATTACATAACTACTGATATGAAAAGCTTTAATAATAAATGTGATATTGTATTAAAGAAATACACTAATAATAGAACAAAAATATATTATAGTGAAAATGATAATATTGATATTAATAACTTTAATATAGATGATTGTATTTTATTAAATGAAAATGATGTTATACCAAAGACAGCTAAAGTGATTATTTCATATACCAAAGAACTTGATCGTACTCACACTATTAATTATCAGTTTGAAATTACTCTAAAAGAAAACAGAGAACACGAAGATTATTATATAAATATCTGTGGTAAAGCAACAGATGAAATAAAAAAATCAGACTTTATTCATAATATAAGAAAAAAGTTTAAGTGGTCTAGTTCTACTATTAGAACATTACTTACTGATGAAGTTTATATAGGTAATATGGTACAATTCAAATCAACAACAGTTAGCTACAAAAATCACACGGTGGTATGGAATGATGATGAAACAAGAATTAGAAAGGATAATACACACGAGCCAATCATTGCTAAAGATATATGGTACACAGTTCAAGAAAGATTAGAAAATACCGCTAGAAGTTGCAAAGGTGGTACAGTACACCCACTATGTAATAAAGTGTATTGTTCTAATTGCAATCAAATATTTACCAAAACAGGTAATCGTAGATCTGACGGTACTGGATATTTATGTTGTAAAGATAAAAAGACAAACTGGTCTAATTGTGATAATAAAGCTTCTATTAGAGAAGATCAACTACATCAATTCATACTAGAAAAAATGAATGAAATGTTAAAGAAATTTTATGAAGAAGATGATCTTAAAGAAATGCAAAACGAAGTAATAGAACAAGATTTATACAAAGATAAATTAAATTCATTAGAAAAAGAATTACAAAGTATTAATAAGGAATTACAAGGTAAAAGTACATATTTTCAAAAGCTATATGAAGATCGTACAAATGGGATACTTCCAGAAAAAGAGTTTTTAATATTAATGAATAAGTATAAAGATGATAACGAAAAGTTAGAAGAACGACAAAAAATAGTGAAGAAAGAAATATCATCTACACTAGCAAAAAAAGAAACGGTAAAAACTAAAAAGAATATCTTTAAAAAGTACAGACATATAGAAGAATTATCTATTGAAATTGTTGAAGATTTTATTGATAAAATTCTCATAGGAAGCTATGATGAAACAACAAATTCAAGGGATATTAAAATAATATGGAACTTTACCATTTAAAAATATATATAGATGATTTATTACATCGGGCAGTTGCTCCTCTTGGAATAGTAAAGTTTAGAATTGCATCTTGACTTGTTCCTGTATTAGTAACAACTGCATTAGTACCTGGATTACCTGTAGTAGTATTACCTATAGTAATACTTCCCATTCCTGCAGGCCCGGTTGGGCCTACTATTGAACATATATTAGAATTTAATCTATTCTCATTATATTTTTTTATTTTACAGTAAGCTTTTCTATAAGAGTTATTCATTATAGACTCCTTTCTATTTTTTAATTATTTTAATACTTTTAATTCTATCAACTATTTTATTATATACATTTTTCATTTTTCTTGTCCTTTCTAATATATAATATGAACAATTAAAAAAATAGTAAAGGCAAATGCTTTACTATTTATTAGGTTTTACTATTATTTTAACATTATCTGTTTTACCACTTGATAAATCTAAAAATGAGTTTTGTACTTCTTCTAAAGGTACTATTTTATCAATATATTTAGTTACATTAATATTTTTGTTTTTTATAAGTTCAATTACTTTGTCAAAATCAAATTCACTATATGCAATAGCACCTTTCATTGTAATTTCTCCCATAACAGCTACTACTGATGGGATAGTAATTGGCATTAGTGAAACACCTACTAATATTATTTCTCCACCATTTTTTGTTATATTTATTGCTTCACTAACAGCAGCTGAATTACCACAGCACTCAATTACTTTATCAAAGCCACCTGTTTTTCCTTTTAATAAAGCTATGTTTTTTTCATCTAGTGCATCATAATACTCATCAACAAAACCATAAGAAAGTGCTTTTTTACCTCTTAATGGGTTAGCTTCAAGTAATGCAACATAAGTTGCTCCTTCCATTTTTGCAAATTCTGCAGCCATAAGGCCAATTATACCTGCCCCAATTATACAAACTTTATCTCCTACTTTAATATCAGCCAGTTTGACTCCATGTAAACTTACGGCAGATGGTTCAACCATTGCCGCTTCTTCATCGCTTACCTCTTTCGGTAAAAGTCTTGCCATGCTAGGAAAACAGCTACTATATTCAGCATAGGCACCACTATTATTTAGCGATAGTCCTGAAGCATTAAGCCAGGTTTCTGAGCAGTACTGAACATTACCGCTTTTACATGCATCACATTTACCACATGGACTTATTGGCAGGGCAGTAATTCTATCTCCAACTTTAAAATCACTTTTACCTGGATTAACTACAGTACCCGAGAACTCATGACCCATTACTAATCCTTTAGGATTACCTACTTCAAAGTAATGCAAGTCAGAACCACATATACCACAAGAATTTACTTTAAATATAACCTTCTCTTCATTACTTGGTATTTCTATTTCATTTAATTCTAATTTTTTAAAATCAACTAATTCTACACATTTCATTATAATCACCAGTTTTATAATATCACTTATTTAAAAAAAATAATTTGTTTTTTTTAATAAATATGTCTACTTTACAATAAAAAAGATCTTTAAAAGATCTTTAACTATTTAATACATTCACTTTTCCACTTAATATATCTTTAAAATAATTTTTCATTCTTGTAAAGAAACCACTTTTCTTTACATCTTCTTTTATAATTAAATTATAATTTATTATTTCATCATTATAATGAAGTTTAAGCACTCCTATTTTATCGCCTTTTTTAAGAGGAGCCTTTACATTATCTAGTTCAATATCATACTTATAGTTAACTTCCCTAGTATTTTTATCAACAATTATATTAACATCTTTTTCTAAATAATATTTAATTGTTCTTTGTTTAGCATTGTCAATAAATATTTTACCTAAATAATTATCACTACTTACAAGAGTTTTTTTGTTATACATACTAAATGCGTATTCCATCATGTTTATAGTATCAGTATTTCTATTTTCTTTAGTTTCTGCTTTCATAACTACTGTAATTAATCTCATATCATTTCTTTTCATTGTACCAGTTAAGCAATAACCAGCTTTATCAGTAAATCCAGTTTTAAGACCATCTAATCCACTATAGAATTTAATTAATGAATTAGTGTTTACAAGCCATAAACTTTTACCATTTTGATGGGTAATGGTTGTTTCATATGTACTTGTAAGTTTAATAATGCTTTCATGTTTTACTAACTCTTTAGCTATTAAAGCCATATCTCTTGCAGTAGTTAAGTGTCCTTCTTCATCTAATCCATGTGGATTTTTAAATGTTGTATTAGTGGCTCCTAGTTCTTTAGCACGTTTATTCATCATGCTAACAAAATTTTCTACAGTTCCACCTATTTTCTCTGCCATTGCAACTGCTGAGTCATTAGCGGATCCTACTGCAATAGTAGTTAAAAGTTCTTCTACTGTGGAAGTACTACCTTTTTCTAAGTAAATTTGACTACCACCCATATTAGCGGCTCTTTCACTTATAGTAACGACATCTTTTAAAGAAATATTACCTTTTTCTATTTCTTCTGTAATTAAAAGCATTGTCATTATTTTTGTCATTGAAGCAGGTGGTCTTAGAGTATCTGCATCTTTTTCAAATAATACTTTACCAGTAGTTGATTCCATGATAATTCCACTTTCGCTTAATAAATTAATTTTAGTCTCTTCTGCATTTAATATGTTTACAAAAAGAAAACTAGAAATAATTATTATTAATATTTTTTTCATATACACCTCTAATAAAAGATATTCTTTATTCTAATTTTAATTACTATATTTGACTTTTGTGTACCTAATATGGTATAATATCAATCATTTGAAGGGGGAAAAGTTATGAATAATATGGGAAGAGTAATTTCAGAATATAAGGGTTTACTTATAAAAGCAATGGAAAGAAAAGATTATTTAAGAAATCTTTATAATAGAAAATTAAATTTATATTATAATGGTCAAAGAGAAAATATTCTAGAAGAACTAGAAACTCTAAAAAAAGAAATTAATAATATAAACGAAAATATTACAACTCTAAATAATTTCTTAAATGAATGTATTATTGAATCAGTAAATGGGTTTGATGAGGATAATAAAAAATTATTCTATTTAATCAATAATTCGGGTTATCTATATGTTTCTTTATTAAATCATTTTAGAATACTAGAAAATAATAAAATAAATAATAAATATTTAAATATATATGAATTATTAAAAATATTAAAAATAAACAGATCAACTTTAGAATTAGATGTGTTCTTGCTATTAGAAAAATTAGGCTTTAATATGAAGCTTAAAGGCACAAATTTAATTGCGCATTTGATTTGTAAAAATATATATCCTAGTGAAAATTTAATTGATTATGACATAATGAAGAACTTTACCAATAAAAAAGATATTATACTTTCAATGGAATATTCTACTATTTATATTAATTTAGACAATGTAGATAAAGAATTATTTAATGAAGTATTCCCAAATGGAATATCAACTAATTATAGGGATGTTATAAAAGAAATTAGTAATTATTTAAAGAAAGAAAAAAATAATAAAAAAACATTAAAGAATTCGTAAAATTTTTAAATGTTTTTTTATTTTCTTTAATATTTATTTTTATTTTGTGATATAATTATACAGAGGCGAAGTTTATGAAAAAAGTTAAAGTACACTGGGGTAATTTAATATTACTTATAATTATAATTTTATTATTTGTTTTTGCTGGTTTATACTTATATAATAAATTAAATAATAAAGGTAATAATGAAGTGAAAGAGGAAAGAACAGAGTTGAAAAAACTACTTGATTTAGGATATACTAAAAGTGATGCAGAAGAAATATCCAAGAATTTAGATAAAACTACTTTAAATAAAATAGTTAAGAAATATGATAATTTAGCAGAGTATTCTAAAATTAAATATTTTCATATAGAAAATATAGATAGATATAACAGTTATAAGGCTAAAAATAAAGACTTAAGTACTGAAGAAATTATTATAAATGTTGGGGCAAGTTTAGATTATAAATACTATACTCATACTAGAGAAGTTAAAAATCCTTATGATACACTAGTGTTAGTAAATAAATATCATATTTTACCTTCAGGAATAGAGCCTAAGAATTTAGTAAATATTGAAGGACAGAGAATGGAAAAAGTAGCGGCTGATGCTATGAGCAAAATGGTAAAGGATATGAGAAGTGATGGACTTTCAATAATACTTCAAAGTGGTTATAGAAGTGAAGAGTTACAAACTGCAATATATAATAGAAATGTACAAAATCGTGGTCAAGAAAGAGCAGATAAATATTCTGCAAGACCAAATAGTAGTGAACACCAAACAGGACTTGCAATGGATTTAAGTACTGATGGTACACTAGAAGAGACATTTGAAAATACTCCTCAGTTTAAATGGTTAAATGAAAATGCTCATAAGTATGGATTTATAATGAGATATCCTAAAAATAAAGTATATATGACAGGTTATGAATATGAACCTTGGCATTATAGGTATGTAGGTGTTGAAATAGCTTCACTTATTAAAGCAGAAAACATTACTTACGAAGAATACTATGTGAAATATAAAGGTCTTTATTAGATCTTTTTTTTATGAACATAAAGTAAAATATAATACCAAGTACTATTAAAATAAAAGTAATAATTATAATTCTAATTATTTTTAAATCAACTTCATCAAACTTTTTAGTATCAAATATACTTTTTTTACTATCACTTTTTTCATTTTGTAAATCTTTCTTTACAATAAATTTATAAGTATTAGTATTTTTCTTATTTTCACTTACTACTTTAATAGTTATTTCTTCTGTTTCTTTAGTTACATTTGTTTTTAAAGTAACATATGAGTTAGTATTTCTTGGATTATAATCTATATCTAAATTACTAGTATTATCAATATAATAAATAAATTTATCACTTTCAAAATCAATATCTTTATTACTAATACTAACACTTTCTAAATGAGCATCATCTTTTAAGTCTGCTTCTTCTCCCCTGGTAACAAAAATAGTATATGTTTTAGCTAGTTCATTATTTAAGTAAGAATTAATTTCAAACTTATTAACACCTTTTTTTAGACTTTTACTTCCATTTCCAGTTATAGTTTCCCCTTCATTTTGTACAACGTTAATAGTAATAATTTCTGTATTAATGCTAGTATAAACATTATAAACTTTAATATCTTTATCAAACCTTGGTGCTAGGTCATAATTATTAATAGTAATATTTTCTATAGCATTAAGACTTAATGTAAACAAAAAAAAGGTTAATATAAAAGTAATTATCTTTTTCATAAAGCTCCTTTACTTAATTACATTTATTATTATATCCTTTTTATTTTCTAAAATACTTTCAATTTTAAAAGCTTTAAGTACTTCTTCTTCATTAACTTTTTTCTTATTATAATATACTTTTAATAAAGTATCTCCTTTATGTACTTTGTCATATAGTTTTTTCTCTATAGTTACTCCAACTGTATAGTCAATATCATCTTCTTTTTTCTCTCTTCCAGCACCAATGTCATGTACTAGTTTAGAAATAATATAAGGATCTATATTAGTAACATATCCACTTTCCATAGACTTTACTTCTAAAACATTTTCAGCTACACTTATTTTACTAATATCTCCACCTTGATTACTTATCCATTCATAAAATTTATCTCTTGCTTTTCCATTTAAAAGTACTTCTAAACATAATTTTTTTGATTTTTTTAAACTTATATTCTTACCTAAACTAACCATATATGAAGAAACAGTTAGTACAAGTTTAAATAGTCTTTCATCTGTTTTTCCATTAAAGAAGTCTTCTGCCTCTTTTACTTCTAAACTATTACCTACACTAGTTCCTAGTGGATTATTCATATCAGTTAGTATACATACCACTTTTCTATTAAAATATTTACCTATTTTGATCATATATTTTGCAAGAATTTTAGCATCTTTTTCATTTTTCATGAAAGCACCTTTACCTACTTTTAAGTCTATCACTATGTATTTGGCTCCACTTGCTATTTTTTTACTCATTATACTACTTGCAATTAAAGGTATGCTATCTACCGCGCCTATTTCATCTCTTAAAGCATATATTTTTTTATCAGCAGGTGCAAGAGAAGTAGTCTGACTTATTACACTAATACCTACATCATTTATATTTCTAACAAGTTCTTCATCACTTATATTAACCCTGTAGCCAGGGATGCTCATTAATTTGTCTATTGTGCCCCCAGTAAGTCCTAGACTTCTGCCACTCATTTTAAGTGCACCCAAATTTAATGATGCAACAATTGGAGAAACAAGAAACGTTACTTTATCTCCTACCCCACCAGTCGAGTGTTTGTCTACTACTACTTTATTTATTTTATCAAGAGATAAAACTTCCCCTGAATTTACCATTGCTAAAGTAAGATAAAATGTCTCTTTAAAAGTTAAACCTTTTTCTTTAACTAATAAAAGAAACTCACTCATTTCCTTATCAGATATATTACCATTCATATAGTTATCCACCATATAAGTTATCTCTTCTTTAGCTAATCTTTTGTTGTTTTTAAGTTTATTTAATACTTCTGCTACCATACTTTCACCTCTTTAATTAAATTGTCCTTATAGTAATAATTTTAACAAATAAATTTCGAATAGTAAAGATGGGTGAGTGAAAGTACAGTAGCAGAAATATTATTCTGCTTTTTCAATTGTTTTGTCTTTAGGAGTTAAAAAAGTAACTTTATCTACAATGACTTCCATTGTATAAACTGTTTCTCCATCTTTTTCATATTGACCAGATTGTAGTCTTCCTTTTATACCTATGACATCACCTTTTTTACAATATTCCTTAGTGTTAATAGCGACACCATTCCATAAAGTACATTTGATAAAATCAGTATCATAGTCTCCTTCACTATTTTTAAATTCTCTTGGAACAGCAAGAATAAGAAAAGTTCTTTTAGAGTTTTCAGTTTCTTGAATAGTTAAATCTTGGGTTATTCTTCCTACTAAAACAACACTATTGGTCATGCAATCGCCTCCTTTCACATTCAATATAACAAAATTAAAAGTATAAAAGCAAACTCACAATTTTAAATATTTAATGAGTTTTTTAAAGAAATTAAAAATTGTTTGTAGTAATATTAACTACAAACAACTAGTAATTTTAAAAATTAATTAATTTTTAGTGTTTCAATTTTAAAGAATAGTAAGTTATCAACATTTTTATTCAGAAAATTTTAAAATTGCATCATAATCTTTAAGTGCTAAAATTAATTTGTCTATTTCTTCATATGAGTTATAAAAATATAAACTAATTCTTACTGTATCAGAAAAACCACTTTCATCTTGAAGCATCTTAGTACAGTGTTTACCACTTCTAACACATATATTTTTAGTGTTTAAGTAAAGTCCTAAGTCTCCAGAAGTAATTCCATCTATATTTATGAGAACTATACCAGAAGAAATTTTTTCATTATAAATTTTAATATAAGGTATTTTCTTAAGTTCAGTTATTAAATATTTTTTTAAATGTTTTTCTTTTAATGCTATGTTATCCATTCCAATATTATTTAAAAATTTAATAGCTTCACTAAATGCAATTATACCACTTATATTAGGCGTTCCTGCTTCAAATCTATAAGGTATTTCCACTAGTTTTAATCCTTCTTCGTTATATATTTCATTCATACCCCCACCATATTTAACTGGCTTCATTTCCTCTAATAGCTCATATTTTGCATACATAACTCCAACACCAGTAGGACCAAGCATCTTGTGTGCTGAAAAGGCTAAAAAGTCTACATCTGTTTTAGTAACATTTATTTTTTTATGAGGAGCACTTTGAGATGCATCTACTACAACTAAAATACCTTTAGAATGAGCATATTTAGTAATACTTTCAATGTCTCTTACATCACCAATTACATTAGTTACTTCTGCTAATGCTATAACTTTCGTTTTAGAAGTTACTTCTTTTTTTATATTTTCTAAAGTAAGATTAAAATCTTCATTCATATGAGCATACTTAATAGTAATATTTTTTTCTTTTTTAAGCATAAGCCAAGGTAAAATATTAGAAGCATGTTCTGCCTTGTTAAGTATTACCTCATCTCCATCTTTTAAATAGTATTTAAAGTACCCATTAACGATTAAATTCAAACTATCAGTAGCATTACTTGTAAAAATAATTTCATCTTTTCTCTTAGCATTTATAAATTCTTTAACTAGGTTTCTGGTATTATCTATTTCATCATCAACTTTAAAACTATTATTGTAGTCACCCCTGTGGGAATTAGCTGTATAAGTACTTAAATACTCCACTTCTTTATTTATTACTGTTATAGGTTTTAATGTAGTAGCTCCATTATCAAAATATACAAGTTCATTATTAAGCATTGGAAAATATTTTTCTATGTTCATATTATCACCACTTTATTTTATGTTATTTGTTAATTAATGTATATGTTTATTCCCTTGATAATTAATATTTTTTAATATATAATTAAGTTGTTAGTTTGTTATATAAGAGAAATTAAATATAAAATACAATTTTGGTGTTCACACCCAAATTGGGAAAAATAGTAAAAAAGAAAGGATAAATATGAATACAGAAGTTAAAAGAGAAGAAACATGGTACGATTACCCCCAAAAAGTTAAAAGTTGGGGTAACGACATTGATTATGTAATGTTTGTTGATGAGAACAATAGCGTTGATAAGCAACAAGTAGTTTATAAAAAAATAACAAATAATATTCCAATTTCTGATGATGAAAAATTTTTTACAGTTACCGGATGTATATTTGAAAAAAGAAATTATTCCAAAATGCGTAATGATATTAGGAAACTTAAAAATAAATTTTGGGAGAATGGTTATTACAATGATACACACTTTAATGATTCAAGATATGTCTGTTTACATTCAAGAGAAATAAGAAGACATGATAAAGCATTTAATGATAAAATTATAAACTATCCCAGTTTCATCAATGATTTAAGTAACATATTAGAAAATGTAGAATGCAAAATTATTTCTATAACCATAGATATAGAAAATTTTATAAAAAAGGGTTATACAAATAATATTTATGAAAATGCTTTTGATTTTTTAATTGAGCGATATATATATGCAACTAAAAATAATAAAAAAGGTATAATAATGCTAGAATCCCGTGGTAAAGTTGATGATAGAAAGTTATTAAGTCATATCAGAGAAATTATATTTGAAAGAGGAAGAGATAAAATTACCACAAAAGAGTTGCAAAATAAGATAGTAGGCATATACTTTAATCCGAAATGGTATGGTGGACATTCTTCGACATATGCTGGATTAGAAATAGCAGATTTATTTTCCTATCCTATACATCAATATGTTAAATATAAAAAAACAAATCCATCATTTGAAACAATAAAGAATAAAATTGTAGGATTTCCAGATTTTAATGGGAAAGGATTTAAGGTTTTTCCAAAAGAAAAAGATGACTGATGCCATCTTTAACCGCACGCTATACAACGTGCCCCGAAGCGTTCTGCTTCCATGACTAGATAATATCATAAAAGACACTATCTTGTCAATATTTATTCTATGAATTATTGAAAAAAGTTATACATTAAAATATGTTTATTCTTGATTTAAATGATTTATAATTATTTAAAATCAATTATAATAAAATAAACTATGTGAGGAGGAAAAAAATGGAATGTTTATTTTGTAAAATAATTAATAATGAGGTAAATAGCTATACACTTTTTGAGGATAATACTTTAAAAATAATAATGGATGCTTTTCCTAATAGCCCAGGACATATTTTAATATTACCTAAAGAACACTATGTAGATTTAAGTGATATTGATGAAGAAGTACTTAAAAAAATAATATTAAAGGCTAAAGAATATAAAAAAGTAATAGAAGAAAAATTAAACCCCGAAAGTATAGTATTAGTTCAAAATAATGGTAAAGCTCAAGAAATAAAACATTTTCACATGCATTTAATACCTTATTATAAAGAAAAACCTACTAAAACAGTAGAAGAAATGTATGAGATTTTAAAAGGGTAAAATAAAAAGAAGAGACTGACTCTTCTTTTATTTTAGGTTACTACCAACCTACAAAAGCTCCGAATATAATTGCTAGTAAGATGAATAGAATTAAGATTATAAAGAAACTATTTCCATAAGAATTTCCACATGGATTTGAATTACAACATGAGTTCATTTATAACACCTCCTTAAACTAGATAAATGCACCTAGTATGATTACTAATAAAATGAACAGTACTAAAGCAAATGCTGCTCCAGAAATTCCGTTATTTCCACAACATGAGTTCACTTAATCATTCCCCCTTTTTATCTTTACACTTTTATTATAAGCGAATAATTAAAAAGTGTGAGTGCTCTTACTTGTAATTTGCTGTTTTTTTTGCTAGAATAGTTATTGTTGGAGGTTATTTATGAAGAAAAAAATATTTGTTGTTAGTATTTTAAGTTTAATTCTATTAACAGGATGCGCAACTAGTAAACTTGAAGATGGAAAATCTTCAGTAGTTACTTTTAAAGAAGGTGGGATTAGTGCTGAAGTTTTATATGATACTTTAAAAGAAAAATATGGAACAGAAGTAGTTATAAATCTTATTGATAAGGAACTTTTAAAAAGAGAGTATTCTGAAACATCTGATTCTGAAAAAGCATACATTGAACAATATGTTAAAACATATAAAAATGAATGGAAAGATAATTTCACTACTAATTTAAGTACTTATTTTGGTGTAACATCTGAAAAAGAATTTAGAGATTTCTTAAGTTTATCATATAGAAGAAACTTATATACAACTGACTATGCTAAAAGTATTGTTTCTGAAACAGAAATAAATGATTATTATAAAGATCATGTTACAGGAGATATAACAGCAAAACATATTCTAATTAAGAGTAATGCTACTAGTAGTATGACAGATGCTGAAAAGAAAAAAGCAGAAGAAAAAGCTTTAAATTTAGCAAAAGACATTATTAAGAAATTAGATAATGGAGAGAGTTTTGAATCTTTAGCAAAAGAGTATAGTGATGATGAAGGAACTAGCGAAAAAGGTGGAGTATTACCTACATTTAATGATAGAAGTAGTTATGATAAGAACTTCCTAAAAGAAGCTATTAAACTAGAAGTAAACAAGTATACTAAAGAACCAGTTAAGTCTAGTTATGGATATCACATAATATTTAAAACTAAAGAAGATTCTAAACCTGAACTTGATAAAGTTAAAGATAGTATAATAGAAAAAATTGCTAACGAAAAAATAAGTGCTGACTCTTCATTTACTGCAAAGGCTTTAAAAGCTTTAAGAGAAAAATATGAAATGAAGATTACAGATAGTGATTTAGAAAAAAAATATAACAAGATTTATGAATAAAGAAATACTGAAGAATATTCTTCAGTATTTTTATTCATAATCAATATCACTAACTATAAAACCTTTTTTATATAAATGATTTTTAATTTGTTTTTTTAGAGCCTCTCCTTCATATTTTTTTGAATATTTATCATATGCTTTTGACATTTCTTTTTTCATATTATCGGTATCATTATAATCTAAAGAATTAAGTTTACTATTTATCAAATCTTTGTCATAACCAAGGTTAAAAAGATCTATATTTAGTTTATTTTTTATCATATGCAAACTTTTCCCATTTAAAGAAGACATTCTCTTTTTTATAACCTTATCTATTTTATTACTCCAAACATCATCTTTAATAGTAAATAAATAATTATCAATGTCTTCTTCTTTAAGGCCAAGATTAAGTAAGTCTCTTTTGATTTTAAAAGGGCCATAACTACTTAAATTTACCTTGTCATTAGTATATGCTTCAATATAACTTTTTTCATTTAATAAACCTATTTCTTTTAATTTATTTATTGCATGTTTAATTACATCATAGTTAAAACCTTTTTTCTCTAAGTAGTCACTTATTTCCTTTTCAGTTCTAAGTTTAGTTTCAATATAACTTAAACTTAAATCATAAGCTTCATAATATGTATTTTCATCAAGTATTTTTTCCAAAAATGGTAAATCAATTTCTTTTTTTAATAGGAAGTTATTTTTAATAATTACATCTTCATAAAGAGTAATTTCTCCACTAGATGTAGTAATTTTATATCTGCCTCTTGGCATTTTTTTATACTTTAAAATTTCCATTAAATATAACAAAAAAAGATTATTCTTTTAATGTGATTAATCCCTTCTCTAATTCTTCTAAACTTCTTCCTATTTCTTTTTTAGAAACGTATTCACTTGGTTTCATTTGTAAATGACCAGTTTCTAAAATTTCTTTACCTCTTCTAGCTGCAATATGCACTAGTTTATACTTAGAGTCCACTATAGTTAGTAATTTATCAATAGATGGGTATATCATACTTTCACTCTCCCTTACATTACTAATATACTATTTAATAAATTTTTATACAAGTTTTTTGTAATTTTTTTACAGTAAATTTACATTAATCTACTAATTTGCGAAGTCCTCTTAATATTTCAACCATTGCCCATGTATCTTGTTTACAATATTCAACAAGGGCATGCTGTTTTCTCTCTCTTTCCTCTGTAGTCATATTATTATAATTTGCATACTGTACTAGTGCTTCTACACCATTACCTACTTCCATACCTTTATAAGTTAAATCAGTAAATAAAGGTAATGTCTTTTTAATAGAAAATGAACCACTTTGAAGAGTATTATAATAGTTCATTGTTTCACACTCTTCTTCGCTAAAACCTTTTTCTTTATAAAGTTCTTTATTATTATCAATTATCTCAAGTAAGTCTCTTCCAGCTTCTCTAATTGCTAATAATTCTTTTTTATACATAGGAAACATATTAGCAAGTTCTTTAAGTCTTCCTTTTTCAAATGTAACATTCTGCGCAAGCATGCATCCTCCAGTCTCAAGGATTGGTATTCTTTCTACTAACTCTTTAACCATTTCGAATCTTTCATCTTCGAGTGTTTTAGCTAAAAATACATAGTTATCCTTTTCTTTATCACATACACCTGGGGAAGTTTCTATATGAAGAGAAAATTCAAATGGACTTTGATAATAAGGATGTTCTCCTTTAAATCTAGGTATTGGACATGGTAAAGTTTCAAAGTCTAAGTGATATATTGGATAACTTAAACTTTCAAGTCCTGCTTTTATTTTTTCTTTATTTACATGAATATAATCATTATCATAACAATCTCTCTGTACTTTATGATTTGGACTAGTAAGCCATTCTACTGGGATATCTCCTAGTTTTAAATAACCATTATTTATTAAATCATATTTATCATATTTAATACCATTTAAATCTTTAAAACTAACAAATCTTTTATAATTAAAACTAGCATTTTTTTCAGGAACAGATTTAAAACATATAGGTTTAAATTTACATTCAGTATTCTTTTTAAGTGCGCATGCAGCACTTAATTTACAAGGAGATGCATCTCCTTCAAATATATATTTTTCTAAATTTATTCTTTCCATATCTACAGTTTTTTGCATCATTAAAGTAATATCATTCATTTCATAAAAATCTATAATAGTATTACCAAATATATCAGGATTAAATACTCTTTTTCCATCTTTCATAGTACCATCATATTCATACTCATTATTTAAAACAGCTAAATAATAATTAACTTTTTTATTTATATTATTTTCTTTTAAATAACCTTCAATAAAATATCTTTGTACTGATAAATCAAATATATATTTACCTTCATCAGTAAATCTATTGAGAAGTTTATTTAACTTTAAACTATAGTTTTTAGAAGTGCCACTATCTTTATTTAAATGATAGAAATTATCAGTTTTAATAAATAAAGGATATTTCTCTTTTTCAATTGAAAAATCTAGTACTTTATATTTTCTACTAGTAGTAGCTTTAACTTCTATAATATTAATCTCATCATTAGACTCATTATATATATCTACAAAGCATAAATACTTTATTCCATTTAAACTAAAGTCAAAACTTTCTTGTCTATAAGTATCACTTGAATAAATTGTTTCTCCACCAAAAAGTCTTTCTACTTCCTTACCAGCAGTTAGTTCAACTTCCTTGTAATAGGGCATCATAGCATTAAGTTGAATATCTATTTTTTCTAATTTATCAATTTCTCCGTCTTCAGTTTCTTCAAACATTGAATTAACTAGTTCCTTAAATTCACTACTTTCTTCTTCTTTTAAGTATTCTTCTATAGTCATATCACTAGTTAATTTATCTTTATGAACTTCCTCTAAACTAGCATATCTTTTACATCTTGTATAGTTTATAAATTCTGTTTTTGTAATTGCCACTTTATCACCTACTTCTTCTTAATTATATCATATTTTTTAATTAAACAATAAAGTTCCTTTAAAAACTTTGAGCTATTTTCTTTTTCTTCTAATAAAAAACACTTTATTTTTGCTCTTGTGATAGCAACATAAAAAAGTCTTCTTTCTTCTGCAAATGGAAAAGTATCACTGTTATCTAAAAGTGAATTAATAAACTTATCATTAATTATTTTACTAGGAAAACTTTTGCCTCTTTCTTTATTATTTAAAATAAAAGTATAGTCTCTTTCTAAACCTTTGGATTTATGTATTGTTAAGAATTCTATATCTAAATCTACCCTTTTACCATAGATAATCTCTATTTTATTATTTCTATAGTTTATTAAAAACTCTTTGTTACCTTTAATTAAATCTATATCAGTGCTATATCTACCTAAAAAATACACAGTACTGTAGTAAGGTAGTGATTTAAGTTTATTCTCAAGTTCACTATTATTTATAATTTCAAGTGGAAATATATTACTATCTATTCCTTTAATTTCTTTTTTTATTTGTTTTTTATTCTTCATTATAAATTCGCCACTTATTTTAGCTAAGAGATTAGGAAATCTATAGGTAGTAGTTATTTTATTTATTTTTGTTTTTCCAAAATACTTTTCAAATTCAGTTATTAAACTGATATCACTACCACTAAATCTATAAATACTTTGAAAATCATCTCCAACACAAAATAGTTTATAATCTTTTTGTTTTCTTAAAGCTATTAATAGATTATATCTAGACTTAGAAATATCTTGAAATTCATCTACTATTACATAATCATAGTTGTGAATATATTTGTTAGTATTAACTAAATATGTACTTAAATTTATCATATCATTAAAATCTATTAAATTATTATCTTTTAAATATTTATTATATTCTTCATATATTGGTTTAATTAAATATATAATATCTTTATTATCTCTCTCTAGTTCTTCCAAACTTAAATCATTACTTTTAATTAAGGAAATCACTGTACAGAAGTATTCTGATAAACTATAAATTATATTATTATTTTTATTAAAAAGTTTCCAAACTAAATTATAGTTTACTTTTGTTAAAATTATATTATTACTTTTCAAATATAAAATAAATTTAACTAAGTTAAAGTTTTTCTTACACTTAATAAATAAGTCATATGTAATAAGATAAAAACTATTACTTGTATATTCATACATAATATTATTTAAATATAGAAAATAAGATACAATAGTTTCTTCTTTATATTTAAATATTTCATCTTTAATTCCCTTTTTAATGTTTAAAGTATTAACTAAATAATTAATTAATTTAATTAAGTACTCACTATTATTAATTAATTTGTTTATAGAAGTTATAATTATACTCCTTAAATCTCCTGTAAAAATTTCTACTTCGTAATCAGTACTTTCTTTAATAATTTCTAAGCCAAGCTTATGAAAGGTAGAAACATATATACTAGCATTTATTTCTTTTTCTATTCTTTCTTTCATTTCTTTAGCAGATAAATTAGTAAATGAAAGCACTAGTACCTTATTTGGAGAAACATGTTCTTTACAAATTAAATATTTTATTTTACCTACTATAGTAGTAGTTTTACCACTTCCAGCACCTGCAATTACTAAAGTAGAATTGTCACCTGTTACAATAGAATTTACTTGTTCATCATCTAAAGTTCTATTTTCTACTTTTCCAATTAAAGTTCTAAATTCGTTTATTTTTTTATAATCTAATTTTTCCATAACTACTTAACTTCTCCTGTTAAAATAATACTTGAAATAGCAATGTTATCATGATTAACATATCTAACTACAAATTCATTTACTTCTTTAGTGATTATTATCCCCATAGTATTACCCTGAGTAATACTTTTAACTTCTTTGTCTATATAGTTCATGTACAAGAGTATTTGTCCTACATCTTCTTTTCTAAATTCTCTCGCTTTTATTTCTATGACTACAAAATTATTAAACTTATAGTTAAATAAAAGTATATCTATATAATTTTTATTATTACCAATATTTATCTTATATTGATTTTTAATAAAACAGTAGCCTTCTCCAAGTTGTTCCATTACAAAGCTAATATTATCTATTATTAAATTTTCTAATACCTTTTCTGTTATTTCTTCTTTTAATTTATTAGATGGTATAACTATTGTACTAGGCACCATTTCTTTTTCTTTTACTCCTTTACTTTCTTTTAATTTAATTTTTGTCTCTAGTGGTAACCTACCATATTCATTACTCTTTATTCTTTCTGCAAGTTTTCTATAAGATAGATTGTCTCTTATAACAATATTAATATAATAATTAATTTCATTAATGTCTTTTAATGGTAATAATTTTAAATAATGGTTCCATGTCA
>USFF01000014.1 GCA_900553835.1 uncultured Mycoplasmatota bacterium
AATAGTGATGTACAAGTAACAGGAAGTGGAACAGCAAGTGATCCATATATATTAAGTTCTGGTAGTGATGTTAATTTACTAGCTTATACTTTAGGTGGAGAAAATACTACACTTACTTATAAAGAATTACTAAGTAATTATGTTGTTGGAGGAGTCACATGTAAGAATGGTTCTACTGCAGAATGGGATAACGACAGGAAAGGAATATTATTTACAAGCGTTAATGCTCCTGACTATTGTACAATTAATTTTATAGATGGTTATATAGTTAGTTTAAAAGCGATAAATGGTACAGTAGAAGCACCAACTACACAAGGTGTTGGTTCAAATGGAAGTGTAGAGTTTACTGTTGTGCCTGATGAAGGCTACTTAAATGAACTAGAGTCAGATACATGCTTAGGTACACTAGATGGCACAACTTATAGAGTAAGTAATGTAACAGAAAGTAAAAACTGTATAATTACATTTAAGAAAAATGGAACTTCTTTAGCAACTATGATTAAATTTTATGCAACAGATCACACAAATGGTGTATATAATGAAAATGGATACAGATATCAAGGAAGCAGTCCGAACAATTATATATACATGACAAATGATACGTCTAAATCTAAAGAATTATGGAGGATAATAGGAATATTTTCTGATGGTGAAAATGGTGAGGAAGTTATAAGAGTAAGAAGACATTACGAACAAGGGGATTATCCTAAAATGGCATTGGATGCTAATAGTAAAAACCATTTTCCAAATTCAACAATGTATTCTACATTATCAAATGTATATTCTATTTCTAATTATTTGCATACAGTTAATTTTAAAATGTATTTGGGTACAAGAAGTGATCCTAATGCAACAGTTGCAACAATGTATCATGCTGAAAGAGGTACTGTTGCTGGTCCAAGTGCGAATGGGGTGACATCATTTGTTGGAAGTGTTGGAATTATATATCCTAGTGATTATGGTTATGGTGTAGTAACAGCTGACTGCAGTAGAGCTACACTTATGAGTGCATATGCAAATACTGAAACTTGCTATACTAAAAATTGGTTATACCCAGCTCAAACCAACTGGGCTATTACACCATTTTATTCAAGAGATTGGGGAGGATTTTATTTTACAACTTCCCTTGGAAATGGTAACTTTAGAACAGAAACAGAGTTTGGATACTCTCCAATGATGGCACTTAATGGCACAGTGTTAGTTTCTGGTAGTGGTACATCAAGTGACCCGTACACTATTGTAAAATGATAGAATGTGTAATAGGTCCTGATATAGTACATGTTGGATATTTAAACAAAGATGTTTGCATTTGTAAACATCTTTTAAAATAATTGTAAACTTTCTGTAAGAGTTTACATTTTATATAAAATTATTTATGATAAAATGATAAACGAGGATGTGTTATTTAAATGAGTGGTATGAAAAAGAGTTTATTAATTTTATTTAGTGTAATTGTAGTAATTATTATTACATTAGCATTTCTATTTAAATTTAATGTAATTAAATTTAAAGAAGAAAAGAAAGAAGAAGAACCTACTAAAGTAGAAGAAAAGTTAAAATATTATTTTTATGATAATACTTTAACATTTCGTACATATTAGTATAACTTTTTGCTTTTACTTTTCCGTTTAATATATCTTCACCTTCCTCTAAAGCCATTGATAATTCTTTACTTGGCCTTGGATTTACTATATCAAAAGGTACTCCATCTTTATTAATTAGCTGCTTTATTGCAATATTGACATAGGTACTCATGTTTAACCCTAATTTACTTAAAATGTCGGTTGCCGCCTCTTTGTCTTTTTTATCAACTTGTATACTAATAACTGTTGTTAAATTTCTCATAATAACACCTCTTTTATAGTTAATATAATAGCATAATTTATATAAAGTGTCGATATAGACTGATAGATTTATAGAATAAAAATAAATGTAAAGTAAATAATATCTATATAGAAATATATTAAAATATTTAGTAAAATATTTATAGGAGGAAACTAAAATGAAATTAGAAGGTAAAGTAGCTTTAGTAACAGGTGGTTTTAAAGGTATAGGAAGAGGAATAACAGACACTTTTATTAAATATGGTGCAAAAGTAGTGGTTCTTGATTATGATGATGAAGTATTAACTATGAAAAGTGATAATATTCTTCCATTTATAGTTGATATAAGAGACAAAGAAGAAGTAGAAGAAGCTATTTCTAAAGCAGTAATAGAATTTGGTAAAATAGATATTTTAGTAAACAATGCTGGTGTATGTTTATTAAGTTCATTTGAAGAAATGTCAGATGAAATAAGAAATAAACACTTTGGAATAAATATAAATGGTGTATGGAATACTACAAAAGCATGTTTAAAATACTTAAAAGAAACAAAAGGAACTATTGTAAATATGTCAAGTGTAACTGGGCCGATGGTAGCAGATCCTGGAGAAGTAGCCTATGCTACAAGTAAAGCAGCAGTTCTTGGTTTTACTAAAAGTTTAGCAGCAGATCTTGCTAAAGATGGCATAAGAGTAAATGCAATAATGCCAGGATATATACTAACTCCAATGGTAAAAAATATGAGTAAAGAAAGTGATCCTGAAAACCCTAATGCTGTTATAGAAAGTATAGAAAATGCTATTCCAATGAAAAGATTAGGAGATCCAACTGAAGTAGGAGAACTAGCAGCCTTTTTAGCTAGCTCAGAAGCTTCTTACATAACTGGACAAGGAATTGTAATAGATGGAGGCTCAACACTTCCAGAAACCTCTAGTATGGGTGTATAAGACTTTACTTTAGTACTACAAAGTAAACATAATAAAAAAATCTTCATTTTTGAAGATTTTTTACTTTTCTAAACTTCTAATTTCTTTAGCAGTCATTCTTACTTTTTTACCATCTACTTTGATAGTTTGTAAATTAACTTTTTGAGTTTTTCTAGTAGCCTTTAAACTAAAAGGTCTATTGTTACCACTCATATTTTTTCTATTTGATATATTTTTTGCCATTTTTGCCTCCTTAAACTTCCTTTATAATTTACCACAAAATACTAGTTTAGTCAATAAAAATTTGTTATAATTAGTGTATTGGAGGTAAAAAATGTTATATATAGGTAGTCATACAAGTTTTCTAAAAGATAAAGGGCTTTTAGGTGTAGTAGAAGAAAGTATAAGTTATAATGCAAATATATTTATGTTTTATACAGGAAGTAACCAAAGTACACTTAGATTTCCTATTAATAAAGAATTAACAGCTAAAGCACATGAACTAATGAAAGAACATGGGTTTGATAAAACAAAATGTATTGTTCATGCTCCTTTCATAATTAACTTAGCTAATAATACTGATCCATCTAAATATGAATTCTACATTAATTTTCTAAAAGAAGAATTAAATAGATGTATAGAACTAGATATTAGAAATATAGTACTTCATCCTGGGAGTTACACTTCTTTAGATAGAGTAACGGGTATCAAAAATATAGCAAACGGGTTAAATACTGCTTTAAAAGATATTGATGGAGTAAATCTTTTACTTGAGTACATGAGTGGTAAAGGAACAGAAGTGGGAACAAGTATAGATGATTTGAAAGGAATAATTGATTTACTTGATGAAGAAGTAAAGAAAAAAGTATTTGTATGTTTAGACACATGTCATATGAATGACTCTGGAGTAGACTTAAAAGATATAGATTTATTCTTAGATGAATTTGACTTAAAAATAGGAATAGATAAAATAAAATGTATTCATATAAATGATAGCTATAATGTAGTAGGTTCACATAAAGATAGACATGCTAATTTAGGATATGGGACTATTGGTTTTAATAAACTAATTAATGTAATATATAATGAAAGATTAGATAACATACCTAAAATACTTGAAACACCATGGATAAATAGAAATGAAAAAAATTCATATGCACCATATAAATATGAAATAGAAAATATAAGAAACAAAAAGTTTATTGATTATATTAACCAATAAACTTTTTATATTTATTAAATAGTTCTAATATCTTCTCATAAGTTTCTAAACTAAATTCTTCTTTTTTACTCTCAATTAATTCTAAACCATTACCATCTAAAATATAATCAATATTATCTTTAACTGTCTCTAAAAAAATACTAGCTTCTTCTTCACTAACAGATATACCTTCTTTTAGTCCAAACTTAATAACATCTTTTACTTCTAACTTCTCAGCATAACTTTTAATAATATTTCTAGTCATAAATCCTCCACATTAAATAATATGTATAAAAGTGTATATTTAGAACAAAATAATTTTGTAGGGAGATATCCCTATAGAAAAGAGTATAAAGCCGGAAGGTTTAGAAAATGTACTCTAATAAAGGAAACCTTTTTTTGGTTTCCTTTTAAAATAAAAAAACCTAATAATAGGTTAATTAACTTAATGGCGGAGTGAGAGAGATTTGAACTCTCGCGCCAGTTTCCCGACCTACACCCTTAGCAGGGGCGCCTCTTCAACCACTTGAGTATCACTCCATTAATGCCTGACTACTAAATAATACCTTATTTTTAAGTGAAAGTCAATACAAAATACAAAACTTGTGGTAAAATATAATGTATGGAGTGATAACTATGTACTTAAAAATAAAAAATGCAAGTATCGAATATGGAAGTGACGTAGTACTTGAAAACATAGATTTAACAGTAAAAAATAATGAAAAAATAGCTATAGTTGGTAGAAATGGTACTGGTAAAACATCAATACTTAAAGCTATAATAGGTGAAATAGATTTTACAGATGGATATGATAAACTCATAATAGAAAAAGATAACTTTAAAATAGGTTATATTAAGCAAAGTTTAAATAAAAGTGAAGAAGAAACTTCATTAATAGATTATATAAAAGAAGTATATAATAACATTATTAATATAGAAAATGAAATAAAAAATATAGAAAACAAATTAAGTACTAATTATGAAGAAAAACTATTAAATAGATATAATGAACTACTTAATACCTATAAGTTACTAGGAGGATATGACTACATAAAAGAATATACTCTTGCATTAAATAAATTTGGTTTTACAAAAGAAGTATATAACAAAAAACTTAAAGAATTTTCAGGAGGAGAAATAACAAAAATATCTTTATTAAAACTATTACTTTCTAAGCCTGATCTTCTAGTTCTTGATGAACCAACTAACCATTTAGATATAGATGCACTTGAGTGGCTTGAAAACTACTTGAAAAATTATAAAAATAGTATACTCTTAGTAAGTCATGACAGAATGTTTTTAGATAACATATGTAATGTAATTTATAGTATAGAATTTGGAGAACTTAAAAGATATCAAGGAAATTATACAAATTATATAAAACAAAGAGAAGAAGAATATAATAAAAATATGAAAGACTATATATACCAGCAAAAGGAAATAAAAAGACTAACAGATTTAATAAATAAATTTAAGTATAAACCAACTAAAGCTAAAATGGCTATGGCAAGGGTAAAAGTATTAGAAAAAATGAATATAATAGATAAACCTAAAAAAGAAAGCAATAAAACATTTAAAATAAACTTTAATCCAGTTAATAATAGCTATAAGGAAACACTTAAACTAATTAATTTAAGTGTAGGATATGATAAAGAATTATTTAAATTAGATTTAAAACTTGAAAGAGGAGATAAACTAGGTATAATTGGTAAAAATGGAATAGGTAAAAGTACACTTATAAAAACAATTGTAGGAGAAATAAAACCTTTATCTGGTAAAGTAGTAATAGGAGAAAATACTAACATTTCTTATTTCAGTCAAAAATTTGAAAATCTTAATTTAGGTAATACTATATATGATGAAATAAAAGGAGAATTTCCTAATATGTCTCCACTTGAAATAAGAACTTTACTAGGTAGTTTTAACTTCTCAAATGATGATGTATTTAAAAAAATAAAAGATTTATCAGGAGGAGAAAAAGTAAGAGTAAGTTTGTGTAAAATACTAAACTCTAAACCAAATCTTTTAGTTCTTGATGAACCAACTAACCACTTAGATATTTTAAATAAAGAAACTATAGAAAACTTACTTAAGGACTATAAAGGTACTTTAGTAATAGTAAGTCACGATAGATATTTAATTAAAAATGTAGTAAATAAATTACTACTTATAGAAGAAAATAAAACTTCACTTTTTAACTTTGGTTATGAAGAATACTTAAATAAAAAAGAAAATATAACTACTAAGGAGGTTATAACCAAAAAAGAAAAGAAAGATAAAAGAGAAAAGAAAAAAGATAACTCTAAGGAAATTAAAAGTATAGAAAAAGAAATAAATAGATTAGAGGAAAAAGTAAAGGAGTTAAATAGTGAACTTTTAAAAGAAGAAGTATATATGGATTATGAAAAATCTAAGTTTATTGAATTACAAATAGATAACTTAAATAAATTAATAGATACAAATATGAATAAATGGGAAAATTTATTGAATGAAGAGTAGTTTTATGATATATTAAAATAGTAAGGAGAATAATTTATGAATAAAAAAGGTTTCACATTAGTAGAAATATTAGTTGTAATAGTTATAATTGGAGGAATTGCTATGTTAATAGTACCTAGAATATCAGATGTATTTGGTAAAAGTACTACAAAAGCAATGAAAGTACAAGAAAATGAAATAAATGCTTCTGCTCTTATATATTTAGAAGATTTTTGTAAAAACCCAATTGGATCAAATACATGTCCAGGGACTATAAGTAGAAATACAAATAATACTTATGATGGATATATTTATCTAAGTACTTTAGTAAATAATGATTACATAGATAAAGTTACATATCAAGGAAAAGAATGTAATGCTTGTATAAAATTTACTAATAATGAAGCTAAAACATATTTAACTTGTCCAGAAGTATATACAACAACTGGATATAGTAGCTGTGGTAATTAAATCAAACTTTGTTTGGTTTTTTTATTATAAAAAAAATCTCATTTAAGAGATTTAAATTCTTAATTGGTGACCTGTACGGGATTTGAACCCGTGAATGCACGCGTGAAAGGCGTGTGTGTTAACCATTTCACCAACAGGCCATTATTTAAATGGTGGGCCTGAATGGACTTGAACCATCGACCTTGCGCTTATCAGACGCACGCTCTAACCAACTGAGCTACAAGCCCGTCTTTTGTAAAGACCTATTTCATTTTACTAAATTTTATGTATAAAATCAAGCATAAATTAACAAAATTATTAAAATAATACAAATTTTATAAAAAAATTGTAAAATTTTGGTATATAAGTTATAATTATTATAAGGAGTGATGACTGTGAGAAGTGTATATATCCACATTCCATTTTGTAAAAGTATATGTAGCTATTGTGATTTTTGTAAATTCTTACATGAAGAAGTATATGCAAGTGAATATTTAAATGAATTATCTAAAGAAATAGATAAATATTATGATAACGATAAAATAAGAACACTTTATATAGGTGGAGGTACCCCAAGTGTTCTAAGCTTAAATAATTTAAAAAAATTATTTGAAATAACTAAAAAATTTGATACATCTTTATTAGAAGAATTTACTTTTGAAATGAATATAGATGATATAACTGAAGAAAAACTTCTCTTACTTAAAACTAATAATGTTAATAGAATTAGTATAGGTATTCAGTCATTTAATGAAATTAATTTAAAATACTTAAATAGAAAACATACTAAAAATGAAATAATAAAAAACATTAACTTAGCAAAAAATTATTTTACTAATATAAATGTAGATCTAATGTTTGCTCTTCCAATAGAAACTTTTAGTACTTTAAAAAAAGATGTAAAAGAAATTTTAAAACTAGATGTGCCACATATTTCAACATATAGTCTAATAATTGAACAAAATACAGTACTATCACATAGCAAAGTAAAACCAATAGAAGAAGACTTAGACTATAAAATGTATTCATACATTTTAAAAGAATTAAAAAAGAATAATTATAACCATTATGAAGTAAGTAACTTTGCTAAAGAAGGGTATCAAAGTAAACATAATCTAAACTACTGGGAAAATAATGAATACTATGGTTTTGGCTTAGGAGCGCATGGCTTTATAAGTGAACTTAGGTATGAAAACACAAGAAGTTTTAATACTTACTTAAAAGGAAACTATAGATTTAATGAATTAGTTCTCTCTAAAAGAGAAGACATGGAAAATGAAGTAATTCTAGGTTTAAGAAAATTAGAAGGTATAAACATAGTTGACTTCTTTAATAAATATAAAATAAATATACAAGAAGAATTTAACATAACACCACTTCTAAAAAATGGTTTATTAAAGATTAAAAATAATAATATTTACATACCGGAAGAAAAAATATACATAATGAATACAATCTTAAATGAAATACTAAAGTAGTTCAAAAATAAAAAATATTTTGTATAATGAGTGCACAAGAGAAATCTTCATAAAATAATAACAAGTAATACATAATCAAATTTTTAAAATTAATATCATTCTTTATAATAAAGTACATATTAAACATAAGTTTTAATTCTTAAGCTTATGTTTTTTTGTATGAAACAAAATACAAAAATATAATATTTCAAATTTTAAAAATTTAAATTTAAAAATTAAATTTTTACACTTTTGTGTAAAATTTTGATGTAAAATTTCACGTAAATCAAAAATTTTTAGGGGAATTTTAGGTAAAAAATTCGTATAAGAAAGGGGAAGGGGATAATTCTACCCTTCAGAAGGAGGAAGTTATGGAAGAAAATTATTTAGAGAATATAAGGGGCTTTATAATAAGTGAACAAGCAAGAACTATAGTAAGAGATTATAATGCTAATAAGAGTAAGCTAGAAACTTATTATAATATTGGCAAAGAACTTGCTGAAGCAGGAAAACATTATGGGGAAGGAATAGTAAAGAAGTATGCAACTGAATTGGCTAAGGAGTTTGGCAAAGGATATACGTATAGTGACCTTAATAGAATGATTAAATTTTTTAGTTTGACCCAAAAATTGGGGGCACTGCCCCCAATTTTGTCTTGGAGTCATATTTCTAAGCTTTTACCACTTACTGATATGAATGAAATTAATTATTATATTAGTGTTACAATAAGAGACAATCTATCTTATAGAAATCTTGCAGAAAGAATAAAGAGTGATGAGTATGGCAGGTTACCACTAGAAACAAAAATCAAATTAAAAGAAAGTAAAGAAGTAAATGAAAAAGACATGGTGCCTAGTACAATATTTGTACCATCTAATAAATTAAAAGAGGAACTAAC
Source organism: uncultured Mycoplasmatota bacterium (assembly GCA_900553835.1). Taxonomy (GTDB): domain Bacteria; phylum Bacillota_I; class Bacilli_A; order RF39; family UBA660; genus CAG-628. Next base: position 9,234 of record USFF01000014.1, read on the forward strand.
AGAGAAGGTGTTAGAAAATTTAATAATAGATAATATCAGTAATGTAATGGAACAACTTGGAGAAGGCTACTGTTTTATTAAAAATCAATATAAAATAAATATTGGTAATAAAAACAATTATATAGATATACTTTTATTTAATATAAAATATAATAACTATGTTGTTATAGAATTAAAAGTAAGAGAATTTAAAAAAGAAGATGTAGGACAAATACTCTTGTACATGAACTATATAGATAAGGAAGTAAAAAGTATAACTCAAAATAAAACTATGGGAATAATAATTACAAAAGAAGTAGATAAATTTGTAGTTAGATATGTTAATTACGATAACATTGCTATTTCAAGTATTAATTTAGTGGAGCAACCATAAAAATTTTATTTTAGGAACAATGAGAGCATTTTATTATTTTATTCAAAAATGCGGTGCAATGCACCGCGTTTTGACTAGAAAATATATATAATTTATAGTTAGAGTTAACTACGAATGTTTACATATATAGAAAGGCTAGTTAAGGAATTTGGCAAAGGATATTCTGTTTCAAACTTAAAAAGAATGCGCCAATTTTATATACTTTTTGAAAAAGGTGCGGCAGTGCCGCACCAATTGACATGGGAACACTTAAGATTACTTTTGCCACTAAAAAATGTCGAAGAAATACAGTTTTGTGTTTAGTGACAATTATTATAAATTAACAATGTCAGTTGGCAAAAATGGTAATGTAAATAAATTTATAATGTAGGAAAATTAAAGAAAAGAAAAAGACCCGCAATTAGTGGCTCTTCCGTTAATAACGGCGCCATCGGGTCTTTAACTACAAACAGTATACCATCCTTAAAAGATAAAGTCAATTCTTAAAACCATTTCTTAGAAAGTTTTTTAGCTCTTTCTACTCCTTCAAAATACTTCTTTTCATCCATTGTAGTTTTCCCAGCAAAACATGTTTCTGACCTATCAACTCTTGCATCTTTTGCTATTTTATTAAGTTCTAGTTTATTCTTAATTTCATTAGCATCTACGCTAATACGTTTTAACTCTTTAAACATTTTCTTCTCCTCTTTCATAACTTGCTTTTAACTGACCACAAGCGCCTTTTATATTAGAACCCATTTCTCTTCTTTTTTGAACATTAATACCATTTTTAGTAAGATAATCAAAAAACTTACTTATTTTATCTTTTGAACTTCTTCTAAACTCACTATCTGTTTCATTATAGGGTATGATATTTATATACACAAGTTTCCCTTTAAAAAGATTTACAAGTTCTTTAGCATTATCTAAACTATCATTTATGTTATTTAAAAGTATATATTCTAAAGTAACTCTTCTATTAGTTTTTTTAATATAATAGTCTATTGCTTTAATAAGTTCGTCTAATTTATATGCTTTTGCTATAGGCATTAATTCCTCTCTAAGCTTTTGATTAGAAGCATGAAGACTAATAGCTAGATTAATATCTAAATCTAAATCAGCAAATTCATATATCTTGGGAACTATTCCACATGTACTAACAGTTATTCTTCTAGAACCTTTATCCATACCTTTATTACATGTAAATATATTAAGTGCTTTAACTAAATTTTCATAGTTATTAAAAGGTTCTCCTATACCCATAACTACTATATTATTTACCCTTATATTTTCTATTTTTTCAATTGTTAAAACTTCTAATACCATTTCACTTACAGATAAATTTCTCTTCATCTTAAGTTTACCACTTTGACAAAACTTACATGCCATGTTACATCCAATTTGTGAACTAATACATATACTTTCTCCATAACTTTGATGCATTAATACGACTTCAACTGTTGAATCATTTACTTCAAGTAAATACTTATTAGCAGTTTCACTTTTTAAAATATCTATTACTTTTAAATACTTTATTTCGAAGTTTTTTTCTAAATATTCTTTTAAAGATTTACTAATATTAGAAATATCTTCAAAGGAAGAAACTTTTCTTTTGTAAATACCTTCAAATACTTGAGTAGCATTATACTTTTTAAAGCCTTCTTTTTCTAGTAAATCCTCAAGTTCATTTAGTGTTAAATCAAATATACTCTTCATTCTAGTATAGCCTTTATCCTTCTTACTCCTGAACTTGAAGCTTCTTCTTTTATTATCTTAAAAGTACCTAGTTCACTTGTATTCTTTACATGTGGGCCTCCACATAACTCATGAGATATATCTCCTATACTATAAACAGTTACTATATCAGGGTATTTTTCTATAAACATACATTCAGCTCCACTTTTAATTGCTTCTTCCTTGCTCATTTCTTTAACTGTTACTGGTAAAGCTTCTTTTATCCACTTATTTACTAATTCTTCGGTTTTTGTTTTTTCTTCATCTGTTAACTTGTGATCACAAGAAAAATCAAATCTCATTCTTTCACTTGTTATATTACTTCCCTTTTGGTGAACATCTTTATTTACTACTATCTTTAACGCAGCATTAAGTAAATGTGTTGCAGTGTGATACTTAGTTTCCATTATTCCGTTTCCAGAAAGTCCTCCTTTAAACTTACCAGCACTTTGAGTTCTTGAAAGTTCTTGATGTTTCTTAAATAGTTCTTTGAAACCTAAAGTATCTACTTTTATTCCTTTTTCAAGCGCTAATTCTTCAGTAAGTTCAATTGGAAAACCATATGTATCATATAAATGAAAAGCATTAGAAGCATCTATGTCTTTATTAGAAACTTTTTTAAATTCTTTTAAACCTTTTTCTAGTGTTTTATTAAATTTTTCCTTTTCGTTTTTTAGAACTTCAAAAACTACACTTTCATTACTCTCTAGTTCACTATAATACTTTTTGTATTTATTTATTATTAAAGAGGCTATTTGTTGTTCCCAGTTAGTGTTAACATCAATTCCTAGTTTCTTAGCATGTCTAATACTTCTTCTAATAAGTCTTCTTAATATATAACCTTGATCAGTATTACTAGGTTTAATTCCTGAAGGATCAGCACTTATAAATACACTAGTACGTATATGATCTGCTATTATTCTTATGCTTTCTTCATTACCGGTATAAGGCTTAGAAGAAATTTCACTAATCAAATCAATAACATCTTTCCATACACTTGATAAATAGTTATCATTTACTCCTTCTAAAACAGCAACAGTTCTTTCTAGTCCCATACCTGTATCAACATTCTTTTTAGGAAGTTCAGATACATTTCCGTCTTCACTTTTATAAAATTCCATAAATACATTATTCCATATTTCAACCCATCTATCATCTTCAGGATCAAATACTTCTGGAATAGCATCATTACTTCTAAAGTAAAATATTTCAGTATCTGGTCCACATGGTCCAGAAGTTCCTGCTATCCAAAAATTATCACTTACTGTTTTAGCAATTCTTTCCTTTTTAATTCCTAAACTTAACCATTTATTATAACTAACTTCATCAAACGGGATATTTCCTTCTCCAGCATAAACAGTAACTGCAAGTTTTTCTACTGGTATATTTAATACTTTAGTTAAGAATTCAAAACTATAACTTATACTCTCATCTTTAAAATAGTCTCCTAAACTCCAGTTACCTAGCATTTCAAAAAATGTGTGGTGGGTTTTATCTCCTATTACATCTAAATCATTTGTTCTTATACACTTTTGATAATCAACAAGCCTAGTTCCATAAGGATGTGCTTCTCCCATTAAATAAGGTATAAGGGGTTGCATACCTGCTGTGTTAAATAGTACACTTGGATCATTTTCAGGCACGACTGGGCTACTAGGTATCCATTTGTGTCCTTTACTTACAAAATAATTAATATATAAATCTTTTAAGTTCACTTTAATTCCTCCTTTTTTCTAATTTTAAAGTGTATTCCTTTGTATCAATTTTTTCATATACACTATTTATTAGATTAAAATTAATTTTAACAAGACAACTATCTATGAGACTATTATCTACTACATATGTTTTTAATGCTACTTCATCACTAATCTTAATTAAATGAACACTGTATGTTTGTTCATTTTCACTTTCTATTCTTATACTTATTTGTTTACTATGTTTATATAATGAGATGTTTTTAGTCCCTTTTATACACCTAGAATTAACTTTTAAATTATCGTCATCTATTTCTAGAGTTTCTAAATCAAAAGAAGTTATATTAGTTAATTCACTAATTAAATTTAATTTACTAATTATGCTTGAATTTATTTCATTAATATTTACTTTTTTCATTTTTATCCTCCTTTTTTTACTTTGTAAGTTGTTTTTACTTTCTTGAAATTCTAATCATTATCCTTTAATATAATACTTAATTTTTCTTCTAATTCTTCTATAGAACCATCATTATTTATTTCATAGTCATAACCTTTGTAACTATCTAGTGCAGTTTCTGTCACATGTTTTTTTTCTTCTTCTGTAAGTAAATTCATATCTTCTCTATTAATATGAACACTTATTACATTTTTAAATTCATTCTTAATATAATCAATCTCTTCAGGAAATCTAGCATCTCCAATTATAATAACATCAAAGAATTTAGAATAAACTTTAATATCTTCTATAATTCTATTAATAAAGAAATTCTTATCAATAGTATTTCTGATAATATCAGTTCCAAGTACTTGTAAAAGTGTTCTAGGTTTATTTTCATCATTCCCATCCCAAGAACTTATTTTTTTAGCATATTCTTTAATATAGCTAGCATAGTATAAAGAAATAACTTTTTTACTTATTTGTTCATATTTTCTTTTAAGTATTTCAAGTGATGTATCTTTTCCACTTCTTGCCTTTCCAGATAAAACTATAACTAAGGCTTCTTCTTTTCTTAACTCCATATAAACTCCTTTCTAAATAAAAAAAGATGGCACTTTAGGAGTCTTGATAGACGGTACCATCCTATATTTAACTTATTTTCGATAACGGCTTTTAACCGGCTACTATTAATAGCAGTTAAAGAGTAGCTTCAAATAAATTATCTAATTCTTTTACACCAAACAAGAACTCTCTATTTAGAATAATTTAATTTACTTATCTCTTTTTTAACATCCTTTGACTTAGTATATCCAAAGAAATCATACTTTTCATCAAAGAAAAGATAGATTGCTTTTAATATTGCGACTATTGGTGTTGCAATAATCATTCCAATTATACCAAAGAAATGTCCAAAAATCAATAAAGAAATAACTATAGTAACTGGTTTTAAATCTAGTTTCTTTCCAACTATCATTGGCTGTAAAAAGTTGCCTTCTATGGTCTGAACGACTATCATAAACAAAAGAGTTAAAAGTCCAGTTAAAGGGCTCATTGTAAAACCAACTAACATAGCAGGAGCACCACCAATATAAGGTCCTATGTAAGGTATTACGTTAGTAATTGCGCAGAAGAATGCAAAAAATACTGGTGCCTTTAAACCTATTAAACTAAAACCAACGCATGAAATTAAGAATAGCACAAAACAGTCTATAAATGTTCCATTAATAAATTTATATGTGATTGAACCTATTTCATCAAGTAATCTTTCCGCACTATTTTTAAATCTCTTAGGTACAATATTCATAAAATGTTTACTAAAATTATGAAAATTAAATAATAAATAGAAACCTATAACAAGACCAACTGCAAGTTTACCTATACCACTTACTAAATTTTGGACAATTGTAATAATTTTAGTTGGTAAATCTGTGCTAACATTCTTAGCAAAGTTTTCTATATAAGTTAGAAAATTTGTTTTTACTGAAGACATATCAATGTTTGTTTCAGTAGACAATTTTACAAATATTTTGTCAACTATTTCTTTTAAATTGTCCAAAATATCTGGCACCATCTTAGCTATATCGTTAATTTGAGAAACTAAAGATGGGATAACTGCTAGACAAAATAAATAAATAAGTGCAAGGAATAAAATAAATACTATAACAGTAGCAAGTCCTCTTTTCATGCCATGGTCTGTGAGCTTGTTTACAATTGGATTTAATAACCAAGCTATGATAAAACCGATAAAGAATGGACTAATAACACCTAATAACGTACCAATAATTGGAAATATATTTAAAGTCCTTAAAAGAAATATAGTTCCTCCCATTAAAGCAATTATTATAAGAGCATAAGTTAACTTTAGTATTTTATTACCTATGGTTATTGCTTCATTTAACTTTTCTGTATCAACTTTTTCCTTTTTCATTTTAATCACCTTATCATTATTCTATCAAAATATATTCATAAATGAAAGAAAAATGTAAACATTGTTTACATTAATTTCCCTTAAGATAGTTAGCACTCATCTTTTTACCTTTTTTCATGACTTTTTTTATATCTTTACTATATTTAGAAGCAAGTAATCCTACTCCTACTCCTCCAAGCATATAAAGTGCATTTTTCATATTTTCACCTCTAGTATTATGTTAACCATAAAATAGTTAAATATACTAAAAAAATGTACTTAAACTAGTTATTCTATTTTCACTATTAAATGTTCTAATGCTGTAGTTTAAACTTTCAAGTGAACCAATTATAATTAAACTCTTTTTAGCCCTTGTAACTGCAGTATAAACAAGTTTGTTGTAAAGCATTCTTTTCATATTATTAGAAAGTATTAATAAAACATGATCATATTCACTACCCTGACTTTTATGTACACTAATAGCATATGCTAAAGTAAATTCATCAAATTTATTTTTCTTATAATTGACAACATGTCCATTATAATCGATATCTATAGAGGGATTAGGTCCATTTATAATTCTTTTAATATAACCAACATCTCCATTAAATATATTGTTATCAATATCATTTACAAGTTGTAAAACTTTATCTTTTTCTCTATAAACTATATCTCTTATAATTATCTCATTTTTACTTTCATCACTCTTATTAAATATATCTTGCATAACTATATTTATGTTATCAATACCATTTTCTCCTTTATACATAGGTATAAGTGCTTGAAAATTATCAATATTAATATTCTTATCAAGTACCTTTAAACTAATATTTCTTACATAATCTTTTATTAGAATGTCTGGACTATTAATGAATTTAAAATCTTCATGGCTTTCCGGTATATTAATAAATTCTATTCTATTTTTTATTCTAGATGCAAGAGGAATAATATATGAGTCTTTTTTTGTTCTATATATTTCTTCTAAGTAAATTTTAGGTATTTCATTTATATTTAAAAGATCACTTAAAACATTACCCGGAAGAATACTAGGAAGTTGATATTTATCTCCTACTAAAATTAATTTAACATTACTTTTAAGTGCATCTAATAAGCTATTAAAAAGAAATACGTCTACCATACTTGCTTCATCTATAATGACTAATTTAGTATTTGATGGGTTAAACCTATTAACACTAAACTCTTTAGTTTCTTTATTCCATTTTAAAAACTTATGAATAGTACTTGCTTTCCTTTTAACACTTTCAGTTATCCTTTTACTAGCTCTTCCAGTTGGTGCAAGTAAGGTTATATCTTTAAGTTCGGTATCAAAATTCATTTCTTCATAAATGTCTACAATTGCTTTGATAATAGTAGTTTTACCTGTACCAGGACCTCCAGTAATTATAAAAAAGTTACTGTTTAGTGCACCTTTAATAGCATTTTTTTGTTCACTATTAAACTTTATATTATTTTTATTTTCATATTTTTCTATCTCTTTTAATACTTTACTTTCTTCTTCTAAATTATTAATACTTATTAAACCTTTAACTACTTCACTAATATTCATTTCTGTTAAATAAAACTCTTTTAAGGTATAATAGCCATTTACTTTTATTACTTCTTCATTACTAACTAAATCTTCTAAAGAATTTAAAAACACAAGTGAACTTATATTATCTTTAAAGAATTTACTCATATATAAATATATACTTTCTTTTTCTACTAGGGTATCCCCTCTTTCATAACAGATAGATTTAATAGAATACTTAATAAGTGCATTAACTCTTACTTCTTCATTTTCAGGATGCATACTTAAAAAAACTTTATCTAGTTTTAAAAAATTAATATCATTTTCAAGTAAATAAATGTTATTATTTATAATATCAAAACACTTACTTTTATATTTATTAACTATTCTTAAACACTCTTCAGTGGTAAATCCCATCTTATTAAATTCAATTATTAATTCTTGATCTTTATCATATTCAATTATTTTACTTCTTAATTCTTTTGCTTTCTTTACAGTCATTCCCTTTATTTTAGAAAGAATTGGGTTACCTTCTTTAATTTCGTTAATGGTATCCTCTTTAAAAATATCTACTATGTTTTTGGCTGTTTTAGCCCCTATTCCTTTAAAAATACCACTACTTAAGTACATTATTATACCATCTATAGTACTTGGTATAGTACTTTCATAAGCTGTTACATTAAACTGAATACCAAATCTAGGATGATTAGTAATGTAACCACTAAACTTATAAGTAAGTTCATTATTAAGAGGCATAAAATTGCCAGTAAAAGTAATTGTTTTATTTAAATACTCTTCTAGAAGAGAAGAACACTCTTTAACCTTAAAAAGTCCAACTTTATATCCGGTTGAACTTTCATATAATAACTTTACTACATTTCCTTTTATATAACTTTCATTCATATATAAAGTATAACACTATTAGATTTTTTTTTAAAGTAAAAAAATTTTTATTTGTAAGTATTTTTTAATCAATTTAGTAACCATTTTTTTAATTTTTATGATACAATTATTATGAAAGATATTCTTAATTTACTTTTAAAAAGGAAATGAGGGTGATAAATATTATGAAAAAAGTTTATATAATAACGGGCGCAAATGGTTTTTTAGGAAATAACATTATAAGAATATTAGAAAAGGATGCTGATAATGAAATTAGAGCTTTTGTTTTAAAAGATGATTCAATAAAATCACTAGAAAATTTAAATTGTAAAATATACTATGGTGATGTAACAAACAAAGAATCATTATCTTCTATTTTTGAGAATACTAATGGAAAAGAAGTGTTTGTAATTCATTGTGCAGCAATTGTATATATAAAATCAAAATATAATCCACTTATTTATAACGTTAATGTAAATGGTACTAAAAATATAGTTGATAAAGTTTTAGAATTAAATGCAAAACTTGTTTATGTCAGCAGTGTTCATGCAATTCCAGAAAAACCTAATAATGATTTAATAACAGAGGTTACTAATTTTAACCCTGATGATGTTTATGGATTATATGCTAAAACAAAGGCCGAGGCTGCAAAATATGTAATGGATGCTATAAAGAATAAAAATTTAAATGCGTGTATTATTCATCCATCTGGAATTATTGGGCCAAATGACTTTGGTAATAGTCACTTAACGCAATTAATAAAAGTGGTATCAAGCGGTAAATTGTTTGCTTGTGTTAAAGGTGGATATGATTTCGTTGATGTTAGAGATGTAGCTAAGGGTGTTACTAATGCTTGTAAAAATGGCATTAAAGGTGAATGCTACATATTATCTAATAGATATATAACAATCAAGGAATTGTGTGATTTAATTTGTGATTTACAAAAAAGAAAAAGAATTAAAATAATATTACCAATAAGTATTGCTAAATTAATAGCACCCCTATTTGAATTATATTATAACTTAAAAAAAGAAACTCCTCTTTTTACAAAGTATTCACTATATACTTTATCTTCTAATGCTAATTTTAGTAATAAAAAAGCTAAACAATATTTAGATTTTAAGAACAGAAGTATAGAAGACACAATAAAAGATACTATTGAGTGGATTAATAAATATTAAACAGGAGGAAATATGAAATTATTTGTTAAAGAAAAAATATTATCAATGCATAATAGATATTATATTTATAATGAAAACGAAGAACTAACTTACGAAATAGAAAGTAAAATTATCTCATTTGGTGATAAGACTACAATATATGATAAAAGGCATAATATTGTTGCATATATAGAACAAGAAATTTTCCACTGGACATCCTGCTATAATGTATTTTTTGAAGGTAAATACCAATATCAAATAAAAAAGAAATTTCATCTTTTTAAAAACGATTATAACTTAAGTAATAAGTATAAAGTTGTTGGGAGTCTCTTTAATTTAGATTTTGTAATAATTAATAATCATGGAGAGACAGTAGCAATAATCAACAGAAAGTTTTTATCTATAGGTGATAAATATCAAATAGATGTTATAGATGAAAAAGATATAAATACTATTTTAACTATAATAGTTGCTATTACTAATGATGTGGATAGAAACCAAGCAAACTCTTCAAATTAATAGCTAATTAAGAGTTAATCACTTTTAAATATTTATACTAATTTAAATTATTATTTATATTCTTGTTATATTAATTCTTTATATTATATTATTATATTATGTTAGACAAATTTTCCATCGTGGATGGAAATATCTTCTACCCTAGATGGAAATATTTTCTACCCTAGACAAAATAAATAAATCTTATTCAAAATAAAAAGACTAGTTATATTTCAAACTAATCTCACTAATAAATTGTAATTTAGTTATCTCTTTAAAACTCTATTTAACACTTTTATATGTTCGTTGGGATTTAAAAGCGCATCTTCACAATGTCCTTTTCCACTTAAACACATAGTATTAGCATTTTGATAGTTTCTTTCTAAAAACTTTGCAACTTTTTTAAATAATATTTCGTTAATTTTACCACCATATAAATAATATATTTCTGTTTCTGGTGTATCTATGTTACTTGGTAATTTATGCTTTCCAATTTCTCTAATATAGTTAGTAATAGTAGTATCAGATATATGATCCAATAGTTCCATAAAAATATCTAATTTATCTTCTGTAACCATTGAATTAACTGCTCCTCTTACAGTTTTTTTATCTCTTGCTTGTGCTTTATGAGTAATTGTTAAATATTGTTTTGTTAATATTTTTATCATAAAATTTTCAAGCCCTAAAAGAGGAGAACTTTCCATTATCAATTTATCAATTTTAATATTTCCATTTTGCCATAATATACTAGCAAAAACTCCACCCATACTCATACCATAAACAGCAAAAACTTTATTCCCATATTTTGAAATATAATAATCTTCTAATTCTTTAACACAGATTTCAAACGATTCGAAATCTGTGTTTTCATTTACGTTGTGTCCTGTCAAAATAGGACCGATTACACAATAATCATTTTTATAATATTTTACATAGTCATCCCATATTTGATATGGACTTTCAAATCCATGTATTAAGATAATTTTATCTTGTTTTGGATTTCCATACTCTAATATTTCCACAATATCATCTCACTTTCAAATTACTATTTATCTTTCTCTATATTATTTTTAGATATTGTTATTAATTCATATCTATCTCACAGCATCTCATTAGATATTTTTTCTACTTTTTTTGCCATGGTATCCGCCTTTGAAAAAAACTCTATAACGATAGTTTTGTACAATTTTTCTACATCTCCTAATACATAATAAACTAATAAATTACTATTTATAAAGACAAGTAGTAATTATAACTTCAAATGCATACTTACAATTTTATATATTCTAATCTTTAAACCATTTTACTAAAAATGGCTTAATTAATTCATAAATAAATATTGCCATAAAGTTTATTAAGAATACTATTAATATCAAACTAATAT
>USFF01000015.1 GCA_900553835.1 uncultured Mycoplasmatota bacterium
AATACACATTGGCATTAGTGCCATCTAATCCACCAGCAAAAGCTACTTCGTCTGCCGTCATTATAGCTACAGGATATGTTAGTTTTGCTTATTTATTATTTCCTAAAAATGAGTCTTTTTTATTTGTACAATTATATACTGGAGATTTATCAACAATTATTCTGTTATATCCAGCATAATATGTATAATCTGTTTCGGAATAATTACTCCCCATTATCAGTTCTCTATCGTTACAATATACTGCATCATTACTTATGTAGTTATTATAATTTAAAAGATTTTTAAAATAGCATTTATCTATATATTCTTTTACTCTACTATCATTTGAATATTGTTTATTATTATCTAAAGAACCAGTAGTACCATACATATAACCTACAGGCATTGGATTATCGTAGTTAGAAGAAAAATATTGTACATTTTCTATATATCCTTCTGTTGTATCAGGACTTTTTCCTGAATATAGTAGTCTTACACTTCCATCATGATTTGTTCTTATTATTCTCCAGTAGAAACCAGCAAATTTTACCCAGTTATTCTTTGCATCTCCTGCAAAGTAATATACATCTTTTGCAGTACTTCCTGATATAATTTCTGTACTTTTAAATAAAGTACCAGTATTTGTCTCAGTATATGTTGTACTGAAGTCTGTTCTAGTTTTAATTGTTCTATTATCAGCTAGTAGTCTACCATATATAGTATACCTAAAATTCATAGTACATTAATCTGGCATATGAATATTAGATAAACTTACTTCATTAGTAGCTTTATTATATGTAGCAATACTTCCATTCTTACATGTTATTTTATCTAGTACATAGTTATTTATTAGATCATTAAATTCTTTATTTGTTTTTTCTCCTTCTAAAGTAAAGGCTTGTATTCCATCTGGTTTAGAAAGTATCTTTTCTACTTTAGATATTTCCTTGTTTTCTTCTTCATTAGTACTTAAATAAAATGTTAATAGTAAAGAACTTATTAACAAAATAATTAATAAGATATATTTTTTCATTGTTTCACCTACTATCAATAAAATTATATTATCACTCCAAAAGTAAATGCATTTTGTATTCTATTATTGAATATATATTTAAAGGTCATTTATTAATATAATTTTATTAGGAGGAACTTTTAAATGAAAAAATTTATACCATCTAAAGAAAATAGCGAAAAACTTGTTATAAGTATAAGAATAGATAGCAAATTACTAGAAAAAATTGATGAGGAAGCTGCTAAGGCAGAAATAAGTCGTAATGAAATGATTAATCAATCTTTACATTATGCTCTTTCAAATTTAGAAGAAAATAAAGAAGAAAATTAGATAGTTTTCTTCTTTATTTTAACCAACTCGCAACTGATTAATAGAAAAAAATACAAGTCTATTTTACATTTTGAGAAAAAATCGCTTTACATTTTGAGAAAAACTTTAAGAATTAGAATAACCATATTTACCATCATCAAATTTTATAAATACATTTATTAATATGCCTAGTATTGAAACTAAAATAATATAGATTAAATCTAGTTTCAGAAAATAAAATATAACTAAAAATATTGTTCTACCAAAATTATTTAATAGTTCTATAAAAGTAACATAACTTATAACCGAATAGTTTTTACCATAACAATATATATTTCTAAGAGTTATAGTATCTATAGAAGAAGAAATAATTCCTTCTATAAAAATGATAAATAAGAATATAGTTTTATTTATAATGAATAATTTAAATAAGTAAACTATAGATATTAGTAAAAGAGATAATGAAAGATAATCTTTTTTATTTTTATCCATCTTTTTAGATAAGAAATAAATATAAATTACACTACCTACTCCAGCGATTATATTTATAAAGCCTATAAATTTTAAATTACTTTTTACATTTATATAAATATAAAGAGGGAATAATGTAATAATGATATATCTTAATTGATCTAACACTATAAAAATATAATTTTTTTTAGGGAATGATTTTATTACATCTAAGGTTTTATTTTTATCTTCTATTTTAACATCTTTAATTTTAGTTAGTGGTATTATACTCAAAAACATTAACACTACTACTATTATAGAGAGGATAAAAAAATTAAATTTTTCTATAATTAAAGCACCAATGTAGGAAGAGAATAGACCACCTAATATAGTAAAAATAGTATAGAGAGAGGTATTATCAGTAGTCTTTTTATTTCCTATTATTGAAAGAGCATACACGTGTCTTCCGAGCCAATAAAACATTAGATATGAAGAATAAAGTATAGATAGAATAATTAAAGATTTCATATAATTTAGGTAAATATAAGTTACTCCAAAGAGTAAAGCACTTATTAACATTAATTTAGTATAAGAAAATTTATTACCTATTTTTCTACCTATTGGAATAAAAACTAAACAAAAAGTATATTTTAAAATTAGAAATAAAATAATATCATTTATACTATAATTATTTTTATATAGAATTAGTGGAATAAATAGTTCAACCAATAACTTAGCAAAACTAGTTATAAAAATAAATAAGTTATATTTTTTTAAGTTAGACATTTATCTCATTCTTTCTTTCCATAATAGTTTCAAAACTATCTTTAGTACATCTTAAAATTATTTTATTTATTTTAACTCCATTTAACTCTATGTATACTTTTGTTTCATTATCATTTATATCATTAAGAACCTTCTTAATAAGTTCTTTTTCTAAAGTTTTAATATTCAAAGTATTAAATCTATAAGACTTATATTTATTATTTATATTTACTTCTATTTCTACTATTAATGAGTCAGTATTTTCTAGTAAATAGTTAAGTTTATTAGATTTTAAATTATCAAAGTAAATAGAGTAATTATTTTCTTCATAATCATAACTTTGAATAGCAAACAATTTTTTATTACTAAAAAGGACTATAGAGAAAAATAAAAAAATAAAAACCATTTTCTTCATACTAAACACCTATTTATATAGTAAGAATATTTGTGGTTTTTACTCTGCCAATTATTGCTATTTTATTTTTAATTTCTTTATTAATTCACTACTTATTTCTTCTCTAGATTTAACTTTATTATCTTTAAAACAATCAATTTTTATAAAATCATAAATTTCTGTAAGTTCTAAATATACTTGTTCACTTCTTATTTGATGAAGTTTATTTTTTTCTGCTTCATCAAGTAATTCTTTTCTATTCTTTTTGATTTCTTCACCAAAAACATATGGTAAATAAAGAAAAATAACTTTATCTGCTTTTGGTAGTTCTAGTAAATTAAATTCAAGAGTTTCTAGAAATTTATACATTTTAATTCTTTCTTCTTTACTATCTATTTTACTACCTTGATGTGCCATGTTAGAATATACATATCTATCCATTATTAGAAAATCGTTTTCTTCAAGTAACTCTTTTATTACTGGAAGACTTGCTCTTCTGTCTGCTGCATAATAAAGAGTTGCTACTTTAGCATCTAACTCCATAGGTTTATCAAACCAAGAAGCCATTATAGATGGTTTTCCAAGTAATGGTCCACCTATTATTCTTCCTGTAGGTGTTTCATATCTTGGGTAACTAATTGTACCTACCTTGTATCCTTTACTTATTAAATATTCTTTTAACAATTTTGTTTGTGTTTCTTTTCCAGAACAATCTGTTCCTTCAATTACTATAATTTTGCCCATAAATTTACCTCAATTTCTTTATTAACATATTTTTGTGTTCTTCTTTTAATCCACCATTATAAAATGAAGTTTTAACTAAATAATTTTTAAGTTCATTAAAATCAGGAAATATTTCATCATCTAAAATAACAAACTTATCAATATTATGATTATTTAAATATTCTCTTATTTCTTCTCCTCTGTTACCATAAATGCTTTTAGTAACATCATGAATATCTATACCAAATTCTTTTAAATATTTTTTAGTATTTTCAAAACCTTTGAGAAGTCTCCAAGAAGAAGTAACAACTATGTAAGCTTTTGTTTCATCTATTACTTCCTTTAGTATTTTTAAACATTTAATATCAAGTTCTATTCTACTCAGTTTGTTATATTTAGTCCTTTCAAAATACTCATTACTATTAAGTACTCCATCAATGTCTAAAAATATTACTTTCATAGTTTTCCTCCATAATTATATTTTACTACTAAATAATATTTTTTTCTATTATAAAGTTTAATTTTTTGTATAAAATAATAATGGTGAAATATATGAATTTAAAAAAAGTTAAAGTTATTAGTATCTTTGGAGTATTTTTGATAAGTTTTTTAAGTCATTTTATGTATGAATGGTTTCCATCTGTTATAACTAGTATATTCTTTCCAGTTAATGAAAGTATCTGGGAGCACATGAAAATATTTACTACAAGTATTTTAATTTATAGTTTAATAGAGTATTTAATTTTAAAAAAGAAGAAAATTTATCATAATAATTTTTTATTAAGTACTGTGGTTACTAGCATACTAAGTGTACCTATTTATTTAATAATATATTTACCTTTATATAAAATATTTGGCGAGAAAATGTTTATATCTATAGGACTAATGTTTATAGTTTATGCTTTTATGGAATATATTAGCTATAAAATACTTCAATATAAAGAGTTAAATGTTAATAAATACCTCTTATTAACACTACTAATAATAGTATATATTATTTATACTTATTTAACTTATAAACCAATTAAAAATTATATATTTTTTGATATAAAAGAAAAAAAGTATGGTATTACCACATAGTGGTTAAATTACCATCTTTTTTATAGTATTCATCCATTAGTTGTATATAAAGCCAGTCACTTTTAATTAGTTCTTCTTCTGTAAAAGTTTTTACATGCAAGTCATAATCAAGTGCTTCAGCTACATAATAGTTATTATTTTCTATACCAATTATTATTCCAATGTGACCATATCTACTAATTAAATCTCCAACTTTTACTTTTGTTTTATCAAACTCACTTTCACTGATTTTCATCTTTGTTCCAAAATCGTCTAAATCATCGTTTCTTTCAAAATCAATTCCAGCACCAGAGTCTCCTATATCAAAGCCACCATTTAGAAAAGCCCATGATATATAACCGCTGCAATCAAGTCCATTTATTTCATCTCTTTTAAAGAGTTTTGAATATAAAGGACAACCCCATATGGAAGGACCATATAAACTTGCTTTTATGTTTTCAAACTTATTTTCACTTAAGTATAGACCTTTATGATAATATCTTCCCTCTCCATCAACATATTCTTTTTCAGCATAGTTGTTTAGTCTTCCATTTTCATAGAAATAATTAATTTTATATTTAAATTCAAGTGTTAAAAATCTTGCTGCAGCAACTACTCCAGCACGAGTTTTATATCCCGCATTATTAATTTTAAAAAGTAATGCTTCATCTAAAGTTTTTGCTTCATCTTCTGTATATATTTTACATCCCAGGGCTTTTTTATCATTATCTATATGGGGTAGTGTATATAAGTCTGTAACTTCAACATTTATAGTTTTTTTAGTTTTTCCTTTTTCAAGTTCAATATAAGTGCTTCCTAGTTTCTTTCCAGTAATAATGTTATCATTAATACTTATTATATCGGTATTTAGTTTTATGTTAACACCACTATCTACTTCTAGTTTATAACTTTCATCAATTGTTAATATAATTTTATTAATACTATTTATTTCTTCTTCATCATTATTTTTGACTTTTGATAAAATAAAAATTATTAAAAATAAAGTTATTAATAGAAATAAAATTAGTTTTTTAAAAAATACTTTATACTTCTTTTTTAATCTTCTTTTCATAAGAATATTATATCACATTTAATTTATTATTGTAACTACTTGTCTTTTAATAAATTATTTACTAATTTTTCAAGTTTTATTAATGAATTATTATTGTTATATTTCTTTAGATTGTTGTTGTATTTTCTTAAAAGTTTTTCACTTAATAAAAACTTATTAACATTTTTTATTAAACTCTTATAGTTTTTTGAATATACTCCATATCCATTTTTACAAACATATTTGAGATTATAGTTTTCTTGTCCACCATTACCAGGGATTAAAATCATAGGTACTTTAGTATTTAAACATTCTGTTATGCTTATACCACCAGGTTTAGTTATAACTATGTCACTTATATTCATTAAATCACTTACTAAATTAGTAAAACCATAAATATATACATTTTTATAGTTATTATTTTTTATGTGTAAGTCACACTTCTTTTTTAGTTTTGTATTTTTACCACATATAAATATAATATTACATTCAAATCTTTTAGATAATAGTTTTTTTAAGTAATTATATGAATAGTTAGAACCTAAACTTCCTCCAGCAAAGAATAAAATTGTTTTTAAATTGTTATTTATTTTAAATTTCTTTTTAAGTTCTTGATTATTTTGAATATGTTTAAAATGAGTAGATACAGGTATTCCATAATCATATATTTTATTTTTGTTTATTCCTTTTTCTACTAGAGAGTTTTTTATTATTTTATTTGCAACTACAAATAAATCAGTATTTTCTTCATCCCTTTCCCATAGTTCATGGCTAGTATAATCTGTTATAATACTTATTAATTTAGTTTCCTTATCATTTAAAAGTGTTTTTATGGTAGTACCAAAAAAATGAGTAGATATAATTAAGTCGGGAGATATTTCTTTAATTTTATTTTTTAGAAAGTTCAGTTTAAACATTTTTTTAAAAACTATTTTATATGGAATGGTAGTTATTTTATTATCAAATATTTTATATAGAAAACTATATAAATGATTACTTCTATATTTGATGTTTAAGTCGAACAGAAAATTACTAGTTTTCCCTGTAAAACTTGCATATTCTAGTAAATCTATAATATATAGTTCATAATCTTTATTATTTAAATAGTTATAAATATAATTTGCAACTGTTTTATGTCCTGATCCATATGTTGCATATAAAACTAAAATTTTTTTCATAAAGTCTCCTATATAACTATATTCTAATTTATAAGAAATAATTAAAAAAAGAGTATTAACTCTTCATTATTCTAAGTGTATTTAAAATTGTTAATAATGTTACACCAGTGTCTGCAAAAACTGCAAACCACATGTTAGTAAGTCCGAATAAACTTAATATTAAAATTATAATTTTTACTAGTAAAGCAAATATTAAGTTTTCTGTAATAATGTGTCTTGTAAATTTAGACTTTCTGATTGCATATGGAATTTTACTAATGTCATCAGATATGAGAACAATATCACTTGCTTCAATTGCACTGTCGCTTCCAAGCATCCCCATAGAAATACCTATATCTGCCCTTTTGAGGACTGGAGCATCATTTATTCCATCACCAACAAATATAGTAATTCCACTTCCATTTTTTACTTCATCATAAAATTCAAATTTATCACTTGGAAGCATTTCATACTTAACTTCATCTATTCCAATTTCATTTGCTATTTCTAAAGATATATCTTTTTTATCTCCAGTAAACATATATGTTTTTATATTTTCATTTTTAAGTAAGTCAATAACTTCTTTTGCATTATCTTTAATTTCATCTTTTAGTATGATTGATGCTACATGTTTATTATTAATATGCATATGAATTAGTCCATTTTTTGTACATTCAAAATTACTTCCTATAGTAACAAAATCATTATTTATATTAAAACTTATACCAGTACCTGAAATTTCTTTAAAATTTTTAATGTCTTTATTATTAATTTTATATGAACAAAGTTTAACAATAGATTTAGCAATAGGATGGTTACTTAAACTTTCCCCTTTAAATAAAATGTCTTTAATATCTTCTACATTATAGTTATCAAGTTTATCCATGTCTTCAACTATGATGTCACTAACAGAAAACATTCCTTTTGTTAATGTACCTGTTTTATCAAATATTATATTTTTAACATTAGATAAGTTATCCAAATAATTACTTCCTTTTACTAAAACACCTTCTCTACTTAAAGAGCCAAGACTAGTAAAATAAGAAAGTGGTACCGAAATAGCAATTGCGCATGGACAAGAAATTACTAAGAATGTAAGAGCTCTATAGATAGATTTTGAAAAAGAAGTGTTAAATATTAAAGGTAAAAGAAATATTATAAGTAAACTTAAAAACATAACTATTGGTGTATAAACTTTACTTATTTTGTTTACAAGTGTTTCTGTTTTAGTTTTTTTATTTTCTCCAAGTTCAATTAATTCTAGAATTTTATAAACAGTAGAATTTTCATAAGTAGAAGTAACTTCTAATTTAATTACTTCTCCTTGATTTATATATCCAGAAAGTACATTATCTCCTTTAGATAAATTAAGTAACATAGCTTCTCCGGTTAAACTTGAACTATCAAAGCTACCTTTTTCACTTATTAATTTTCCATCAACAGGCACTTTTTCTCCTTTTTTAACAAGTAAAATATCTCCTACTTTAACTTCTGTAGTAGACACTACTTCTACTACATTATTTTGAACTAGATTAGCATTTGGCTCGGTAATATCCATAAGTTCTTTTATATTTTTTCTGGAATTTGCTATAGCTTTTTCTTCTAAAATTTTACCAATTAAATAAAGAACTACAACCATCATTCCTTCTAAAACATTACCAAGTAAAAATGCACCAATTGAAGATATTGTAATTAGCATATTTTCATTTACAGTTTTATTTTTTATTAAGACTTTGATAGCTACAGTAAAAGTTTTTGATAAAAGAAGTATGTAAGAAATAATGAATAATATCTTTTTAAGATTACTAGGTATGTTTAGAAAGTAAGCTAAGCACCCTATTGAAACTCCTAATATAAGTGATATTAAACTATAGTTATTTTTTTTATCCTCATTAGAAGTCACTACATAAGCATCAGGTTCAACTTTTTTTATTAATTTGTTAAGTTCACTTATTTCAAATTCTTTTTCACTTTTATAGCTGATTTTACTTGTAGCAAAATTAACTTTTACATCTAGAAAATCTTTATTTTGATTTAAACTTTCTTCTACTTCTCTAGCACAATTTGCGCAGTCTAGTTTTTTTATATCATATGTATATTTTTTCATTTTATTTTCTCTCCTTTTTATGTCCTATATGTGATAAAGCTACTTCAAATACTTCACTTACATGTTCATCATCTAGTGTATAAAAAACTTCTTTTCCTACTTTTCTAGATTTAACAATGTTTGTAAGTCTAAGTAATTTTAATTGATGTGATATACTAGATTTAGTCATACTTAAAAGATTAGCTATATCACAAACACATAGTTCATTGTTATCAAGTACTGATAATATTTTACATCTAGTTTTATCTCCCAGTATTTTAAAAAATTTAGAAACATCTAAAATTGTTCTATCAGAAAGCATATTTTTTCTTATAGCATTAACAGTATCAATATGTAAAATATTACAGTCACAGTTATATTCATTTTTACTCATTTTATTCTCCTCATAGTTGAATGATTACTCAACTATTAATATTATAAATCGTATTATTATTTGTGTCAATATGTAAATTTGACTTAATAATCAAATATATGTATAATACTAGAAATGGTGATTTTATGAATTTACAAATAGATTATATTTCTGATTTACATTTAGATTTTTATATAAAGAATTCAAATGATATAGAAGAGTTTATATCTAAAAATATAAAACCTAAAGTAAATGGAGAATTGTTAATACTTGCTGGAGATATTACTGCTAATTTAAATTTATTAGTTAATTTTTTAGAGTTATTAAAAGTTAATTATTCTAAAATTATTTTTTGTTTAGGAAATCATGAATACTACAATAAGATAGAAAATGTAAAAAACTTAATAAAACTTTATAATAGTGGTGATATTATACTTTTAGATAGAAATAGTATAAATAAAGGATTAACTAATTATAAAGGATTTACTATTGCTGGAGATACAATGTGGTATAAACCAAATATACTAGATTATTTAATACAAACTGATATGTTTTTTGTAAAAAGTAAAATAAATATTTATCATAAAGATAGTATGAATTTTTATAATAAGCTTAATAATGTTGATATTATGGTAAGTCATGTTCCTCCAATTAAAAATGTGAATAATACTTGCTACTTTAATAGTGTAAAAGATTATAAAGGAAGAATATGGATATATGGACACGATCATATTCCAAATGAAATTGTTATAAATAAAACATTATTTTTATCTAATTCATGGGGTTATGAAAATAAAGAGTTTCCAGTAAAAAGTTTAACCATAAAAAAATAACTTGCTTAAAACAAGTTTTTTTTATAAATTAACATTATGATATATATTACTTACATCATCTACATCTTCTAGGAAAGTTATAATTTTATCAAATGCTACTTTGTCTTCCCCTTCAAGAGTAACCATATCTTTAGCATATTTTCCTATTTCATCTACTTCAAATTCACATCCTGGGAATGCTACTTCAAGTGCTTTCTTAACAGTGCTATAACTACTTGGTTCAGCATAAACTATAACTACATCTCCATCAGTTTCCATATCATTCATGTCTGCACCTGCATTAATTAGGGCCTCCATTATTTCATCCTCAGAGTGTCCTTTTAAACCAAGTGCGCATAAGTTCTCATACATATATGAAATTGCGCCTTGCCCTGCTACTTTCATTGCAGTTTTATTAGCAACAGTTTTTATACTTGCAACTGTTCTGTTAACATTATCAGTTAGACATTTAATTATTAAATTACTTCCACCTGGTCCAAATGCTTCATATTCACAAACAGTATAGTCTTCTCCTACCCCTTTATTAACTTTATCAATACTTCTTTGAATAACATCTGCTGGAACTTGCTCTTTTTTTGCTTTTTCGATTATACTTCTTAAAGTTAAATTACCATTAGGATCTGTTCCGCCAGTTTTAGCTGCTTGATAAATTTCCTTTGCATAAATTGAATATAATTTTGATTTTGCAGCTGCCGTTTTAGCCATTGATGCTGCTCTTACTTCATGTGCTCTTCCCACATAAATCACCTTCCTTAATCTAAACTTTTAATCTCGTTTATTATTTTATAATATTTTTCATCATTTTTAAAGTAGTTTTCTTTATTTTTCTCTATAAATTCATTAGAATCCTCTTTTGCTTTAAGTAAAATCTTAAAATCTCGTTTAATATCTGCTATTTTAAAAGTCATATCTCCACTTTGTTTTACTCCAAAAAGATCCCCTTCTTTTCTCATTTCATAGTCCTTTTCAGTTATATAAAATCCATCATTACTTTCTTCTAATACTTTAAGTCTTTGATTTAATTTACCAATTAAAATACATGAACAATCTAAATCATTTCTTCCTATTCTACCTCTTAATTGATGAAGGGTAGCAAGTCCAAACCTGTCAGCATTAAAAATAACCATCATAGTAGCATTTTCAACATCTACTCCTACTTCAATAACTGTTGTAGAAACTAGTACTTTAATATCGCCATTTTTAAAGTCATTCATGATATTTTCTTTTTCATCATTACTTAACTTTCCATGTAAAAGACCTACCTTAATTTTATTACTAAATGCCATTTTAATCTTTTTTTCTAGCTCTAAAGCTGAAGATAAAGCTGATGCATTATCTTCTATTAAAGGAGAAACAACATATACTTGATGGCCTTTTTTTATCTCTTCAAGCATCATATATAAAACTTCTTTTATTTCACTTTCACTTTTTATTATAGTTTTAACTTCTTTTCTTCCACTTGGTTTAGTTTTAATTAAAGAAATATCCATATCTCCATAAATAGTTAAAGCATACGTTCTAGGTATAGGAGTAGCTGACATGTAAAGTATATCAGGTAATTTTCCTTTTATTCTCAAATTTTCCCTTTGAGCAACACCAAACCTATGTTGTTCATCAGTTATTACTAGGCCAAGACTATTAAATTCTACTTTTTCATTTAACAGAGAATGTGTTCCTATAAGTAAGTTAATTCTACCACTTTTAAGTTCTTCATATATTTTTTCTTTATCTTTTTTCTTTGTTTTTCCAAGTAAAATTTCTATATTAATATTAAGACTCTTAAATAATTTAGAAATGTTTTCAAAATGTTGCTTAGCAAGTATTTCAGTTGGAACCATGAGTGCTGTTTGATACCCTGCTATAAAGTTAATATAAGAAGCTAGTACTGCGACTATTGTTTTACCACTTCCAACATCTCCACAAAGTAGTCTATTCATTCTTTTATTACTTGTCATATCTTTATAAATATCGTTTATAGAAGAAATTTGGTCTTTTGTAAGGGAAAAAGGTAAACTATTTATAAAAGAGTCTAATTTATCTTTTGAACAAACTTTAACACTAGTTTTTTCTTCTTTTGTTTTTTCAAATTTTAAATAATTTATCTTAAACATAAATTTAAAAAGTTCTTCGTAAATTAATTTTAACTTAGCTTCTTTTATTTCACTTATATCTTTAGGAAAATGTATTTTTTCTATTGCTTCCTTTTTAGAAATAAAATTGTATTTAGTATTTAAATATTCTGGAATGTAATCATCTATTTTCAAATCTAAAGTACTTGCATTATTAATAAATTTATTTATTTGATTGTTAGAAAGTCCACTTGTTAAATGATATATACTCTCTATACTTCCATTATCTATTTTACTTAGTAAAATATTACTTGCTACTACTAAATTCTTTTTTTCATCATATTTACCTATTACAGTTATTTCTTTTAAAGGAGTTAAATTCTTTTTCATAAAAGCGCGGTTATAAATAGTTACATTAATTTCTTTCATGTTAGTTATCATTTTAAAAGTTAGTATATTAAGTTTTCCTCTTATGTACCTAACAAGCGGTATAGAATTAATTTTACCTTCAATTACTACATTTGATTTATCTTGAACACTACTAATGTTATCAACATTATAAACTTGATACCTATATGGATAATATTCCATTAAATCTTCTGCCGTATAAATACCAAGTGTATTAAGTAGTTTTATATATCTATTAGTTATTCCTTCTATTTTATTTAATTCCATGTTAGTCTCCTTTATTATTTCTTAATTGTTCTTTATTTAGCATTTATTACAAAAAAGTATATTTAAAGTAAATGAATTTATATTGCTAGCAAAAATGCCAGTTATTAAAATGAAAAAAGCACTTTTGTAAAGTTTTTCAGGCCATTTTCAGCACTTTTGTAATTATTTATGGCTTTAATGTAGTTAAAGGTACAACATATATTCCTGTTTCTTTATCTACATAAGCCGCTTTTACATTTCCAGAAATCACACACATAAATTTTGGCTTTACTTTAACATTATTATAAAATTTCATAAGACTAGTAATACCTTCAGGTATTCTGTCAAATCCCAGTTTTACTTCTACTGCTGCATATTCTCCATCAGGCATTTCAAGTATTGCATCAACTTCATCACCAGAAATATTATCTCTAAAGTGAAATACATTTCCATCAAGATAATTCATGTAAATATTTAAATCTCTATAGACTAAAGACTCAAATATCAAACCAAAAGTGTTCATATCTTTTAATAGTTTATTAGGTGTAAGATTTAAAGAAGCGCATGCAAGTGAAGGATCCACTAAGTGTCTTTTACTACCTTTTCCTATTCTATCAGAAGAACGATAATTTATATTAAATGCTTTTTGATAACTAGTAAGATATAAATCATCTAAAACACTTATATAGTCAGAAATAGTTTCAACATTTTTAATTCTTTCTTCTTCACTTGAAAATTCAGCTATATCTTTTACAATTGTTTTTAAACTAACTGCACTACTAGTATTTCTAGATAAAGATTTAAGTATCATACTCATTTTTTCTTCATCTCTTCTTTTGTCTTTTCTTTCGTGAATGTCTTTTTTTAAAAGAGATGTTAAATAACTTGTTGGTATAACTAAAGCATTTTCTCTGCTATTTTTAATATTTTCAGGCCATCCACCTCTTGCACAGAAAAGAGCCACATCTTCTATAGTAGTATTTATTATTTTACTGCTTATTTTTTTATTATTAAACATATCTTGAATTGAAACCTCACCAGTAGAGTCGCCAGACTCATAAAGACTCATTGGATACATCTTTAAAGTATCAATTCTACCAGCTCCTGAATGAAATACCTCTTCTTCACTTTCTTTTAATAAAGTAGTTGATCCAGTTAGTAGGTATTTACCAGTACTTTTGTCTTCATCACATTTAATTCTAACTTCATCCCATAAAGATGGAACTAATTGCCATTCATCTATTAACTCAGGCTTTTCTTCATTTAAAACAGACTCCGGGCTGCTTTTAGCAAGTTCTCTTGTATTTTTATTTGATAAATAAATAGCACTGTTTGCATGATTTAAACATGTCCAAGTTTTACCGCACCATTTAGGTCCTTCTATACAAACAGCACCAAAAATACCCAAATTTTTTTTAATCTTTTCGTCAATTAATCTAACTTTATAATTTTCTTTTTTTAAGCTCATTATAATTACACCTTCCAATATAATTATATCATTTTACTATGTCATTTTCAAGTGTTTTACTATGTCGTTTTCAGAAGATTTACTATGTCGTTTTCAGAAGATTTACTATGTCATTTTCAAACGTTTTACTATGTCATTTTCAGAAACCGTTAATATTAAAAGAACTTACTTGTTTTCATAAGCAAGTAAGTTCTTTATATCATTTTCTGTTAAATCTGATAGTATGTTATTATCCATTTGATTAGTATCAATTAATTTTTTCATAAGTTCTTTTTTCTTTTCTCCAAGTTCTAAGACTTTTTCTTCTATTGTTCCTTTACTAACTAATCTTATAACTTCAACTACTTTGTTTTGACCTATTCTATGTGCGCGGTCTGTTGCTTGATTTTCAGCTTGTGGGTTCCACCATAAATCTAAATGAATAACAGTACTTGCAGCAGTTAAATTAAGACCTGTACCACCACTTTTAAGCATTATTAGAAAGACTTTTACTTCATCATTTTCATTAAAGTCATTTACTCTTTCAATTCTATCTTTACTTGATACTGTACCATCAATGATATGTGATTTTATATTTTTCTTTTTAAGTTCTTCATTTACAATGTTTAAAGCAGTTCTAAATGAAGTAAAAACGAGTATTTTTTCTCCATTACTAATTACTTCTTCTACTATTTCTATAAATCTGTCTATTTTATTAGAACCACCATCATAGCCTTCATAAACTATTTTTGGATCTATACATATTTGTCTTAATTTAGTTAAAAGTGGAAGTATCATAAATCTTACTTTAGACATTCCTCCCTCTTCTAAAGCTTTATTTATTTCTTCTTTTACTTTATCAAGTTCTGCTACATAAAGTTTCTTTTGTTCATCACATAAATCAATAAATATATTGTTTTCTATTTTTTCAGGTAATTCTTTAACAACATCTTTTTTCCTTCTTCTTAAGATAAATGGTTTTATCTGATTTGATAAGTTATCTAATAAAATACTAGTACTTTCATCAAATTCATGAATTTTATATTTTTTATTAAATTTATCATACTTTGATAAATATCCTGGCATTATAAAGTCAAATATACTCCAAAGCTCGATTAAACTATTTTCTAAAGGTGTTCCCGTTAGAGCAAATTTTACATCACTTTTTATTGACTTAGCTGCTTTAGTTATTCCAGCAAAAGGATTCTTTATATTTTGTGCTTCATCTAATATAACCGTATGAAATCTTTTCTCTTTATAAATATCTTCATCTTCTCTTAACAAACCATAAGTAGTTATATATACATTAAAATTACCATTTTCTATTAAATCTACTCTTTTAGATTTTACTCCATTTATCAATTTAACTTTAATTTCAGGCGCAAATTTATTAAATTCATATTTCCAGTTATATAATAGTGAAGTAGGTACTACTACTAGAAAAGTACTTTCCTTATTTTCTTTTAGTATTTCTTTTATGTAGTAGATTAATTCAATTGTTTTACCTAAACCCATCTCATCTGCAAGTATTCCTCCAAAACCTGTTTTATCTAAGTTATAAAGCCATTTAACTCCTGTTATTTGATAATCTCTTAATACTTTTTTATCTTCAGTATTTAACTTGACATCACAGTCTTTATATTTATAAAAATTATCTATAAAGTTCTTAAATAAATTATCTGTTTTAACAACACTTTTATTTAAACTATCTAAGTATATTGCTCTGTATTTAAGTATTTCTCCTTTACCATTTATTATTTCTTCATCACTAAAGTCTAGTTCATCTGTTAAACCCATCATTTCATTTAAGTTATTATTTTCTAGATCTATTATACTATTATTCTTAAGTTTATAGTACTTCTTTTTATCTTTAATACTTTTAAATATGTTAACAAGTTCATCACTATCTATACCATCTAAATTAAAGTTATAAGTAAGAATATTATCTTTACCTATAGAGAATGTACTAGACATATTAAATTCTTTTTTTAGATTTAATTTCTTAAAGTTTTCTGTAGTAAATACTTCATATTTACTACTTAAAAATATCAAACCTTCTTCTATAAAATTAACTATCTTTTCTAAATCATTCATTATAATTCTATTTTTATCTATTACAAAACCATAAGAAAGTATATTATTTATTAAATCATTTTCAAAGTTAATATCTCTTAGTACATTACTTTTATTATCAAAATAATCTATTTCTTCATTATATTTAAGTTTTATTTTAACTAAGATATTACTTTTATTTAAATCAAAATACAAACTTACCTTTGGTTCATTTATTATCACTATTTCATCTTTAATTTTATCTTCTACATTAGTATTATTCTTTATAATAGGAAGTAACCCTACAGAGAAGTCTTTTAGTTTATCCTTTGGAATTATAAGTTTATCAAGTTTCCCTTGTAAAAGTAAACTTACTAAAAAGAATTCTCCATTATTTAAGTAGTAAATATTTCCTTTATAGTATACATACTCGTTACATATCACTTCTAAATCACTAGTATCTATATTAAGTTCATAGTTATTTTCATCTAAAGAATTAATAATACTTTCTAAAGGAAATCCTTCTTTTATAAAGTCAATAGATAAGTTGTTATATTTAAAACTCATTTTTAAATCTTTTAAATTTTCTAAAAGTTCTCTTAGTGTATCTTCATCAATAAAGTTTCTAATTAAGTCTGGTATATGTCTATTAATATGTTTAAATATTTTAAGTGATTTTTCATTTAAATAGTTTTCATTAAAATTATATGTAAAATCTTTTCCAAATCTAAATTCATTTTCTCCTAAACTAGCAGCATGTAAAAAACTTGTTTGTTTATTGTTATACGTATACATTTTATTTATACCCATTTTTACTTTTAAAGAGTACAGTTTCTTATGGTGGCCATTTTCAGGTAATATTTCTAATTCTAGAAAAACTTCTTTTTTTATTACTGGTTTATTTGCTGTAGCAAGACTATCAATTATGATATTTGATATTGTTTTTATATCTGGTTTTACATAAAATATTTTATCTGCATACCATCTAAAACATGACATTAAATGTACACAAGAATTAGTATTTTTAAAGTTTTCACATGAACAAGAATAACCTTTTACTTCTCCTTTTTCATTTCTCCTTATTACTTCACTCACATAATCAGAATAATAATCATCATACCTAAAATAAAAATCTGTATATTCTTCTTGTCCTTTTACATGTTCTTCTTTTATTAAATCAACTCTATAAGGGCTACAATATTCACCTCTTAACACATCACTTCTTTCAAAGTGGTCAAATAAGAAATCTCTGTTTTTATAATAAAGTTTATCATTATCTATTTCGCCAAACATAACAGCACCTCTCATGATATTATACATTATAAGAAAGAAAAAAGAAAGTTTTTCATGTTAAAAATACAGTTAGTTAAACTGTATTTTAATTCCTTTATATTTTTTAATTTGTAATTACATATGGATCAGATTTTGTTCCTGTACCTTCTACCATTACTCCAGTTTCTAGAGCCATAACTGAGCTAGAAGCCAAAGCATTCGTCACGGAGTGGTTGCGGACATACCCTCCGAGGCCGTGGACAAAGAAAGCACCGATAACATTAGGAGCAGAAGGGCTAATTAACCGTTGATTTTGATTATTTCCTTGGAATAACCAATTATTATTATAACATGTTTCATCATAATGATATAGTTCTTCTGTTCTTGCACAGTCACTTGCAAGTACAGCATATCCATAATCACTCGGATATATTAATCCTACACTTCCTATAAAGGAAACAGAGTTATTATAACTATTTGCTGCAGTTTTGCCTGGTGTTGTTCCTCTTTCTGCTGTATACCATCCTGATGATGTAAGAGTTTTGAATAAATCACTTGTTCCCAGATACATCTTATAGTTTACTGTATGACTATAGTTATTTAGATTATATGTACTTGATAAAGTATTATACATTGTTGTATTTGGAAAATGATTTGTGTTATTTGAGTCATAAGCCATTTCAGGATAACTATTCTTTTCATAATGTCTTCTTACTCTTATTACTTCTTCTCCATTTGCTCCATCATTAAATACTCCAATTATTCTCCATAGTTCTTTTTCATTTGTACTTTTATTAGTCATGTATATATAGTTACTTGGATCACTTCCTTCATACCTATATCCATTTTCATTATATACTCCATTTGTATGACTAGTTGCATGTGTTTTTATTGTTTCTGATAAAGTTGGCAGTAATTTTTCTACTTCGTAAGGACTCGCACTACTGCCATTTCCACTTTTCCATACTAAATTTCCTTTTAAGCTTATGGCAGGGCGCACGCCGTCCTCATCGTTGACATTGCCGAGGTTGTTGAGATTGCCAGGGCGGCCAGAACCGTACACATACCACACGTAAGAGTAGCTGCCACCCCAGCTCGAAGGCGACAAAGACCACCACCAGGTACTTCCTGTAATGCTTCCTCCTGCACTGTTTAGATAATAATATGCTGGTGCGTTTTTATATGCTAAGCCACCTGCTATATTTATTTCATCTGCTATCATTAAACCTATTGGATATGTTAATTTTGCATCTGTATTTGATGCACTAAATGCATCATGACTATCTGCACAATCATATGTTGGGTTTGCATTTGCTCCAGATCCATTCCAATCTAGTCTTGTATATGTTATGTAGTTGAAACTACTTGAACTTGATGTACTCCAAGTTTGTCCACTATCTAGTTGTCTATCATTACAATATACTGCTTCTGTACTTATATATTTTGAGTAACTTGATAAG
>USFF01000016.1 GCA_900553835.1 uncultured Mycoplasmatota bacterium
AGGGAATTTTTATATAAAATTATTTATATTTATTTGAATTTACTTGAATTTACTTATATTTTATTTTATAATATATATCGGAGCGAAGCCTTATTTAATAAGGGAAACGGTAAAAAATAAACGGTAATTTAATTTAGGGCTTATTTTTCATACCCGTGAGGTTGAGGGTTCGATTCCCCCCGTCGCTACCAAATTGATATAAAACTTGAACTTTTATAAATTCAAGAATAATAAAACTAACCATTTCTGGTTAGTTTTTTTGTTCTTTATCTACTTAATTATTCGTTTTAAATTTGTTATGTCCTCACAAAAATTATAAATACAATGACTAAAATGATATTTATAATATAAATTATTCCTATAATAAATAATTGTCTATAATATTTTATTTTGTTTTAACTTTAGCAAAGTTAATTATTTTTAAACTTTCAATAATTTGTGGTTCTAACTCTTTTATTTCATCTAAAGAATAGTATTCTTTACTAGTATGTCCTTCAACATAGTCACTTACTTCAGTAAGACAAACTTGATAATTATTTTCTATTAAATATTTGTAATATTCTTTATTATACATTGTATTTATACCATCAGAATAAAAAATCATGTTTTCATTTGTTAAATCATATAACTCAACATGGCTTCCTAAACCACCTAAAACATTTCTTTTATAATATATATATTCACTTACTTCATATGTTTCTTTATTGAAAAGTAAATATACATTTGCACTGTTATATAGTTGCACTGCTTCACCACTTTGTATTGCATATTTATAATAATCTTCTATATTAGAGTATTCAGAAGAAA
Organism: uncultured Mycoplasmatota bacterium; assembly: GCA_900553835.1. Taxonomy (GTDB): domain Bacteria; phylum Bacillota_I; class Bacilli_A; order RF39; family UBA660; genus CAG-628. The sequence continues at coordinate 808 of USFF01000016.1, forward strand.
TAGGGAAAATTTTTGGAACCCCATTTTCATCTTTATTACTAGCACAGCCAGTAGTTCCAAGTATTACCCCTGTCAATCCTAATGCTAATAATCTTTTCTTAATTTTGATTAATTTGTTTTTATCCATAATGCTTCTCCCTAACAAAAATATAATATATATTATAGCAATTTTAATTAATAAATAAATGTTTTTAACGATATTTAATTATATTTATAAATATTATACTAAACTAAAAACAATTTAAAAAAGAATATAGTTATTTATATTCTTTATAAAAATCTTTTACTAAATATTCACTTGGTTTAGTTTCAAATTCAATACTACCAAGCTTTTGAGCTGTTTTACCGACCTCATCTGTAACTGTATAAAGTATCCAGTACTGATCTATTCCTTCACTTTCTTTTACTTCATGATAAATTTCATAAGTAATTTCAGGTGTTCCTTTATCATCCCATACTTCTAAATTTTCAAAACCAATTGAATTTATATTTTTGGCTTGATAAGGTAAATAAAGTATTTTAATAGTAGGATTAGATACATCTTCAGGATTATTATATTCGTTTAAATAAGGACTTCCCTTCTTATTAGCAATCCATCCATATTTATCTTTATCATATTTTATTTTATACCAAATATAACTTCCATCACTAGTGTTAACATCATAAACTAGATATTTTTCTCCCTTTTTAACTCTTCCTAAATTATTAGATAATTGTTTACTTTCTTCTCTAATATTTATATATTCGTTAGTTACTTCAACATAAAAATCTTTACTAGGATCTATTTTTTCTGTCTTATTAAAAACTTTAGTATAAAAATAATATCCTCCTACTGCTATAAAACCTAAAATTAATAATGTAATAATAAATTTCTTCATAAAAACTCCTTACACATATAATATATCATATTTTATTTAAAACTTCTACTTTTACTTGCCATTTTAAAACCTTTTAAATAAAGTTCCATATTATACGGAGTATACTCCATTAAACCAGTAGTAATAATTTCATTTAAAATATTTAATTCTTCATCAGTATAAAAGTTTTTAAAGTTTGGCATTTCATCTCCACCATCAAATGTATAGTAATCAGTAAAAAACTCAAAGTAAGTTAAATCAACTATGTAACTTTTATTATCTTTTTTAAAAATACTAGAATAATGAGTTATGTTTTCTACTTTTTCTTTTTTTAAATCTATTTCTATATGCTCATAACCTAAGCTATTTAATATTATAAATAAATCTCTATTAACTATAAAACAATTACTATATAAATTATAATTTTGTTTAATATAATTAACTACATCAAAAATATCTTTCATACAAATCACATTTATATCTTATCATAAAATATATACTTTTAAAAGGTTTTATGTTATTATATAAGCTATGAATGAATTAGAAATGAATTTAAAATTAGTTAAAGATGTAATTGAAGGAAAAACTTATGTACGTTTTATTTATATCTACCCTTTTACTACTGAAAATATTAAAGGATATATGAGTAATCTAGATTTAAAGGATAAAAGTATTATTACTGTAGGAAGTAGTGCTGATCAAGTTATAAATAGTTTTTTATATGGCTCTAAAGATATAACTTTATTTGATATAAATCCTTTTACTAAATATTATTTTGAACTTAAAAAAGCTGGAATACTTTTACTTGAATTTAACTCATTTTATGAATTTTTTTCTAATAATATAAATTCATTTAATATTAAAACATATAGTTTATTAAGAAATAATCTAAGTAAAGAAACCAAATTATTTTGGGATAGTTTATTTAATAGTTATGATAGTTATTTTTTTAGAGATAAACTATTTAGTAAGGATGAAAGGGCTTTAAAAACATTAGTTAAATATAATCCATATATGAATGAAATAAACTACGGTACTTTAAAAACCACTATTGATGGTTTAAATCCTGTATTTATAAATACTAGTTTGGATGAAATATCAAAAAAAGTAAATAAAAAATATGATTATATATTTTTATCTAATATATCAAGTTATTTAAATCTTTATACTAAAGAAAATATAAGTAAGTTTATAAATACTATTAAAGATTTAACAAATATTTTAAATAAAAGTGGCTCTATATATCTAGCATATATCTATGATAGAATTAAAAATAAAATAGATGATGATATTTTAACAGATATTTCTTTTATGAATTATATATTTGATAATAAAATAACTGAAAGTGCATTTGAAAGTATAAGTTATAAAAATGGAAAAGATGCTGTTCTTATATATAAAAGATAGATATTTTTTAAAATTTGTTTTATAATTATAAATGAGGAAGTTATGAAAAAGAAAGTTATAATAAGTTATACAACTTATAGTAGTTCTAGTGAGACTGCAGCTTTATATATTAGTGATATACTTGATAAACATAATTATGAAGTAAAACTACTAAATATTACTGAATATTCAACTAAACTAGCCAAATTAAGTAATACTTTATTTAAAGATACTAGTTTAGAGTTTTTAAATGGTCTTTTATTTGGACTTATTAATAATAGATATGCAAGTAATAGAAATGAAAAATATGCTTTTCATGCTTTTGATACAGATTTATTAAGAAAGATATTTAAGAGCTTTAATCCAGATTTAGTAGTATCAACACACTTTTATTCTAGTTATATAGCAACATATTATAATAAAATCAATATAATTAATAGTAAGGTAATTACATTAATAACAGATTATACTAACCATCAATTTTGGCTTGCTAATAAAGATGAAGTTGATGCCTATATAGTACATAATGATATTATTAAGAATGAACTAATTAAAAAGAAAGTTAATCCTAAAAAGATTTATTCATATGGAATTCCTCTTAGAGAAGAGAAAATTCTTAATAAGAAAGAAGATACACTAAAGAACTATAGTTTAAGTGGTAAAAAACCTATATATTTATTTTTAGCAAATGATAATAGTTATGAGCATATTAAACTATTAATAAAGAAAAAATTTAATATAGATATTATATTAATATGTGGAAAAAATAATGAACTTAAAAATAAATGTGAAGAATTTGTTCATAATCATAATATAAAAAATACTTTAGTACTTGGACATGCAAAAGATATTTATAATTTAATAAATATTAGTACTATGATTATTACTAAACCTGGAAGTGCAGCTATAAATGATTTGTCACAGATGCAAAAACCTGTAATATTATTAAGTCCTCAAAATAGTTTAGAAAGTTTTAATAAAAGATATATGAAAAAAAATCATATGGCATTAGTAACTACTACTCCAAGAAGTTTAGTTAGAAAGGTTAAATTAAGTTTAAATTATCCATTTATTATAAGGGCTATGAAAAATAAAATAATAAAACATAGTGAAATAGATAGTACTTCTAAAATATTAGATTTAATAAAAGAATTAACAAGGTAATTTCTTACCTTGTTTTAATCTGCATAATTTTTAAAATAATTTTTAATTAGTACTATTGGAGTACCTTTATCTCCACTTCCACTTGTTAAATCAGATAAAGAACCTAATAAATCAGTATATCTTCTAGGTGTAGTTCCTTGACTACTAATAGTGCCTTTTAAATCATTATCTTTTTTTCTAATTTCTTCTCTAATTTTGTTGTTTAGCTCTTCTCCTTTTAAATCGGAATATTTATTATCAGATAAATATTTAAGTTTAATTTCATTAGGAGAACCTTCTAAACCACTAGTATAGTATGGGCTTACCACTGGGTCTGCTAGTTCCCATATTTTACCTACTGGATCTTTAAATGCACCATCTCCATAAATCATTACTTCTATATCTTTACCAGTTCTTTCTTTGAACATATCTTTTATAGAGTAAACAAAGTCTTCACATTCGTTTGGAAATAGTTTTACTTTTTGGTCAGTAGATCTATTACTTCCAAGTAATCCATATTTTTTATTATAGCCACTACCGCGTACACTTTCTGTTAGCAAGTCATCTAATCCAATTACTTTAGCACCTTTATTTTTTAGTAACTCTTTAGTTTCTTTTCTAGTATGAATATCCGCGCATAAGACATCATTAGTATATTTGAGTATTGCTTCAGGATCATTTGAAAAAATAAATTCTACTTGGCAATTTTCTTTTTTACATAAATCTCTATAAAAATCCACCATATTTACCCCAGTAAATACATGTTTAAAATCTCCAAATTTTTTAGTGTATTCTTGTTCACTCATAATATAATTATTAAGAGGGATTTTTTCTTCTCTTAATCTATCTTTATCAAGAATATCATTACCTACTTCATCAGATGGATAACTTAGTAACATAGTAATTTTCTTAGTACTTCTAGCAAAAGCAGTTAAAAGAACAGCAAATCTATTTCTACTTAAAATAGGATAAACTATTCCTAAATGCTCTGTATTCATTTTGTTTTTTATATCTACTACAATATCATCAACTGTGCAGTAATTACCCATACTGATACCTACTACTGCTTCAGTAATAGCAACTACATCTTTATTTTCTAAACTTAGATTAAGTTCTTTACATGCATCTAAGACACTGTTTACAGTTATTTCTTTTAGATTGTCTCCCTCTTTAATAACTGGAGTTTTAACTCCAATACTTATAGTTCCAACGTTTTTCATATATCCTCCTTATATTATTAATTATATCAAAATGTAAATAATAATTGAATAATAGTTTACATTAATTAATATATTAATGTAAACATTTTGTTTTAGTTTGTTCATAACTGTTACTTCTAATAACTTTTTTTAAATCATTTATAATTCTTTCTCTGGGTAAAAAAGCCTTTACTAAGATAGAAAGCTTACTATAGAACTCATTGAAACTATTACTTTTATTTAACATAAGGTTTATACCATCTTTAAAATCTATATCATAAAAATTAGAAACAAGATTATAAAACTCTTCTCCTTGTAATAAATTATATTCTTCTATTAATCTTGACCACTCTTCTAAAGTTAATTTTAAATCATCATAATTTATACACTTTATCTCTTTAACTCTTACTTCCATAAAACACCTCTATTTTTAGCATCAATATATTAAATATACTATAAATTTAAAAATAAGTAAATGTTTATTTAATAAAGTTTACAAGTTGGATTTAAACAAAAACGCTTTATTTTTTAGTATAATAAAACCCCGTAAAAACGGGGATTAGCATTCAAATGGTGACCTGTACGGGATTTGAACCCGTGAATGCAAGCTTGAGAGGCTTGTGTGTTAACCATTTCACCAACAGGCCATGTACGCATATAATTTTATCATATGCGTTTAGTTTTTACAATTAAAAATTGTTAATTCTTTCTTTTATTCTTTCTTTTCCTAAAAGTTTTAATATTTCATATAAGTCTGGAGTATTAGTTCTGTTAGTAACTGCTACTCTAATAACTTCACATACCTGAGCAACTGAACCTTTATAATTTTCTGGATTTTTCTTATAATCTTTAGTTTCACTAGCAAAGCCAAATAAAGGACACATTTCTTTTATTTTATTAAACCAAGTCTGTTTGTCATCATTTTCATCATAAACATTATTTATGTAGTACTCAAGTAATTCTTTAGAATAGAATTCTTTTCTTTCAAATGTTTTTTCCTCTATGTTAAATAATTCATCATACATATATCCGACTTCTCTTTTAACAGCACTAAAGGATTCAATATCTTTTCTAGGTCTTTCTACTTCCCTTTCAATATTAAGAATATTTATTGTATATTCTTTATATTTATTAATTAAAGTATTGAAATCTTTATCATAAACTTTAGACCAATTATCTAAACCTTCAAATACTTCTTTAGCTTTTAAGTTTTTAATATATTCTCTAGAAATACTTATTAGTTTTTCTAAATCAAAAAGTGAACCACTAGTACTCATTTTATCAAAAGTAAAGTTAAATTCTTTATAGGATTTGTCTTGATTTTGTAAATACCACTCTTCAAAATTTGAATTAAGTAGCGTTGCAAAGTAAAGTTTAATAGCCTCTACTGGTACACCTTTTTCATGATAGAATGAAACAGCTGCTTCAGGGTCTTTTCTTTTACTTAGTTTTCTTATGTTTCCATCTTCTTTTTTATTTATAGGTAAAATATGTGCAAACTTAGGCTTTTCAAAACCACAAGCATCCCATAATTCAACATGGAAAGGTACTGAACTTATGTAAGAGTCATCTCTAGTTACTATAGTTACTCTCATAAAGTGATCATCACATACATGTGCGAAAGCATAAGGAGGTACTCCGTCTGACTTAATTAATACTTGGTCAATATCATTTTCTGGAAGGTCTATATTACCTTTAATTAAATCATTAAATATAAATCTTTTATTAAAATCTCCTAAACTTTTTAAACGTAAAGTCCATTCATCACCATTTTCTAAATGTTTTTTTACTTCATCCAAGCTTAAATTTCTACATTTAGCATAATGGCCATAATAACCTATTCTATCTTTCTTTTCTTCTTGTTCCTTTCTCATATTATTTAAATCTTCTTCAGAACAAAAACAAGGATATGCTCTTCCAATACTAACTAAATATTTAGCAACTGTATGATAAATATTTATTCTTTCTCTTTGTACATAAGGACCATAATTGCCTCCCTTAATAGGGTCTTCATCAACTATTAAATTAAATTCTTTAAAGTCATCAATTATATATTTAATACCATCATCAATAGTTCTTTTTAAATCTGTATCTTCTATTCTTAAAAGAAATAACCCATTACTTTGATGAGCAAATGTTTCGGGTACAAAAGACGCGAATAAATTACCCATATGCATTCTACCAGTAGGACTAGGTGCAAAACGCAAAACTTCTGCTCCTTCAGGTAGATTTCTTTTAGGATACTTTTTTTCTAAATCTTCTATTGTTAAATTTACATCAGGGTAAAGTAAATCAGCAAGTTCTTTATAATTCATTTTAATTCCTCCAATATATTTAATTATAGTTTAAAACACTATATTATTCAAGTATTATTTCTTCTTCATCACCTTTAGACTCAGTATATAAGAACACTGCTCCTGCAATTACAAACAAAACAGATGCAAATATATCTAAATTATTTAAAAAACTACTTGCATTAACTTTCTTTCTTAATCTAGTAATTAAAAAGTAAATATATATTAATAAAGATATAGTAAGTATAACCATTCTAATGTTATGTGCTTTTTTATTGCCTTCACTATCTAAGTGTAAATGGTATTTCTTTTCATAAGAATTAGCAATTATTCCTGCAATAGAAACACAAATAAAGATAACAAATATTATGTCACCTTTTTTAATGTTCTCTAATATTTCCTTACTATTATTTCCATACTTACTCATAATTAAGTTTATTCTTGAAATTATTTTTTTATTAGTTTATAATATTATTAGTCGCTCCTGTGGCGGAATTGGTAGACGCGCACGACTCAAAATCGTGTATAGAAATATGTCAGGGTTCGAGTCCCTGGAGGAGCACCAAGTTAGTTAATTAGTCCTTGTATAAGGACTTTTTATTATGTGATAAACACTTAAAACTTGACATTTTGTTAATTTTGTAGTAAAATTAAGTACAGTTATTGAGGGGGGTATAATATGATAACTTTAAATGAACTTAAGTATGTAAATGCTTGGACTAGTAAATGTCCATATCCTGGAGTAGAATATGCTACTTTAGCAGCAAAAAAATTAGTAGAAAGTTATGAAGATTACAAGAAACATTATTTAGATAAAAGATATAGCGTAATTTTAAGTAGTGGAGATCAATTTGACTTTGAAATATACACTAAAAATATATGTCATATGTTAGGAATAGATTATAAGAACTTAACAGGTGAATATTTTGAAAAATTTAGAAGTGAAGTATTAGGTGTTTCTTCAAGCATAAAGAGTTATGACTTATTAAAAGCAATAATAGATAATATAGATGAAGTTTTAAAATATGATGAAAAGACTAATGGTAAAGTACTTAATTATTATAAATTAATGATTAAAAGTTCAATATTTGAAAAACTATCAGATTTCTCTAGATTTAACTTTGGAGTATTAAACTTTGATAAGGATAAATATCCTAGTTTTGCAAATTTTAAAAGTACTAGATTTTTATATGTACAAAGTAATGAAATAGTTGCTCCTTATTTTATGATGGGTATATTAAATGATGCAAAACCCGGAGAAGAAGCAGAGGATGAAAATAAGTTTGCAGTTGAAACTTTATTTGCACCTAATAAACCTCATGAATTCTTTATGAGTAGTGAAGCCGCTATTCCTACTCAAATACAAATAGATACAGGAGAAAAGTTAATTAAGAAAGAAGCAACGGCTAGTGAGAAATTAGCACTTCTAAATCAATACAAATTAATTATAAGTACTTATAATTTACCAAATAATTTAAATATTAACGGAGACTATGAAGCAATTTTAGCAGATGCTGCTTCTAAAAGATTAACAAAATAGAAACTAAAAATAATTTAGTTTCTATTTTAATTTTCGTAGTTTAATAGTCATCAACCACATAATACCATTTATCTCTTAACTTTTTTATTTGATAAATAGGAATTACTTCATTTAAACCTTTAATTTCATATCTAGAATAGACCAGATAAGCAAAATTTATTCTTTGTTAGTTTCAATATCATCTTTATCTAAATAATAAATATTACCATTTATTTCAAAAATAATTTTCTTAGACTCATATTCTTCAGTATAAAAATAAAACTTAACTTTATATACTTTATTATTACTTTTAAAACAATAATAATTATACTTACCTATTTCATCTTCTTTATCAAAAACTAATTTATTACATTTTTTTACTTCGGTAATTTTTCCAAAAGTTTCTTCAAATATACTATCTTTTTCCATGGCTGGATAAACTACGGTTTCTAGATCATTCTTTTCTATATAATTTATTCTACGATAAAAAACAAATGAAACCGGTACAAGAAACACCAAATTCCAAATAAGTATAAATCTTAGTATTTGCCTATTCATATAAATCCCTTCTTCATTAATAATATATCATAGTTAATTACTTCCTTATATTCATTACACTTCTTTGAAACTTGATTTATAAAGTTCTACTTCTTCATTTATAGTAGGTTTTTCTTTAATATCTAGTTTAGGTAAATCATCTTTTGTAGCAAGTCCAAAATAATCTAGAAATTCGTTTGTTGTTTTATATAAATTAGGTCTCCCTGCTGCATCACTTTTACCACATTCTTTAATAAAACCTCTAGCTAATAGTTTTCTAACTATTTGACTACTAGAAACACCTCTTATTTCATCTATTTTAACTCTAGTTATTGGTTCATTATATGCAATAATTGCTAGTACTTCTAAACTAGCATTACTTAAGTTAAATGTTCTGTTATCTGTTACTAACTTTTCATAATATTCTTTATGTTCACTCTTAGTAGTTAATTTAAAAGTGTTACCTAAAAATGATATTCTAATTCCTCTTTGAGTACTATCATAGTCTTTTCTTAACTCTGATAAGACACTTTTAACTTCTTCTTCACTAACTCCTAGTACTTCTTTAAGTTCTTTTAGAGTTATTCCTTCATCTCCTACTACAAATAATATTCCTTCTGTTATACTTTTTAAATTCATTCTAATCAACTCTTTCAAGTAATATGTTCCCAAAGTTTTTATCTTGTTTTAAAGTTATTTCCTTATCTTTAGCCATTTCTAATATACTTAAAAATGTTACAACTATATAAGGTCTAGTTAAGTATTCAAATAAACTTGAGAACTCTACTGTCTTTTCTTTTTTTAATATACTTCTTATTTTATTAACTCTTTCTGATACAGAAAGTTCTTTTTTAGTTATTTTAGTGTTAATAGGTTTAGTATACTCTTTTCTTTCTAATAATTTTTCTAGTGCAAGTAGTAAATCATTAGGAGTTACTTCCCCATTATTTTCTAGTTTTTCATTAGTATAAATATTTCTTCTTTCAGGTGCTTTTGTATAATAGCTACTCCTGTTAATTTCTAAATCTTTAAAAATACTAGTACTTTCTTTATACTTTTGATATTCAAGTAGTCTTTTCTTTAACTCCTCTTCTGGATCCTCTTCATATTGAGACTCTTCCTCTACCTTTGGTGGTTTTGGAAGTAGATATCTACTTTTCATTTCTATTAATTCACTAGCTAAAACAAGATATTCACTAGCTACATCAAGGTTCATTTCTTCCATTTTTTTTAGATAATCTATATATTGATTAGTGATATCTACTAGTTTAATATCACTAATCTCTATTTTTGATACTTTTACTAAATGTAAAAGTAAGTCAAGAGGTCCTTCAAAATCTCCTATTAAAAAGTTATTCATTATTTACAACTCCAGTTACTATTTTCTTCTCCTAGTTTCACACTTTTTTTAGTAGTACCAAGTGTATAATCTTCCTTAACTTCACTCACTTTAATCTTAGTTAGATCTATTTTATACTTTATAGAGTTTTCATTATACACGAGTTCTTCTGCTCCTATAGAAGTAACTAATTCTGCTTCTTTTTTATTGGTATTTTCATAATCACTTGGAATATCAGTTCCTGATATAGTACTTATAGTATTTTCTATAATATAATTTGTAAGACCATTTTTACTAAAATTATAGGTTATTTTATAACTAAAGTTAACAGTCCCATCTGTTTCAGTTTTTGTACATACAAGAATATCAGTTAAATCAGTTAAATTCTTACTTTCAAGTATTGTTACCTTTGCATAATAAGCTTCTTTATAAATGTCATTAGGTAAATTTAGAGTATAAGTCTTTTGTAATTTTCTCTCTAAAACATTACTACTTGTAAACATAGTTCTATAGACAGGTACTTTATTAGAATTATATAATTCAATGTAAATATTTAAATCATTTACATTTTTAATTTCATCCTCTGGAAGATAAACAAGTGTTAAAGTATTATTAGTTCTTTTAATAAAATTATAAAACTTTATATTATTTACTGTAATATTACCTTCTTCTTTACCTATTTCAAGTAAACCATCTTCAGTAGTTTTGTAATACTTAATATTCTTATTGCTTTCATCTATCTTTGATGTACTATTATCTCTCTTAAATAGCTTAGTTATAGTAGGAAGTGATATAGCAAATGTAAGAAGTACTAAAATTATTATTATTAAAACTCTTCTTTCTCTTTTTCTTTCAAGTGGGTTGTCTATAGGAGTATTACCTCCAAGATCAATTATTTCAAAGTCGTCACTAAAATCAAGAACTTCAATTTTATCTTCAGGCTTTATTTGTTCAATTTCTTCTTTAGGTATAATATTTGTTTTTAATTTTTTTAGTAATATAACACTATAAATAAGTAAAGCTATTACACTTAATGAAAATAACAAACTTATAATATTAGAAACAGTACTTGGTAAAAAAGAAAGCAAATTTGTTCCTACTTTTACATTACCTATCGTAATACTAGAAGAACCAGTTATAAAAGAAAGAACTACTAAAATTATTCCCACATATTTATTAATAGTAAGTTTACCTAGTAAATAGAGGTTAAGTATTGGTACCCAACTTCTCCATAAACCTCTTTCATTTTTTAGTTTCCCTAATTTTGTTAAAACTACTGCCATTAAAATATATAAAACAATAGCTAAAATAGCAATTATTAAAACAATAATAATTAATTTACTTAGTATACTTTCCATTAATAATCCTTCTTTCCATTTTAATTATACCAAAAAACTAGAGAATACTCTAGTCTTAATTAATGTTTTGGTTTAAATAAAATTCCAATTACAAATGCTATTAATATTGTAACAGTAAGTCCACCACCAGTTAGAGAAAATATATTTTGAAGTAATCCTGTAAAACCATCTTCTAAAAAGCCAGCGTAAGCTCCTTTAAATAAGATATGTCCAAAGTTAGTAATAGGCACACTTGCACCTGCTATAGAAAAGTCGACTAATTTATCATAAACACCTATCATAGAAAGAAATGCGCCTAGTACAACAAGTATAGTATTAGTGTGCGCTGGAGTTAAATTAGTAAGTTCAATTAATAACTGACCTAGCATGCATATTAACCCACAAAGTATAAATGCATTTAAATACATTATTCCACCTCCAAACTTATAGCATGGCTAATAGATGGGATACTTAAAGATAAACCTGTACTTAGTTTTGAATGAAGAGATCCTGTTCCAATAAGTAATATCTTCTTATACTTTTTATTTTTTAGTATTTTGTCAAAAAGTACAAGTGGTAAACAAACCGGGCCACTACCTCCCGCGATTTGGTTTTTATTATTAAAGATAATTTTTCCTGCATCTATTTGGTTTTCTAGGTTGATATCATATTCTTTATCTAAATATTCTTTTAAGATTTTAGAACCATATATACCCAAGTCACCAGTTAAAATTATGTCATAGTAGTTTGCTTTTCTTTTTAGGTCTTTTAAGTGCTCGCTTATAGTTAATGCTGCCCCCGGGGCCATACATGCGCCCATATTATTAGCATCTTTATATCCTATATCTACCACTTTACCTACTGTTGCACTTTCTATTTTTATATGAGTTTTTTCACTAGTTACGAGTGTACTAGTTGAAGCACTTACTGTGAAGGTGTTTACAACTTTTCTAATTGCACCATATTCAATTGGAAATCTAAATTGTTTTTCACTTGCTAAATTATTTGCAGATGTAGTAACTATTAAATTTTTATATTTATATTTGTCTGCTAACATTGCTGAGATAAATAAGCCTTCTAAAAAAGTAGAACAAGCAGAATATATACCTAGAATAGGACTTTTAAAGCTTTTTCCAGCAAAATAACTTGCAAAAAGTTGATTTTGTAAATCTCCACTTATAAGTAAATCTATATTACTTTTATTTAATTTATTTTTATTTAGTAAGCCTTTAATACTTCTTTTTTGATATTCTACTTCTCCAAGTTCAAAACTTTTTTTACCCATATAATAGTCATTTACCATTTCGTTACCTTTTATATTTAATTCATATTCATTTCTTCCTATAAATGAATAACTGTCTTTTATATATGCATTATCAAACTTTAAAGTCATGATATCACCCCTTTTATAAGAGCAAATATAAATGCACTCAGTAGTCCATATAAAATAATAGAGCCTGTTAGTTTAAAAATATTTGAACCTATTCCTTTGATTAAGCCTTCACTTCTATTATCCATTGCTGCACTAGTCATGGCATGGGCAAAGCCTGTTGTTGGTACAATTAGTCCGCATTTACAAAATGATACTACTTTATCAAAGAAACCAAATCCTGTTAATATAGAAGAAACTACAACTATAATAATCATTAAATACATACTAGAAGTAGATGCATTTAATCCCATACACTCATTTAACCATTTAAAAATGAAGGCACCAATTACTCCCATTAAACCACCAGTAACAAAAGAAACAAATAAATTAAGAAAGACATTTTCTTTTTTACTATTAGATTTTACTAACGTTTTATATTCTTTTAAATTCAAAATAACTCACCCACATATATTATGGGTGAGTTTTATAATTTTTATACAGTCATATTACTTTTAATTTTCTTTAAAACTTTTGTTTCACACCTTGAAACTTTAACTTGACTTAGTCCCATTATATTAGCAGTTTCAGTTTGTGTATAATCTTTTAAGTATCTTAAAGTTATTAACCTTTTTTCTTCTTCACTAAGTAAAGAAAGTTCTTTTTTTAAGTCTAGTAGACTATCTAAATTATTAACATTATCTTCTCCAAGAAAATTCTCCATAGTTAATCCATCATCATTTAAAGTAGCATCTAAACTAATAACAAACTCACTTTTTAAGATAATATCATTTAAATATTCTTCACTAACATTCATAAATTCACTTATTTCATAAAGTGTAGGAACTCTTTCTAATTCATGAGTTAAATACTCTTTAGATTTTTCATAAGATTTATAAAGTTTTAAAATATCTGAACTTACTTTCATAGTTCTATCATTTCTAATATATTCTATTATTTCTCCAAGAACATATTTATAAGCATAGGTAGTAAATTTACCTAGTGAATTATCAAACTTTTTATAAGCTTTAATAAATCCAATCGCGCCTACTTGAAATAAGTCATCTATACTATAATATCTACTATATTTAGATGCTATTTTATAAATAAAATTCTTGTTTTCCATTATTAAATCTTCTATACTTTTTGTCATATATTTATCACTCCCAGTGCCATTAATTCATTACTTACTTCATAAAACTTAGAAACATATTCTTTGTTATTTAATTTATTTTTAACTTCATCATTAGATATACTGCATACTATTAATTTACCATTAAGTGAGTAAACTACACTGTTAATGTTTATAAGTGCATTAATACCATAAGTATCTATAGAAGTTAATTTGTCTAAATTAATAACTAAATTTACTATTCCATGTTTTAGTATAACAGGAAGTACTTCTTCATCAAGTTTATTCTTAGTATACTTATTAAGTTTTCCATTAAGTCTAACAAATAAAATACCCTTTCTAAATTCTAACTCTATTTTCAGCATATCTTTTTCCCTCGTATTAAATATAGAACATTTTTTTATTAAAATATACATATTCGACAAAACTAGACTATTATTTCGTACGACATTATTTGATATTTTACTACTTATCATGAAATCTTTTTATATTTTTAATAATTAATAAAGCTATTAGGAAAATTATTAGTATAGAAGAAATAACTGTAAAAGTATCACTACTATCTTTAGTTTCTTTTACTTCTTTAACATCATTTATTTTATCTGTACTAACTTTAATGATACTATTATCACTTTTATTTTGATTTAACTTAAATATAATACTTTCAAGTTTAGAATTAAAGTCAAGTCTTAGATTAAGGTTTTCATCTATTAAACTATTAATTTTATCAGTTAGTAAATCTATTTCTTTTGATTTATCTACTATTTCTAATAACTCTTTATTAGAAGTATTATCTACTTTAATAAAATCACTTTCATCTTTAGTGTAACCTTGTACAAAATCAAAGTAACCAGGTAAATATTCTTTACCTACAGTATAACACTTATATTTTTTATCTTTGTACTTATAAACATTAGTATTAATATCTATTTCTAAGTTATTAACTCTACCTTCATTAGCTTTTATATTACTTTCACATATTCCATCATTACATGAAGTAGATACTATTTCAGAATATGCATCAAATACTTCTACTCTTAAATCTTTATCAATATAAAAGTAAATATCAAGTCCATTAAAAGTATTTCCATTATCTAAGTAAGTTAGTTTAAAAGTAGCATCTAGTATATTAAGTGGTTTATCAAACTTAAGCCAAAGTACTGAATATATATTTGCAACTATATTATTTGAATAATCTTCATCACTAATAGTACTGCCCACTCCATTTTCAAAATAAAAGTGATCAATGTTATAATTAATTTTATTTCCATTTTTATCAAATATTTCAAACTCAGTTAAAAGTAGTTCTTTCTTCATATCAAATTTCTTTATTTGCATAATATTAATTTCATGTCTATTGATATCAAGATTATGTACTTCTTTAGTTATAACTCTTCCATCTTTTTCTTCTGGCTTTATTAAACTATACTTATATTCTCCATATATGAAGTTATCATAGTCTACTTTTTCAAAACTATTACACATTTCCTCTGGATCATACTCATAATGAATATTTTCATGAGTATTCCTAAACCATCTATATTTCACCTCCTCTGCATTTAGTATTTCTTTATTAGCAATCATGAAAACAAAAACAAATAAAATTCTTATTATTTTTTTCATAAAAGCTCCCTCCCTTCCTGAAGGGTATATTTCACCCCTTCCCCTTTCTTATACGAAAAAAAAAGCGAAATTACTTTTTTTTATTTCGCTTTACATGAAATTTTACATCAAATTTTTACACGTTTGTGTAAAATTTCAATTTTCATTTACTAATTTTTAATTTTTCTAGCTTCTAGATAATATCTCTTATCATTAGCATGTCCCATAGAGAAAGTTTTTCTAGGAAGAGCCCCATCTAATATAACAGTTTTAAATAAATCTCTCTTCTCCATAGCATCAAAAATAAATCCGACATTTCCAGTTTTACTTCCAAGTTCTTTAGTGATATTCTCTCCATGAATGTAGTCTATTTTACCTTCATTTTCTTTTAAGTATTCATCTAAGAACATTTGTATAGAACCAACGGCAATATTACTTTTAGGATTTTCTATAAACCAATCTTCATCTATGTTTTCAGTAATAACTCTTACTCTTTGACCATTACCCTCTTTGTTAATAGTATAGTATTCTTTTAAAGTATTAAGTAATTTATCACTATTTGTATTAAAGATAACTCTATTGATAGCTTCAAATTCTAAAGCACTTGAGTGTAAATTTACAAGTTCTACTAAAGCATATCTTGCTTTAGAGTTAAGTGCGTCATCTCCTATTTCTTTCTTTAAATTTTCATAGCAAGCTTTAGCTGTTGCTAAACTGTGATTTCCATCTCCCATTGCAAATAATAAAACACCTTTATCTTTTACACTATACTTACTTTCAAAATAATCTTTGTCCATAAGTTTAAGAAGGCCTTCATCAACACCATCCATTGCTTCTTCATTTAATAGGTAACCTTTAATATGACCACCATTTTTCATTAAATCAAAGTCATAAACTTTATCATTTTCAGTAACTTTATTTTTTAGGCTTTCAATAATAGTTTTCTTCTCATCATCAATTAAAATCATAATATGAGGAAGTTCTAGAAGCGCATTTTCTCTTACTTTAACTCTTGGTGGTATCCTCTCTATTACAGTTTTTTCAGTTGCTCTTATTAGTGTTTGACTTCCTTTTTCATAACTATAGTCTTCTAGATCAACTATTCCCATTAATCCTTCTCTAACTTTACCATCAGCTTGAGTTCTTTCTAAATATATCATACTATCTTTATACTCTTTAAAGAAGTCCTCATTAATAAGTTTTTCCATATTAGAATTAATTTTTTTAATTCTATCCTCAACATCACTTTCTTCTAAATAAATTTCAGGAAGTGTTAGATTAAGTGTTGAAGGACTTTCTCCAACAATGTTTTCTACATCTTTCCAGTAATCAGGTTCACTTGTATACTGATCACAGGCTACTACACTCCACTTTGTCATGTCTGCATTTTTTGGAAGTAGTATATTACCTCTTTTAAAAGGCACTTTCATTTAAATCATCTCCTTAAATTAATTATAAACTTTTTTATTTTTTAGGGCAATAGAAAAGAAGTAATTTTACACTACTTCTAATTAAACTATCTGCTTTTCTTTTTAATATAATTTAAATATGATTTAATTAAATCAGCATCCATTAAATTTTCTGGTATTTCGTCAATGTTAAAAAACTGTAGTTTTTTTGTTTCTGAGTCCCCTTTTAAATTACTTGTATCAGTTAAGTTAACGAGATCCTGTTCTATCAGCATCCACTTGTAGTACTTATTTCGTATGGTGTATCAGGTGCTCCATTTCCACTAGTCCAAAGAGCACAAGTCTTGAGAGAAATGGCAGGACGCACGCCGCTCGAAGCGTCGACATTGTTGTAGCCGAGGTAGCCAGGGACGTCAGAACCGAACACATTCCACGAGAAAGCAAAGTTGCCATTCCAGTAGCGAGGCGAAAGCAACCACCAATAAGTACTTCCTGTTATACTTCCTCCAGCACTATTTAAATAATACCATGCATATGGACTTGTTAAACTTGTAAACTTATAACCACCTGCATATGTTATTTCATCTGCTGTCATTAATCCTATTGGATATGTTAGTTTTGCTT
>USFF01000017.1 GCA_900553835.1 uncultured Mycoplasmatota bacterium
ACCCGTAACCTACTGATTACAAGTCAGTTGCTCTACCAATTGAGCTATTTCGGCATTTCTATGGTGGGCGACGAGAGACTCGAACTCCCGACCCTCTGCTTGTAAGGCAGATGCTCTAACCAACTGAGCTAGTCGCCCATATCACTTGCTGACATGAATAAATATACCATTTTATTTAGTTCATGTCAACATTTTTTATCATTTTTCTTCACTTTTTTTTATTTTATTAAATTTTTCACTGGTCCATCTTGGTAAGTTTTCAGAAAGAAGTCCAAATCCAGTACCACTTTCTGGTATCATAGACAATTCTTTTTCTACTTTATAGTTTATTTTTTTAATAGAGAGTTTGGCATGGCTTTTATCCTCATTTAGATCAATTATTTTAACATTGATTATATCTCCTATATTAAACAATTTTTCTAAATCCCTTACATATTTATTAGACACCTCAGAAATGTGAACAAGCCCCGAATATTCATCTTGTAAACTTACAAAAACACCATACGGAGTTACTCCGGTTACCTCGCCTTTAACAATATTTCCTACTTTTATACTATTCATTTTTACATCACAAATCAATTGTATCAAATTTAAAGAGAAATGTCACTATTTTTTTAACCACTCTACAGGAGGCATATTGTATTTTTTGTTCATTACATTATAAATGTCTAACAATAAATCTTCATACTCATTTACCCTATTAATATAATTTAATAATTTAACTTCTTCTTCATCTTCTTCTATAATTTTTTTCACTAAATCAAAATAATATGATGGATATAATAATCTACTAAATAAAAACATTAAACTTTTCCTATTAAATTTAGATAAAATATCTTCCACCTCATTAAAGTCAAGATAATCTTCAAAAAACTTCACTTTTATATACTCAGCCACATCTCTTACTTCATAATCAAACGCAAATGTAAGCGGATTATTTATAAAACCACTATATACATTTTTAGGTAATCTTTTATGGCAAAGACAAACATTAACGTTCTCACTACTTAAAAAGGCATTTTCAAAATAACTAATCGCATTTTCAGTTAATCCGATATAATAGTCAAACGACTCCTCAATCAAAGGATAATCCATATTAAATTCACTTACTTCGCTTTCAAATTTATCAACTTTATTTTTCCAAAGAATACCCCAGTCTGAATTTAAACTGATTTTTGTTTCAGTTATTAATAAATTATTAAAATATCGTATATCACTTAAATTATATATATCATTTTCTATACTATTAACTCTTAAAAGCACGTAAATCTTTTCTCCCACTACTACATAATAAGTCTTATTTTTGCTTACTATAAATGTATCCACTAATATATTCCTATTATATAAATCATTAGTTATTTTAACTAAAAAATCAATTTCACTTTTATCCCTTTCATAAGTAATAAAATAATATTTATACGTATTAAAATAGAAATAACATCCATTATTTATTTCATAAACTTTTTCAGGATACACATTGTAATAATAGTTAATAGTTTCTTTCATAATATCACTAGTAAATTATATGAAATTTATAATAAAAAAAAACTTTAAAATTTAATTTAAAGTCTTAACATCTCTTTGAATCGCCTCATTAAGTGTTGTCTCAGCTGCTTTTGTTCTAGCATTAGCTATATTTAAACTTTCAGCTAATTCAGTAACTTTAGCTTTTAAGCTTTCATTTTCGCTTTTCAAACTACTATTTTCTGCTTTTAAGCTTTCATTTTCTTCTATTAATGATTTTAGTGCTGACAATGCATCTGCTCCTAAATTAGCACTACTTTGTTTTTCTTCTTTAACTGGAATAGCACTATTTATTTTAGCATTATCAATTAGTTCTTCTTTATCATTTTTTAAACCATAAAACTCTGATGGAGTTTCTAGTACACTGACAGCTGGTGTATCAAATGCTCCTTCCTTTGGAGAAACTTCTGGCACAGTTTGCGCTACTTCTTGAACTGCTGGATTATCAAATATATTTCCTTCTACACTTTGTACGGGTTCTTCAGGAACCACTGGTGTTTCTGATGCAATAGGTGTTTCTAAAGTCACTGGAGTCTTAGGTACAGTTGGCTCTGCTACGCTTTCTTTTGCTATTCTATCAAATATATTTTCTTCTTCAGGTGCTTTTACTTCTTCTGCAGCTGGTTTTTCTACTACAGTTTCTTCAGTAGCAGCAGGCGCTTCAGTTTGTACTGGAGTCTCAACTGGCTCACTTAAAGTCTCAGGAGCACTTACTTCTACTTCTGGTACCTCAGCTGGTTTTACTTCTTGTTCTACACTAAAAGAACTTTGATTATGATTTGCTAACTTTTCTTTATCTGTATCCTTTATGCCTATTACTCTGTAGCCTTCCATTTTAGCTTTACTAATTTCCATAATTAACCTCCTTGAACTATGTTTTTCATAGCTTGTTTAACTTTATCCCATACACTTTCATCTGTAATTCCAATAAGTTTATATACACCAGGAGTTTCTTCAACTACCTCCGAAATATAAACTTTACTCATACCTTCTTTTAAAGTTTCACCTTTAGAGAGAATTACAAAGTTTTTATTTATATCTTTTACATCAAACGAATTAACAAGATCTACTTCTTCCATAGTACCATCCATGTTTTCAATAGTTATCTTTTTCATATCTCACTCTCCTACTATTAAAATAATACCACAAAAAAAGGTTTAAATCAAACCTTTTTAATTAATTTTTTCTAAAATAAAATATTTACATCCATATGCACAGTTATTTTCTATATAACTGTCTATTCTATCATAGTCATTAATAGGATTATTTAACTTATTTTCTTTTTTAGTAAAACCTTTTAGTCTTAGTTTCCCATAGGCCAAGTCACCTACAATATAATCATAGTCACTAAAATAATCGGTTACTTTAGCATTCACTTCATCAAAATCAAAACATTCTTTATTATCTTTTATTAATTTATATTCACTTCCTAAAATATTCATATTCATTCACCACTTATATTATAAAACTTTTTTTAGTTAATTGCTAGATGTAAAAGGACTAGTTACAGAATAAGCACCTCCATACACATTTGGAATTCGTCCATTTATTAGCTTTATCACTATAGGAGTACTTACAAGAGTATTTATCTCTTCACTAATAAAAGGCATAGAGAGGCGACTATTAACTGTTACATCTATGTAAATCTTTAGTAAAGAATTATTAATACCATAAGGAGTTATTTCTGTTTTTATATTTGAAACTACATTTCCAATTATTCTAGCTTTAAAAGGCACTCTCGGCCCAAGATTAGCTAAAGCAGGACTTCCCGTAATTAAGCCTAACGGAATTTGGTATGTTAACCTATTCTTTTCAATATATAAATCATTTGTAAAATTATATTCGCCTGTTTCAAGCAACTTTAAACTCTTATAAATTTTATTATTTATCTCCACCAAGTTCTTATTTATTAATTGTGAATTAAAGTCTACACTTATAATTTCATCATCTTTATTTTTTACCACATTAATATACTCTTCATAATTACCTACCTCAAGATTATTAATACTTTCATTTATCAAAAGAGTACTTTCTGTTTTTATTTCATTCACAGCATACACAGATAAAACATTTTTCACTCCTTTATTTATATATTTAAAGATAATAAACGTACATAGAAAAACTAAAATAAACGTAATTAGTAGTTTATCTTTTATACTTATATTAATCATTTTTCTAAGCCTCATACGTTTCATATTAAATTATATTAAAATAAAAAAAGAACTATACTAAAATAGTCCTAATTCAAATATATAGTTGGCTATTACTACTAGTGTTGCTAAACTGGCTAAGCATAAAAGTACTATTTCAATAGTTGCAAAACGTCCGCTTTTTTTAACACTTTTCTCAAGTTCTTCAAATCCTTCGAAATCCTCTTTGCTAAAACTCATACTATTAGTATAAAAAGATTTATCTATATCATTTATCTTTTGTTTTAGGTTAACTAACTCCTGTGTTTTTTCTTTTTCCTCTTCAAGTTTTTTACTTTGTATTTCCTTAAGTATACTTGACTTTTCTTGTTCTTCCTTTATTGGACTAGTTACCTCTTCATCTTTATCAGTACTCATAAGTTCTTCTAAAAGATTTACTTCTCCTTTATGAACAGTAACTGTATTTATTAAGTCTACTAAAGTTCTTTCTTCGGTATTTAACTCATCTTCTTCATAACTCTCTTCTTCTTTTTCATATTCTTTTAATTTATTAAGAACGTTATATCCTTGTTCACTTATTTTTTTATGTCTTTCATTTTCATAATCAAGCTCACGTGATTTTCTAGCCTTTTCTAAAACAGAATTAATATCATAAACTTTCTTTTCTTCTGGAACATTATTTGTTTCTACTTTTTCTTCTGGAACTGTAATTATTTTTCTAACTCTAGGTTCTTCTTTATTTTCAAGTATATATTTCTTTATTTTATTTATGTCTATAGTTTTTCCACTACTTTCAATAACTCTAATATTATCATTATTTGAAACACGAGTAAAACTACTTCTTTTTATATCCTCATATAAAGAAGTATTCTTATTAACTCTAGAGCTTACATTCTCCTCAACTTCATTATTATATCTATCCATTCTAGAACTCATAACTTCCACCTATTATTATTTTATCACATATTTATGAGAAATAGAAGTTGATTTTAATAAAAATTCATAATATAATTAAAGAGGAGGCTATTATGGAAAAGATAAATATTAATAAAGATGCTTGTATTGGATGTGGAATGTGTATTATGAACCATCCTGAATATTTAGTTTTTGATGAAAATGGACAAGCAGAGCCAGTAGGAAAAGAAGTTACTAAAGAAGATAAATTAAGTATACTAGATACCATTGAACACTGCCCTACTGAAGCAATTACAATTGTAGAAGAATAAAAAAACTTTATAGTTACTTTAAACTGTAAAGTTTTTTTACTTCTTTAGTACTTAAACTTCTATATTCTCCACTTTTTAGTCCACTTAAGTCTAAAAATGAATACTTTTCTCTTTTTAACTTAATAACATCATACTTAAGTAATTTAAACATATCTTTTATTTGATGATTTCTTCCTTCTGAAATAATAACTTTTACATAGGAAGCATCATTTTTTTTGTCATATCTGTCTAGTTTAAAGACAGCTTTTTTTGTTTTTACTCCGTTTAAAATTACCCCACTACTTAAAGTAAGCGCATCTTCCTTTTTAAAGAAACCTTTTACCTTGGCATAATATTCTTTAGTAACATCACTTTTAGGATGAGTTAAATAATTAGATAATTCTCCATCGTTTGTAAGAAGTATTATACCTGTTGTATCATAGTCTAGTCTTCCAACTGGATATATTCTTGCTTTTGTTTTAATTAAATCACTAACTGTTTCTCTTCCTTTATTATCACTTACTGAACTAATTACACCTCTTGGTTTATAAAGCAAATAATATTCCTTTAATTCAGGCTTTAGTAAAACATCATTTACTGTAACAGTATCCTCTCCAGAAATTTTATAGCCAAGTTCTTTTATAGTTTCGCCATTTACTTTTACTTTCCCTTTAAGTATTAACTCTTCTGCCTTTCTTCTGCTAGCAACTCCACATTCACTTATAAATTTTTGTAATCTTTTCATAAATTCATCACAAGTTAATTATAAATTAATTTTTCCAAAAAAACAACTTAGAAAGCACACTTTCTTTTTTATTTTTATAACTCACTGCATAAATATTTGTTTCTGTAATAAACTTACTATCTACATAAAGTTTTGCTTTACCAATAGGAGTATCTTTTTTGGGATTTTTCTTTTTTATTATTTCATACTTTATAAATACTTTATCAAGCTCGCTCTTATTAAGCATTACATCAACATTCTCTTTAATATATAAATGGTAATCTTTGTAGTATTTCTCTCTTAAAACAAACGTATTCTTATCTAAAATTCTATATTTATCATACTTATTAAAATACTCTTCATAAAGTTTTTTATGAAAATTAAACTTATCGCTTTCTTTCATAGAAACTACTATTAAGTCTTCCTTAGCGCGAGATGCTGATGATACAAAAATATGTCCACTTTGCTCGGTATAACCTATCTTACCACCAGTTGCATATTTATACATTGTAAGTAATTTATTCTTGTTATACCACAAATGTGTATTCATGTTAGTTTCCACCATATATTTTTTCTTACTATCTATTTCCATAAATAGTTTATTATTTATAGCATATTTCATTAAAAGTGCGAGATCATAACTAGTACTATAGTTTTTAGTTTTTTCATCAAGTCCATGAGGATTTTCAAATACAGTATTATTCATTCCTAAAATAGAAGCTTTTTCATTCATTTTATCAATAAATTTATCATATCCAAAAGTATTTTCTGCAATTACATTAGCAGCATCATTACCACTTCTGAGCATTAGGCCTACAAGTAAATCGTAAAGAGTCATACATTCGTTTTTCTTTATATATATCATTGACCCATAAGCTTCATCTATTTCATCTCCAGCACATATTATTTTTGATGCATCAAAGTTCTCTATTGCCACTATTGCAGTCATTATTTTAGTCGTGCTTGCTATTAAGTCAGCACTATCAATATTTTCTCCACCGAGAATTCTCCCGCTTGAAGCATCCATTACTACATAACTAGAAAGTGCATTTACTTTAATTAACCCTGCAAATAAAATTATAAATATTAATATCATTTTTTTCATACCATATATTATTCACTTATAAAGAAAAAAAGAACTTAGTCTCCACTTCTAAGTTCAAAAAGTGCATCCCTTAACTCCATTGCTCTTTCAAAGTCAAGTTCACTTGCTGCTTTTTTCATTTCAAGTTCTATGTTTTTAATCATTTCATTTTTATCATTAAGAGTCATTTTCTTTTTCTCTTTAGTTGATTTAACTTCATTACTTATAACTTCTCTTACTTCTTTGATGATAGTTTTAGGTACTATATTATGTTCTTCGTTATATTTCTCTTGTATACTTCTTCTTCTATACGTTTCACTTATAGCTTCATTCATCGAGTCACTATAAGTATCAGCATACATTATGACTTTACCACTAGCATTCCTAGCGCATCTTCCTATTGTTTGAATTAAGCTTCTAGTACTTCTTAAGAAGCCTTGTTTATCTGCATCCATAATGGCAATTAAACTAACCTCAGGTATGTCTATTCCTTCTCTTAATAAATTAATTCCTACTACCACGTCATAAGTGCCAAGCCTTAAATTTCTAATGATATTCATTCTCTCTAAAGTTTTAACTTCACTATGAAGATATGCTACTTTAATTCCAACTTCTTTTAAATAATTAGTTAACTCTTCCGCCATTCTAATTGTTAAAGTAGTTACAAGTACTCTTTCATTCTTTTTAATTCTAGCATTTATTTCGCCTATTAAATCATCTATCTGTCCTTCAGTTTTTCTTACTTCAATAGTAGGATCTAGTAGTCCAGTAGGTCTTATTATTTGTTCAGTTACTTTATTATTTACAAGATCCAGTTCATAATCGCCTGGAGTTGCACTTACAAATATAGCCTCTTTTATTTTCTTAGTAAATTCATCAAATTTTAGTGGTCTATTATCAAGCGCACTGGGAAGACGAAAACCATAATCAACAAGTGTTTGCTTTCTCATTCTATCTCCATTATACATTGCCCTTACTTGAGGAAGTGTAACATGGCTCTCATCTACTACAAGTAAATAATCTTCTCCAAAAAAATCCATAAGAGTTGTAGGAGTCTCTCCTTCATCCCTTAAAGCCATATGTCTACTATAGTTTTCAATTCCATGACAAAAACCAGTTTCTCTAAGCATTTCTAAATCATACATAGTTCTTTGCTTAAGTCTTTCTTTCTCTACTATTTTACCTTCTTTATCTAAAACTTCTAGTCTTTCCTTTAATTCCTTTTCTATTCTCATAATAGCTTCTTTTAACTTTTCATCACTTGTTACAAAGTGACTTGCTGGAAAAATACTTACACTTTTCTTATCACTTAAAATTACTCCTGTAAGGGTATCAAATTCACTTATTCTTTCTACTTCATCGCCAAAAAGTTCTATCCTTATTCCATTTTTTCTTTCATAAACAGGTATTATTTCAATAGTATCACCTTTAGCTCTGAAAGTTCCACGTTTGAAATCTAAAGTACTTCTTTCATAAAGCATATTAACTAACTTTTCTAAAAGTTCATCTCTATCAATCACATCTCCAACTGATAAAGAAAGCATCTTATTCTTATACTCTTCTACCTCGCCTATACCATATATACATGATACACTTGCTACTACTATAACATCCTTTCTCTTAAGAAGACTACTAGTTGCAGCATGTCTTAGTTCATCTATTTCATCATTTATTGAAGAATCCTTTTCTATGTATAAATCTTTACTAGGAACATATGCTTCTGGTTGATAATAATCATAATAAGATACAAAATATTCAACTCGGTTATTTGGAAATAATTCTTTTAATTCTCCATACAATTGTCCAGCTAAAGTTTTATTATGTGCTAAAACAAGAGTTGGTTTATTTACTTCTTTTATTACATTTGCAATGGTAAAAGTTTTACCAGTACCAGTTGCGCCTAGTAATACTTGATATTTTTTATTTTCATTTAAACCATTGACTAACTCTTCTATCGCCTTTGGTTGATCCCCGCTAGGTTTATATTTACTTACTAAATCAAACATAATATCCCTCCTTAAATATATTTTTAACAACTTTTCTAACATATATTCTATCATTATAGTAGGTTATAGACAAGCATAAAAAAGCAAAGAGTTATCTTCACATAGATTATTTATCAATATTTATAATAAAAAACAAGGGAGACTTTTCTCTCTTGCTAGTTAAGTATTAATTTTAATAATGCATTTTTTTAGTGAAATTACTGTCATTATTATCTCTAAAACTATCAATATAATTTGTTTTTCTTTCCTCCTCAGCATACTCATTCATAGCATTGTTATATGCTTCGTTAAATCTTTCTTTATATTTCGAAATATATGCAGGAGTCATACTCGTTAAAAATTTATATATTGTATTAATATCTTCATATCTAACAGATTTAAATTGTAATTTAGGAGTTGATTTTCCATCATAACAAGCAACTTCCATACCGGTTACTATGTCATAGTATTTATCCTCTATTTTTTCAACATAAGTTGGGAATAAAGTAGCAGGAACTTTTCTTTCTACTGGTACATCCGCCTCTTTTATGCCACATCGTGGATCTGGAACCCATCTCCTTTCATAATATATTCTTGTAGTATATGTTACAACCATACAGTGGGGACTAGAATAGTTATAATTTGTTATAAATGAAACACCATTCTGTTCTTTACTATTACCATTTACATATTCTACATTGTAATAAACC
The DNA here is from genome assembly GCA_900553835.1 of uncultured Mycoplasmatota bacterium. Lineage (GTDB taxonomy): Bacteria > Bacillota_I > Bacilli_A > RF39 > UBA660 > CAG-628. The sequence continues at coordinate 9,383 of USFF01000017.1, forward strand.
TTTTTCATACCATAACCTCCCTGCCAGACATTGTAAATGAATTTTCACTTATTGTCATATTTTTAAAATCATTTCTTTTCCCTCTGACATTTGGAATTATACCATATTAAATACAAAAAAACAACTATTTGATAAAATTAATTACATATTTGTTATTAATTTATTGTAATGTTAGTATGTATTAACTTTTGATTATGTTAGTATTTTTAAAATAATTTTTCTAAAAAAAAGTTAATAAGTGTTAAGTTATTAACTTTCAAGTTCTATTCTTTTACATCATAAATATTTAAAATACTATCAATTTCAGTTATTACATCTTTATCATTTGTTCTATCTTTAATAGTTTCTAACTTATTTAGAATATTATTTATTTTTAAACTATTTTCTAAATCTATTAATTTATTTTCTACTTGCTTTAATGTTTTACCTATTAAAGTTTTACTAACATTATAGTTTTCTGCTATTTCACTTAAAGATAGATCTTCAAAATAATAACTTTTAAAATAATTCTTTTGATTTATTGTTAGTAAATCATTATAAATTATATATAAATTTATAAACCCTTCTCTACTCATTTTATCATATCCTTGTATAAGAAGAAACTTATTAAAGTCTTAGGATCTGTTATAATTCTTTCTTTTATTAATTCTTCTATCTCATCTAAAGTATAGAAATTAACCTCATCCACATCATCATCTTCTTTAGGTTTAGTTTCAGCAGTTTTAACATTTATTAAGAATATATTCATTTCTCCATCTGACATATTTTCTATAATTTTATAAGTTAAAACTGGTTCTTCTGATATAGATAAAATATTTTCTCTAGGAATACCACACTCTTCTTCTAACTCTTCAATAATTATATCTCTCTTACTAATACCTTTATCAAGAGTACCAGCAGGTACTTCTAATGTTTTAACTCCAATTATAGGTCTATACTGAGTTACTAAAGCCATTTTTCCTTCTTCATTAATAACTATACCAGCTGAAGCACCTCTTAAATGAACCTTAGTAAATTCTTCTAGTTTACCTTCTCTTTCTCTTTTAACATCGTATATTTTAACATAACCATCATAAATTAACTCTTCTTTTTCCACATTTACCACTCCTTAAATAACCCATAAATATAACTTTCTATATCAAAAGGCACCAAATCACTTTCTTTTTCTCCAAAACCAACAAACTTTACGGGAAGTCCTACTATATCTTTTATAGATAAAACAATTCCACCTTTTGCTGTTCCATCAAGTTTAGTAAGTACTATCCCCGTAATATCGCATATTTCTTTAAAACTTACTGCTTGACTTATACCATTTTGTCCAGTAGATGCATCTATTACGAGTAATGTTTCATCTACTTTTTTATTTGTTTTCTTTTCAATAACTCTTTTTATCTTTTCAAGTTCGTTCATTAAATTTTGCTTATTTTGTAGTCTTCCTGCTGTATCTATTAAAACTACATCTGATTTATTTTCTTCCGCTAAAGATAGACCTTCAAACACAACACTTGCTGGATCAGTATTATCTTTTCCATAAAAACTAACACCTATTTTATCAGCCCATTCATTTAATTGGGAAACAGCTCCAGCACGATAAGTATCAGCACCTATTAAGAATACTTTTTTCCCTTCTTTTTTCATTTTAGAAGCAAGTTTTGCAATAGTTGTAGTCTTACCTACTCCATTTACTCCAACAAAAAGTATAGTTGTAATTCCTTCATTATTATAATTTATCTTACTTGTTAAACTTTCTCCATTAACATAAATCATAAAGAGTTCATCTACTATTACTTCTTTTAAATAATTAAAGTCAGTTATATTTTCTTCCTTAACTCTTTTTCTTAACTTATCCATAAATTTAAATGTAGTTTTAGTTCCTAAATCTGCCATTATAAGTATTTCTTCTAATTCTTCAAAAAATTTTTCATCTATTTTAGTATATTTTAAACCAAGAATGTTAATTTTATTAATAAAGTCTTCTCTAGTTTTTGTTAGTCCATTATCATATTTTTGTACACTTTCATTATTATTTTTTTTAAAAGTATTTTTAAGTTTATCAAATATTCCCATGTTAACCTCCTTAAACATTATATCATGAGTTTTAAGTTAGTGCTAGACAAATTGCTACTTTTATAGTATAATTATATTTACTTTTATATTTTCATTTTAAAAGAAAACGGAGGAATTTATTATGTTAACAAAAGAAAAAGAGACTTTTGTGTTTGCTTTAGGCGGACTAGGAGAAGTCGGTAAAAATATGTATGTCATTGAACATGATGATGAAATTATAGTTATAGATGCAGGAGTAATGTTTCCAGAAGATGATTTACCTGGAATAGATTATGTCCTAGCAGATTATACTTATTTAAAAGAAAATGAAAACAAAATTAAAGGTTTATTTATAACACACGGACATGAAGATCATATAGGTGGAATTCCATACTTATTATCACATGTTAATATTCCAGTTATTTATGCTCCTAAAGTTGGTGCTGAGTTAATTAAGAAAAAATTAGATGACAGAGGTGTAAACTATACAAACATTATTATTTATAATGAAGATACTAAACCTTGTTTTAAACACTTTCAAATTGAATTTTTCAGAACTACTCACTCAATTCCGGACAGTTATGGAATAAGTATTAATACACCAAATGGAAGAATAGTAACTACTGGTGACTTTAAGTTTGACTTAACACCAATTGGACCAGTTGCTAACTTTAGTAAGATGACTAAACTAGGAGATGAGGGTGTTAAATTACTTTTAAGTGATAGTACAAATGCTTTAGTTCCAGGCTTTTCTACTAGTGAAAGTGATGTTGATGAAGCTTTGTCTGATATCTTTAGAAGTTGTAAAGGAAGAATTATTCTAGCTACATTTGCTTCAAATATTTACAGATTAGTACACATTATTGACACTTGTATAAAAAATGGAAGAAAAGTTGCTGTGTTTGGTAGGAGTATGGTAAATAGTATTGAAATAGCTAAAAGTTGTTCTTTAATAAAAGATAAAAGCGTATTTATAACTAGTGATGAAGCAAACAAAAGCAAACCTGAAAAAGTATGTTTACTTTGTACTGGTAGCCAAGGAGAACCACTTGCAGCTTTATCAAGAATTGCTAATGGTGTTGATAATAACATTAAACTTATGCCAGAAGATACAGTTATATTTTCATCAAGCGCTATTCCGGGGAATGCTATGAGTATTAACAGAGTTATTAACAAATTATACTTAAAAGGTGCAACTGTTTACACTACTAGTGATGATGCCAATGTACATACAAGTGGACATGCTAAACAAGATGAATTAAAACTTTTATTTAGACTACTTAGACCTGAATATTATATGCCTGTACATGGAGAATACAGAATGCTTAAAAGTGCAACTGATTTAGCAAATGAATGCGGAATAGATCATGATCGTTCATTTATCTGCAAAAATGGTGATATTTTAGGAATAAGTAAAGACGGAGTTAGAAGAGTTAAAAGTATACCTATCAATGATATTTATGTAGATGGTAAAAGAATTGGAGATATTGCATCTTCTGTAATTAGAGATAGAAAAATAATGAGTACAGATGGTGTACTTGTTGTAATAGTAAACATTAATTCAGAAAAGAGAGAATTAGTAATAGATCCTAATATAACTACAAGAGGTTTTGTAGTAGTTAATGAAAATCAAGAATTACTTAGCAATATTCAAAATAAAGTTAGAAGTATTATAAATTCTGAATTATTAAAACATAGTTTTAGCATTACAGATTTAAAAAATAGACTTATATTAGAACTTAATTCTTATATAATAGATACAACAGGTAGAAGACCTATTATAATGCCTATGATATTTGATATGAAATAGAGATGTTTAATTAAACATCTCTATATTTTTAATAATATTAATGCTATTCCTACTCCTATACCTAATATAAATGAAAGTATTAATAACAAACTAAATACCTTAGTAAAACCTAAATTCCAGTTAAAGTTATTCTCATTACTTTTAAATAAAGGATTAACTTTAACCAAAGAAGTGTTATCTCCTTTTTTACCATAACTTTCTTCTAAAGAAGCTAACTCTTCTAATAAAACTCTTCTTTCACTATCATCAATAGATAAATTTATTTCACTAAATAAAGTAACTGCTTTTATAATATTTTCTCTATCATTTATACCTATTTCAAAAGCCTTACTAATATATACTTTTAAAGTACTTATTAAACTATTTAATACCTTAATAGTTTCATTATTACTCTCTAAATTCTTTTTAATTCTAGATAATCTAAATGTCTTATAAGAAGTATCTCCTTCTAAGCTACTACTTTTTTCTAGTAGTTCACTATCTTTAGAACTACCAATACTAGTAATTTCACTTATTTCTTTATCTAAATGTTCATTTAAATAAAATAACACTTCATTACTATTATCACTTTTAGGTATTCTATTAAATATTTTATTTAATAAATTAACCATATAATATGTATAAGTATTAAGAACATTATCCTTTCTTAATTTATATATAATATCTAACCTTTGATTTTGAATTCTACTTACAACTGGATTATAGTCATCTTTAACAAAATTCAAATTAATTCCATCTAATAAAGAAAGAACTTCATCTTTTAAATTAAACATAGTATCAAACTTACTAGGATCATGTACATCTAAACCTACTACTACTTTTAAATTCATACTAGATACAATTTCCCAAAAAGGAATTATTTCTTTACCTATAGACTTTGCATACTTTAAATTAAGTTCTATAGGAATATTATATTCTTTAGCTTTTAAGCATATCATTTGATATGCTTTTAATATATTACTATTAAATTTGTCTATTTCTTCATAATTAAGTTCTTTTCTTTTAAGTAAAAATATTTCAGGATGCGCAACTAAGTCAAAAATACCACTTTCTATTCCTTTACATACCATATCTGCGTATTTAATAGGATAGTCTCCATCTATACTAGCATCTAGTACGAAATGCTGGCCTATTACCATATAATCTACTTTTGATTTTAAATCTCTTAAGTACCCTTCAAGTAATGGATCATACTCTGCTTCAAATGAAACTAACACTTCCATATCACTATTATTTCTCTTAATAGTTCTAACTCTTTCAATATAATAATCTATCTCATCATAAAACATTCTTGAATTTTCTTCTGTAAATAAAAGTATAGGAAAAGGACAGTGATCAGAAAAACCTATTCTAGTTATACCATTATTTCTAGCATGTTCTATATACTCTTCTAATTCAAAAACACCTGCATGTCCACATAATTTAGTATGAGTATGAAAATTATAATTTTGTCTATCCATAATACTTTTACCTTCCTATTATAAGTATAACAAAATATTTAATTTATTTCTATAGAAAATCAATTTTAATTTAGTATTCAAAAAAATAAAGTGTTTTGCACTTTATTAATTATAAACAATTTCATAAGGATTTCCTGGACTCCCATTTCCTTTAGAATATAAAGTATCAGATTTAATACTAATAACAGGTCTTAATGAGGCATACCAAGTGACTCCTAGTTGACCAAGTCTACCATTTTCACTACCAGAATAAACTACAAACACTGCTGACTCCTTGTAGGCTGCATCAAAGAACTTTGGAGTTAATAACCACCAGCTTTTTTCTCCTGTAATAGCATTCCCTTTGCTATTTAAAGCATAATACACATTGGCATTAGTGCCATCTAATCCACCAGCAAAAGCTACTTCGTCTGCTGTCATTAGTCCTATTGGATATGTTAGTTTTGCTTCACTATTACTTCCTGAAAATGCATCTTTTTTATTTGTACAATTGTATACTGGCGATTTATTAACAAATAATCTATTATATCCAGCATAATATGTATAATTTGTTTCGGAATAAGTACTTCCGTTTATTAACTCTCTATCATTACAATAAACTGCATCATAACTTATGTAATTATTATAATTCGAAAGATTATCGGAATACCACTTATCAATATATTCTTTTACTCTACTATCATTTGAATTTTGTCTATTATTATCTAATGAGCCAGCAGTACCATACATATAACCTACAGATATTGGATTATTATGACTAGAAGAAAAATATTGTACATTTTCTATATATCCATCAGTTGTGTCCGGACTTTTTCCTGAATAAAGTAGTCTTATACTAGAGTCGTGATTAGTTCTAATTATTCTCCAGTAGTAGCCTCCAAACTTAACCCAGTTGTTTTTCGCATCTCCTGCAAAATAGTATACATCTTTTGCTGGACTATTTGCTATACTCTCTGTCGATTTATATATAGTTCCTGTGTTTGTTTCAGTAAATGTTACATTAAAGTCTGCTCTAGTTTTTATTGTAGGATTATCTGAAAGAAGTTTCTCATAAAGTGTAGGTGGTAATTCTTCTACTTCATAAGGGGAAGCACTACTACCATTTCCACTTTTCCAAATTAAATTTCCTTTTAAACTTATTACCGGGCGTATAGCGAATTCTCTATTATTATAAATACCATAATTAAGATAAGCAGGTCCACGGGATCCGCCTAAAATCCAACCTGCCGAATAATCACCATACCAACTATAAGGCGAAAGTAACCACCAAAATAGGCTTCCAGTTATATCATTTTTCAAACTATTTGTATAGAACCATGCATATGGGCTTGATAAAACCGTAAATTGCTTGCCACCAACATATGTTATTTCATCCGCCGTCATTAAACCTATTGGATATGTTAGTTTTGCTTCACTGTTACTTACTGAAAATGCATCTTTGCTATTCGTACAATTATATGTTGGTGCATTATTTGTATTTAGCCTTAAGTATGTTGCATAATAAAACGATATACTTCCTGTATTATACACTCCTTCTGTTTCTTCATTCCTATCATTACAATACACTGCATCTTTGCTTAAATATTTTGTATAAGCAGATAAATTATTACTATACCAATTATCTATATATGTTTTTATAGTGCTATCTTTAGTATTTACTCTTATACCTTCTAAAGTACTGTCATCCTCTCCATACATATATCCTACATATTTAGGACTATTAAATTCCGTATTAAATGCACTTGTACCTATATATCCCTCAGTTGTATCAGGACTTGTTCCTGCATAAAGCATTCTTACACTTCCATCATGATTTGTTCTTATTATTCTCCAGTAGTAACCAGCAAACTTAACCCAGTTATTCTTTACATCCCCTGCAAAGTAATACACATCTTTTGGAGTGCTACCAGCTATACTCTCTGTTGCTTTATATAAAGTTCCTGTATTTGTTTCGGTAAATGTTGTACTAAAATCAGATCTAGTTTTTATTGTTTGATTATCTGCAAGAAGCCTACCATATATAGTATACCTAAAATTCATAGTACAATAATCTGGCATATGTATATTAGATAAACTAACTTCATTAGTTGCTTTATTATAAGTAGCAATAGTTCCATTCTTACAAGTTATTTTATCTAGTACATAGTTATTTATAAGATCATTAAATTCTTTATTTGTTTTTTGTCCGTTTAAAGTATAAGCCTCTATACCTTCAGGTTTAAAAAGTATCTTTTCTACTTTAGATATTTCTTTATTATTTTCTTTATTATCTTTAAATACAAAAGAAAATAATAAAGTTATGATTAAAACTAAAGTACTTAATATTATAAATAATTTTCTTTTCATACTAACCTCTTTTCTATTTTAGACATCAAAAAGAGATAGGATAATCCTATCTCTTTAAAGCACACGAAAAACTATAGTTGTTACTAGTTATTAATAGTAACCCCCCCCCCAAGTACTTTATTTTGTACATATAGGCTGTTGTTTTTCATGTTTATCTCCCTTTCTATTTTGCAATTTCTTCTGCTCTTGTTTCTCTAATAACTACTACCTTAATAGTACCAGGATATTGCATTTCTTCTTCTACTCTATCTTTTATATTTCTTGCAATTTTATATGCTTTTAAATCATCTACTTCATCTGGTCTAACTATTACTCTAAGTTCTCTTCCAGCTTGCATTGCAAATGTTTTTTCTACACCATCTATTTCATTACCTATTTCTTCAAGTTTTTGAAGTCTTTTTATGTAGTTTTCTAATGAATCATTTCTAGCACCAGGTCTAGCTGCAGATAATGTATCAG
>USFF01000018.1 GCA_900553835.1 uncultured Mycoplasmatota bacterium
AGGTATTTATTGGTGTTTTTGGGGTTTGTTTCATGTTTTCACTTCCTTGTCTTTATTAGTTACTTCTGTAACCTAATAAAATAATAACATTTTTTTCCTAGTATTTCAAGTACTTTTATAATTAAAAGTTTCTAATGTAAAAATTATTAGTGACAAAAATAAATGTGGCTTCAGTGAAGCCACATTTATTTATATTATTTATTACAGTCTGTACATACATTTGATTTAACTGTATTAAATGCTTTTTCTAATCTTGTTTTTAAAGCATCTAAATCTTCATTAGCCCAGTATTCTTCTGGAGTGTCATATCCTTTAGTATCTTGTGCTGTTTCATAGTCTGTTATTACTACTTTACCATTTTGAATAACTGCTATTAAAGGTACATATACTCTTGGGTTACCTTCTTCATCTGTAGGTAAGTAGTCCCTTAATAGTTTAATAGTAGTTTGATAGTCTTCTGTGTTATTAGTTCTATCTTCTCTTATATTAAAGTAATATACTTTATCTAAACCTACTTTTTTAGCCACTTCATTTACATACTTAACATATTCTTGGCACCATGGACATTCAGGAAAACCTAAGTAAACTACTCCAGTACCTTTTTCAAGTATTTTATTTACTTCTTTTAAACTTTTATAAGTAAATACATTATCACTTGATAGTTTAGTATATTCTTTAGCAAATTTTTCAGCATCAGTTATATTCTTATCTTTTTTAAAGAATATAAAGTATGAAGAAATTATTAATATAACTAAAATGACTACTCCTAATAATATTAAAATATTTTTCTTTTTCATAATTTTTACCTCCATTAGGATAATACCATAAGTAGTTAAAAAAGTAACTAAACTTGTGGTTTAGTTACTTTTACAACTATCATTTATATTTAGTGGTATTTTATATTCAGTTGTTTTACCATCTTTAGTAGCGTTTATTTCTATGTATAAACTATCACTATTATAATTTTTACATACTTTAGAAAAATCTTCTAAATCAAATTCTATTTTTTTTAGATAAACTTCTAAACTAATATTTCCTTCAAAGTCATATTTACAAGTATCAAGGACTTTTAAAGTACCTTTGTTATCTTCATAAAGTTTACATTCAATATTATCATATAACTCATTTTCTTTTCCACAGTAAGTTATATTTGATAAATGTAAATGACTTTTATTATTATCATATACTAATGAGCCATAGATATTAAAGTCATCACAGTTAGAAGTAACACTCTTATAATTAAAACTACTTTTAGTAAAATGTACTAGTAATATAGTAATAGTAGCAAATAATATTATAATTATAGAAATTATATATATTTTATTTAATTTGTTATTTTTATCTATTTCTCCTGATAAAATACTATCTAGAGAAATATTATTATCTTTACAAATATCTTTTAAAACTGCAATATCAGGTAAACACTTACCATTTTCCCATTTACTAACTGCTTGGTATGTAACTCCATACATATTAGCTAGTTCATTTTGAGTTAAACCCTTTTTAATTCTCAAATCTTTTATTAGATTTCCTATTTTTATAGGATCCATATAAACCACCTACTTATTAAAAACTTTATAAACAAGTATAGTATTAAAACACATTAGTACTAAACCTATTACAAAATGAAGGGTATTAAAAGGAAAACTAAATACTTCATAAAGTACACTTACAATACTTGAAAGAACAAATCCTAATATTGCATAATAAGTTTCTCTCTTATAATGTTTTAAACACCATTCTATTATTTTGGATATAAAGATTATACCAATAAATACACCTAATATAAAAATAATCATTAAAATTATATTTGATTCTAAATTCTTAAATGATGTAATATCATTAACTAAATTAAGAACCGGTTCATAATAACCGAGAAGCATTAGTGTGAAAGAACCACTTATACCAGGCACGACCATAGTAATCGCGGATATTATACCTACAAGGAATAGTAAACTATATTCTTTAAAATTCATATTAGCAAAAGTTACTATATTAGAACTTTTATGGAATATTAACATTACAAGTACTATTATAATTCCTACTAACATTAAACTAAAATCTTTAAGTTTAGGAGGAGTTTCTACATTTTTACAAAGTGATGGAATACCACCTATTATCATACCTAAGAATATTAATATTGTTAGTATAGGCGCTTTATCTAAACCAAACTTAATAAGTTTAGCAAATATAGCAACTGAAAATACTACTCCAAGTCCAATTGGAAATAAATACATAGAATATTTTTTAAAGTTTTTAATTCCTTTATAAAAGTTACTTGCTGCTTCTATTAATTCTTCATATATTCCGAGTAAAACTGCAAGCGTTCCACCACTTACACCTGGTATTATAAATGCTATACCAAGAACAATACCTTTAATAAATAAAACTAATTTTTCTTTCATGCCTTTCTCCTTTCAAAGCATCTTATAAACATTACAAGTGATAAAGTTCCTAGTAAGAACCCAGCAAGAACATCACTTACAAAGTGTACACCTAGGTACACTCTAGAACATCCTATTAATATTATTAACAAAGTTAAGAATATATTTATAAATATTTTAATATTTTTATTAATATTACTTTTATTAATAAAATAAATAATAAGTCCATATAAAAGAACACTACACACTGTATGCCCACTTGGGAAGCTAAAGTCACTTGGTTTTGTTATTAAACTTGTAAGTGGTCTTTCTCTTCTAATTATATTTTTTATTATAAAAGATAAAGACCAAGTTATTACTAAAGGAATAGATAAGTTATAAAATAATTTTTTATTTATAAAAATTATTGTTATAAGAAGTATTAAGTAAAAATATACACTTCCTAAAAATGTTATAACTTTAAAAATGTTAGTAACTAATGAGTTATTAACAAAATTTGTTAATTTATCATGTAAATATGTATCAAATGTTAATAAATCATTAGATAAATATATTTTTATTAATATAAATGTTAATAACATTAATAAAATTGTTATTAAATAATATTTATTTATTTTAATAAATTCTTTCATAACTCACCTACATAAATAATGTTAATAACATAAGTATAAGTCCTAGTAATAAAGCTATATTTCTAGTTTTCTTATCTTTAGATTTTTTTAGTAATGGTAAAAATTCAAATAAAGCTATATAAACTATCATACCAAAAGTTAAAGATAAGAAACTACCTAGTACTAAGTTATTTAGTAGTAAGTTATTAAATTTATATAAAAGTAATGTTCCAAATAAGTATGAACTACCGATTAGAGTTATATATAATATAGTTTTACTTTTTCCATAAAGTTTATCAAATGTACTAGATAATGTAAACCCTAGTGGTATGTTATGAAGACATATTCCTAAGGATAATATGACTGCAGTTTCTACACTAGTTAAAGCAGTTGCAAAAAGAGTCATACCTTCTATAAAATTATGAAGCACTAATACCGCGCATGTTATTAGTGAGATATGTTTATAGTGAGTTTCTTCATTTTTTTCTTTATGGTGTCCTCCAATTACATCTGTTGCAATAATTAAACCAAAACCTAAGATACTAAATGATATAGTAAATATAATAGCTTTAAAAGTGCTAGCACTCTCACTAAAGTATTCATATGCTTCTGGTACTAAATGAAATATACCTAAAAGTACTAAGACAATAAAACCTAAAGATACACTAAATGTTGTAACTTTATTATTATTTTTGGTAGAAAAAACAATTAGAGAACCTATAAGTAATGATAATATACTAATTATACTAAGTACTAAACATGCAAATAATTCCATAAAGCCTCCTATATATCCATATATTTTCTAAATAAAGGTAAATCCCCTTCTTTAATACCACTTATACTTGGTTTTACCTGGAATATACCAGGATATTCATTACCTTCTACTACAATTATTTTATCATCAAGGATAACTAAGTCCCAACCCACATATCTAACAGTAGGTACTACTAAACTAATTTTTTCTATAAAGTCTTTGACTTTATCAAAGTTAGGAACTTCAAATCCTACTATATTTTCATTAGTACTAGGATGTTTATAAAATATTCTTCCCTTTTCATCAATCGCAGGAACATATACTTTACCTTCTTCATTAACGAATGTATACATTCCTCCACTACTAAAGTTATCTACATTACCATTATTACCTATCCTCAATATTGCCTTTAAGATGTGTGCTTTACCATTATTATCTAAGAAACTAATTATTCTTAAAGTATTAACACTTCCACTATAAAGTTTATTTAAATCTTTATGTTGATGAATATATTCTTCAAGAATATATTCTTCTTTTTTCATTATACTATTATATACTTTTAACGTATTATATTCATTTTTAAGTTTAGATTTATCTATACTTATTATTTCTATTCCTTTACCACCACAGTTACTAGCTTGTTTACAAACTATTTTATCTTTATCACTAATAAACTCTTTAAACTCTTTAAAAGATACTTCTCTTAAGTCTATAAAGTCTCTTCCTAAGAAACTTTTAAATAATTTATTAAATTCTCCTTTATCTTCTAAGTAGTGCCAATCTTCTTTTTTATTATATTTTTTAACTATATCATTATTATATTTACCGGTTAAATAAGTCTTTCTTTCTTTACTATTTAATAGGTAAAATTCAAATTCAAAGTAATCCATATATCCACTTCCATATAGAAAAGCGCATCTAGCCATGTCAAATAGTACATAGAATGTACTTTTATCTATTTTTTTACCTATTTCTTTGGCATGATTTACATATTCTTTAAATCTCATATTTTTAATTTTTTTAAATAAATATTTTATTTTCATAAATTAACCTCTGTAGAATTTATTATAATAAAAATATGATAAAAAGTAAATAATTTAGAAGAAAAAAAATTTAACATAATGTCATCCACTTTCATTTATAAAAATGATGTAATGTTAAATGAATTAGAGAAAGAATTAAGTAAGAATTCAGTATGTAAGGAATTCTAATTGAAAATCATAATAATTCTGATAATTTTAAATTCTAAAAAGTGTGAAAATGGCAGTTATCGACATTTCTGTCGATAACCGGGCTCTTCGTTAAAATTAGTTTAAAGAAAAAATAGATATTTTTTAATACCTATTTTAGCATATCTTTTAAATACTTTCCTGTATAACTTTCTTTACATTTAATTACTTCTTCTGGAGTACCTGTAGTTACTACTTTTCCTCCATTATCCCCGCCTTCTGGACCTAGATCAATTATGTAGTCTGCTACTTTAATGATATCTAAGTTGTGTTCAATTACAATTACTGTGTCCCCATTATCTACTATTCTATTTAATATAGCTAGTAGTTTTTTAATGTCATCTATATGAAGTCCAGTAGAAGGTTCATCTAATATAAATACACTTTTACCAGTAGGTTTTTTTTGAAGTTCTTTTGCTAGTTTAACACGGCAAGCTTCTCCACCTGATAAGGTAGTTGCATTTTGACCAAGTCTTACATAACCTAGTCCCACATCATGCATAGTATCTAGTATTCTTTTTACTTTAGGTACATTTTCAAATATTTCTAAAGCTTCATCTACTCTTAGATTTAATACTTCTGCAATATTTAATCCTTTAAACTTAATTTTTAATGTTTCATTATTATATTTATTTCCATGACAAACATCACAAGGAACATATACATCGGGTAAGAAGTGCATTTCTATTTTTTTTACACCATCACCTTCACATGCTTCACATCTACCACCTTTTACATTAAAACTAAATCTACTTTTAGTATATCCTCTCATTTTAGCTTCTTTAGTTTCTGTAAATACATCTCTTATTAGATCAAATAGTCCTACATATGTTGCTGGATTACTTCTAGGTGTTCTTCCTATAGGATCTTGACTTATATATACAACTTTATCTACATCTTCTATTCCATCTATGCTTTTAAATTTACCTGGTACTTCTTTAGATTTATAAACATAGTTAGATAACTTTTTATAAAGTATTTCATTAACTAAACTAGATTTACCACTTCCACTTACACCTGTAACACATGTAAATGTTCCTTTAGGAAATTTAACTGTTATATTTTTTAAATTGTGTTCCCCAGCGCCTTTTACAGTGATATATTCTCCATTACCTTTTCTTCTCTTTTTAGGTACTTCTATTTTTAGTTTACCACTTAAGTATTTACCAGTTAAAGACTTTTCATTTTCCATAACTTCTTTAGGAGTACCTTTAGCAACTACATATCCACCATTATCTCCTGCACCTGGGCCTATATCAATTAGATAATCACTTGCTAACATTGTATCTGTATCATGTTCAACTACTATTAATGTATTACCTAAATCTCTCATTTCTTTTAAACTTTTAATTAATTTATCATTATCTCTTTGATGTAGTCCAATACTAGGTTCATCAAGTACATAAAGTATACCACTTAATTTACTTCCTATTTGAGTAGCAAGCCTTATTCTTTGACTTTCGCCACCACTTAAACTAGAAGCACTTCTAGAAAGTGTTAAATATTCAAGACCTACATCTTCTAAAAAATGTAATCTTTCTTTAATTTCTTTAAGTATTAAGAACGATATTTCTTCTTCAGTTTTAGTAAGTTTAATATTATCAAAAAAGATAATTAAATCTTTTATACTCATATCAGTTATATCTGTTATATTTTTACCATTTATTAAAACATGTAACATCTTTTCGGATAGTCTTTTACCATGACATACTTCACAATTACTTTCTTTCATGTAACTTTCTATCCAAGTTCTTATACTAGAACTATTAGTTTCCATATATCTTCTTTCCAAATTAGATATAATTCCTTCAAAGTAGTCATAACTTTTAAGTATACTTCCACTTCTAGTTTTTACTTTGAAATTTATTTTGTCTTTAGAGCCATAAAATATAGTATCAAACTCTTCTTTAGTAAAATCTTTAACTTTTTTATTTATATCTATGTTATAGTATTCACAAACACTGTCAAGTTTTTTAAAATATATACTTAAAGTTTCTCCACTTTGAAAAGATTTAACTGCGCCTTCAGGTATAGAAAGATTTCTATCTGGTACTAATAAATCTTCATCTATTTTAAGTTTAACACCTAAACCCTTACATTCAGGACAAGCACCATATGGACTATTAAATGAAAACATTCTAGGTTCTAGTTCTTCTAGACTGAAATCACAGTCTGGACAAGCATAGTTTTCACTAAAAAGAATTTCTTTGTCGCCTATTATATTAATAAGTACTTTACCACTTGCCATTTTACATGAAAGTTCTACTGCTTCAAATAATCTACTTCTAGATTTTTCATTTAATTTAAGTCTATCTACTATAAGTTCTATAGTATGTTTATTATTTTTAACAAGTTCTATGTTTTCGCTTAAATCTCTATTTTCTCCATCTACTCTTACTCTAGAATAACCATCTTTTCTTAAGTCTTCTAGTAAATCTTTATAAGTACCTTTTTCTCCTCTTACGATTGGACTCATTATCTCAAGTTTAGTTCCTTCTTCATACTCCATTATTTTATTAACCATCTCTTCTATAGATTGACTTTTAATAGGTTTTTTATGTTTAGGACAGTATGGAGTACCTATACGAGAAAATAAAAGTCTTAAATAGTCATATATTTCAGTTACAGTACCTACAGTACTTCTAGGGTTTTTATTAGTAGACTTTTGATCAATACATATAGCAGGACTTAAGCCATCAATAGAGTCCACTTCTGGTTTATTAGAACTACCTAAGAATTGACGAGCATAGGCACTTAAACTTTCTACATATCTTCTTTGTCCTTCTGCATATATAGTGTCAAATGCTAAACTAGATTTACCACTTCCACTTACACCAGTCATAACGACTAATTTATTTTTAGGAATTTCTATATCTATATTCTTTAAATTATTTTCTCTTGCTCCTTTTATAACAATTTTATCCATAGTAATTACCTCACTTTTAATATTTACTTTAAATACTTTTTTATACAAGATATATTATACTTATGTTTTTGTTAATGTCAATAAAAAGAAAACACATAATTTAATTAATATTTACTTTATATAGATTTCAACATATTAAAACCTACTTTAAAAGTAGGTTAACATGTATAAGGTTTTCTTCCGCTAACGTTGGCTACCCAGCAGCCGCTTATTCCAACAGATGAACTAGTAATATAAGTCCATCCATTACTATATGAGCCTATATTAATTCCTGCACCCTGCATGCTAATGTTTCCTGTTATGTCAGAACACGAAGTACTTGCACATGTACGGCAGTATGGATTTCCAGTCATAGTGCAGGCATAATATGTTCCTCCACCGCCTCCTCCACTACTTCCTCCACCGGAAGAAATTTTTGTGCAAGAGGATGATCCTGCTGAGCTAGTATAACCACTAGCACATTGTGTACATGATGTAGCACCAGCCTTAGAATAATATCCTGCTGGGCATATTGTTTTGATAGTAGTAGTGCAAGCATAGCCTGCTGGACATTTTGTACAAGAAGATGCTCCACCAGTTGAATAGTATCCTGATAAGCATGTTCTTTTTACACCACTTGAGCAAGCATAGCCTGCTGGGCAACTAAAGCATGAAGAACTAGTTGCATCTGAATATTGACCATTTGGACAAGTAGTGCAAGTTGAACTTCCTGCAGTAGCATATCTTCCTGCTACGCAAGGAACTTTTAGACCACTAGAGCAAGCATAGCCTGCTGGGCAACTAAAGCATGAAGAACTACCTGAGTCTGAATATTTACCATTATCGCATGTACTACATGATGAACTACCAGAACCCGAGTATTTTCCTGCTGGGCATATTAGTTTAACATTATTAGAGCAATAGTATCCACTAGGACATACTGAATAATTTGCATATAAAGTTTTATTTCCAACTGTTGTATAAGCATTATTTATGAATTGACCATCAGAACTTACATACTGGGTCCCAGTTCCATTTGTACTTGTAAAGTATCCTTCAAACATGTATCCAGGTTTTGAAGGAATTACTATATACTGACCACCAACTACGCATGTATTTAATGTACTATCTGTAAAATAGTAACAAGTCACTCCGTTTATAGTGGAAGTTGTTTTATACTGATAATATGCTAGTGTTGTTCCTGCTGTTGTTGCATTTTGGTTATTAAATGTAATTGAATATACTTGAGGAATAAACATAACTGTACATGAAGTATTTGATGTAACATTACTTATAGTTAGTGTTGTACCACTTAATGTTCCACCAGTACAACTTACTGTTGGATTACTTGATGAGTAACCAGAATTTGGACTTACTCCTGTAAATGAAGTGCTAGAACCATGTTCTACAGTTTTAGAAGATGTTCCACTACCATTAACAACAGTTAAATCAATAGTATATTTTTGTTTTTGTAAAGTAACAGAACATGTTTCATTTTTAGTAATGTAACTAATTGTTAATTTATTATTATTTATAGTACCACCAGTACAAGTAGTACTAGCACCGTTTAATACATATCCAGTACCTGGAAAAATAGTAAATTCTTTAGAGCTGCCATGTTCTGCGATTACACTAGATGGCGAAATACTTCCTCCAAATGCATTAATCATAACTGTATAAGTATTCTTTTTAAAGGAAATATTACATGTTTTATCACTTGTTATATTTTTAATAGTTAATATGTTCCCATTTAAACTAAATTCAGTATTATTATTGCATGCATAATTTAAGTCATTTAAATTATAACCTGTCATAGGAGTTAGTGTTACATCTAAGTTTCTTCCATTTATTACATATGAGTTAGATGGACTAGCACTTCCTCCAGTTGTATTTATTTGTACATTTCTATAAATATAATCTATCTTAACTGTACATTTTTGATCTTTATTTATTTTGTTTATTTCAACTACTTTGTTACTGAATGAAGTATTTGCCCCTCCATCACATGTAACACTTTTTATTTCTTTATTTTCTTCATAATCTACACTAAATGTTACTTTAGTGTATCCATATTTATATTTTTCACTAGATGTTCCACCTACTACTTCTATATCTATTCTATGTGTTTCTCCTTTGTTATTAAGTTCGTAGTTATTCTCTAACTCTCCTTTATCATTTAAAAAGGACATTACACATGAGTCACTATCTAATTTTTCATTTGTATATGGGTTTACTAAATCTCTACTAAGTAAACCCTCATTTTGAAGTGTATATAATTTTAAACATTTTTCATCCGTTTTTCCATTTAATAAGTCTATTGCATAACCTTCATTCATACTTAAATATACATCTGCTGCTGTTTCTACTTTAGTATAAAGTTCTTTTAATGCTTTGTCTTTACTTTTATTTTGTATTTCATTTATACCAAAAATACCACCTACAGTTAAACTTACTAAAATAACTAAAACTACCATAATTTCAATTAAAGTAAAACCTTTCTTATTCATATATCTCTTCTCCTAGTATAATTATATATTATTTTTAAAAGAAAAGCAAAAAAAAGTTAGAAATATTCTAACCTTTATAGTTTTATTATTTAGCTTCTATTATTAGTTTAATAGCAGTTCTTTCTTCTCCATCAATATTAATATCAGAAAAAGCAGGAATACAATATAGATTTTTCCCCGTAGGTGCAACATAACCTCTTGCTATTGCGATTGCCTTTACTCCTTGGTTTAATGCTCCCGCGCCTATAGCCTGCATTTCAACTGAATCGTTAGATTCTCTAAATAAATTTGCTAGTGCTCCTGCTACTTTTTGTGGTGCACTTTTACTAGATACTTTTATTATATCCATTATTATTTCCCCCCTAGTTAAATATATTTTAATAAGAAGAAAAAAGACCTAATTTGTTTTTTTAGGTCTTCCAGGTTTTCTCTTTACACTAGTTTCTTTTACGTTAACTTTTTTAGTAGTTGTTTTCTTTTTAGGTGTAGTTTTTTTCTTAGTTATAGTTTCTTCTTTTATTTCTTCAAGTTCATTATTACTAGCAATTAATTTATTTAATATTTTATTCCATTTATCTTCTGTAACAATTATTTCAATTATATTTTCAAATAATAGGATTATGCCTAAACTTGTGAAGTAGTAGCCATAAAGTAAAGTTTGTACAGATACTTCATTAAATAAATTGTATGAAGTAAGCATACCTAAAAATCCTATTAAAATAGTTCCCATAAATTTAACTATCCACATAAAATTATTTTCATTTTTTAAAGTATATATTTTATATATTCTATTTGAAACCATCATAATACTATATATAGTAAAACCTAGCCCCAAGATCATTTTATAGTCATCAGTTTTAAATACAAACATAAATGTTGCTGTTATAATATTTATTAAAGACATAAGAAGTACTTCATAGTCTCCTTCTTTTCTTTTAACAAAGTAAACTATAATGCTAAAAAATGAAAATACATAAAATAGTATACTAGCATAAAGAACTATATCAACTAATCCAAAACTTTTAAATATAGTAGTTATAACTCCAATAAAAATAATTAATACAGAAAGTATTACTTGAGCAATTAAAGATATATCCATATTCTTAAGTGATTTTCTCACACCTAGCCACCTCTATTCTAAAATAATTTTACAAAATTTTTTGAACAAAGTCAATATAAAAGAAGAGTATTACACTCTTCTAACCGTTATATGTGATTTTATAGGTTTTTGAGGATTTTATAATTTTATTACGACTTTTCTTCTTATACTTATCACTTCTCCTTTCATGATATAAGTATACATTACTTAAGTGATAAATTTGTGATGGATTTATGAAAACTATATGTTAATATCAAAATAAAATTTACTTCCCTTTCCCTTATTACTAATAACTCCATAATTAAAGCCGTGTTTAATTAGAATATCTTTAACTATGGATAGTCCTAATCCTGTTCCAACTTTATTTCTTTTATGATTCTTTTCATTTTTATAATATTTATCCCATATTAAATCTATTTCACTTTTATCAATACCTTTACCAGTATCAATAACATAAACTCTTAAATATTTTTTATTATTAACAAGTTCTATAGTAATCTTTTTATCCTCTCCAGTGTAGTTGATAGCATTACTAATTAAATTATATATAACTTGCTCTATTTTTTGCTTATCTGCATTTATGATATAATCTTTACTAGAATCAAATATAAAGGAATAACCTTCTTCTTTTAAATAATCGAATCTTCTAACAATAGTTTCTATAAGAGTTGTTAAATTAAATTTTTCTTTGTTTAAAATATCTATATTTTTTTCACTTTTTGAAAGAGATAAAATATCATTAACAAGTAAATTAAGTCTCTCTGTTTCTTCTATAATAACATTTAAGTTTTCTTCTCTTTTTTCTTTATTATCAGAGTTTAAATCTCTTGCCATTTCAGAGTATGCTTTAATCATCGTAAGAGGTGTTTTTAAGTCATGACTTACATTAGCAAGTAAATCTTTCCTAGTTTCTTCTATTTTTGATAATTCTTTCTTTGTTTTGTTAAGTGTTATAGATAATTCTTTTATTTCATTTATATTTGAATTTTCATCAAAAGGTGTTACTAAGTCTCCTTTGGACATTTTAGCCACTTCTTTATTTAGTTTATCTATTGGTAAAGAAATATGTTTACTTATAAAATATGCAATTATAAATGATGAAATGTATATTGCAACAGAAATATAAATAAGTTCTTCTCTTATAATAGAAATGGCAGGATCTGTCGGTTCTAAACTAACATTTATAAATGCATATGCATCATTATCAAGTTTAATTGCGCTTACAAGTGTTTTATTATTTAAAAGAGGATTTACTATTTGATATGTTTCTTTATCTTCATCACTATTAATAAAATTAACTCTGTAGTCCATACTTAGTGTATTATCGTTATCTATTATGCAACCTCTTCTTTGTGCATTCGAAGTATAAACTATTTTATTATCTTTAATTATTTCTATACAAGCATTATTATTATATGATAATTTATCATAACTACTAGTATCTTTACTATTTTTATAATAATATTTAGTTTTCAAAGCTAATTTTGATAGTTCACTACTAGTTCTACTTTCATAATATTTATCAAAAAACATTACTTGTAATAGCCAAAGTAATAGAATTAATAATGTAGAAAAAATAGCTAAATAAAACCATATTTGTGATTTTAAAGATCTATTCTTCAGTTTCATATTTATAACCTACTTCTCTTACTGTTTTAATTAAATCTCTATATTTACCCAAACTCTTTCTTAACATTTTAACATGTGTATCTACAGTTCTATCATCTCCATAATAGTCATAGTCCCAAACATTACTTAAGAGTTGCTCTCTAGATAAAGCCACTTTTTTATTCTTAATAAAGTAAAGTAAAAGTTCATATTCTTTAGGAGTTAAACTTACTTCTTTTCCTTCAATCATAACTTTTCTCCCAAGATAATCTACTTCTAAATCTTTATATGTATATACATCAGTGCTATTATTTCTTTTTAAATGTGCTTTTACTCTTGCTACTAATTCTTTTGGACTAAATGGTTTAGTTACATAGTCGTCCACTCCTAAATTAAAACCACTTAGTTTATCTTCCTCCTCTTTTCTAGCAGAAAGCATTATAACTGGAATTGTTAACGATTTTCTTATTTCTTTTAAACATTCATACCCATCCATTTTAGGCATCATAATATCAAGAATAATTAAATCTACTTTATTTTCGCTAAGTACTCTTAGTGCATCAAAACCATTTTCTGCTTCAAGTACCTCATACTTTTCATTAATTAAATATTCTTTTATAACATTTCTAATTAATTTTTCATCATCTACTACTAATATTTTCATAATAATTTCCTCCTTATTCAATTATAAAGCAAAAAAGTGTAAGATTTGTGAAATTTACACTTTATTTTAAACCAACTCTTTCTCTCATAAGTTCATATTTTTCTTTAGCTAATTTAGTTGTAACTTCTAAGCCTTTATTTAATACATCTTCAAGTAATTTACTTCCTAATAATTCTTTATATTTTTCTTGTATTTCAGTTATTTTATTAGAAGTAACTTCTCCAACATATGTTTTGAAATTACCATAACCAGCATTTTCAAATTCTTCTGTTAAGTCTTCTATTGTTCTTCCAGTCATAACAGATGCAATGTTTAAAAGATTAGAAATACCAGGTTTATTTTCTTCATCAAAATAGACTTTGTTATCACTGTCAGTAGTTGCTCCTTTTACTTTTTTAATAATCTCTTCTTTTGTATCAAATAAAGAAATAACTCCACTAGGATTATCTTCGCTTTTACTCATTTTTTTATCTGGATTTTTTAAATCTTTTATTTTAGTACCAACCTTAGGTACAATAGCCTCAGGTATTTTAAAAGTTTCACCATATACTTTGTTGAATCTTTCAGCTATGTCTCTAGCAAGTTCCACATGTTGTTTTTGATCTATTCCAACAGGAACATAATCTGCATCACAGTATAAAATATCAGCAGCCATTAATATTGGATAAGTTAAAAGGCCAATTGAGAAGTTTTCTTTTCCTTTACTTTTTTCTTTAAACTGTATCATTCTACTTGCTTCTCCATAATAAGTATTACATTCAAGTATCCATGAAATAGCTGGCACATAAACATTTTCTGACTGAATATATACAATCATTTTACTAGGATCAACCCCACATGCTATATACATTGCTACAAATTTCTTTACTCTTTCTCTTAAAAGTACTGGGTCTTGATGTACTGTCAAAGCATGTAAATCAGCTACAAATAAAAATATATCGTTTTCAGGATTTTTTTGGAAATCTATTAACGGTTTAATACCGCCTATATAGTTGCCAAGTGTTAAGTCTCCAGTTGGTTTAAGTCCTGTTAATAATCTTTTCATATCATCACTTCCATATTAGTATTTTACAGCAAACAAAAACAAAAGTCTACTATTAACCTTTGTTTTTTGAATTTTTTAACTATTATTACCATAAAGTTTCTTTTATTCATACCATATTTTACTTATGTTTAAACTTGTACTTTCAGGCATTGGGCTTGGAAGTTTTAACTCTGCAAGAAGAGGAAGTTTAAAACCTGTTCCAAATATAAGTGCTGTCCCCGAATTTAAAGTTTTTAATTTTTCTAAAGCTTCTTCTGTAACATTTGTACTAATACTTTTAACTATTTCAAAGTCTTTTGGGTGGAATATTCTAAATACAATAAAGTTTGAGCATTGACTTAATGAAGTACTAGATAGTTCACTAGGCCTTTGAGTAATGAATGTTAAAAGGGTTCCATACTTTCTACCTTCTTTTGTAATTCTATCAAAGATATTATAACCAATAATATTTATATCATTATCATTTTGTACATATCTATGCGCTTCTTCTAAGATAATATTTATAGGAAAAGAACCTCTAACTTTTAGTTTAGTTGTATAACTAAATAAAAGTTTAGATATAAGTTTAGTTAGTATTTTTGCAAACCTATCATCTACATGGCTCAAATTAATATCAATTAGCTGTACTTTCTTACCTTGACTATTAAATAAATGTTTAATGTATTCTTCTTTATCCATGAAATTACTAACTTCAAAAACATTTTTATAATCACTATTAATAATACTTTGAAGTCTTGTTTTTAAAATATTGTTTTTAGAATAAGTCACAGCATCATTAAGAATGCCTTCACTTATTAAAGCAAATTCTAAAGCATAATATAAATCATTTAAGGAATAAGTATAATCATAATTAACCATAACTTCTTCTAATGAAATTTTTTCAAATTGTTTTAAAAACTCCATTATTAAAAGAATTGCATTAATTTTACCATGTTCATCTATTAATAAACATTGTTTTAATGTTCTATCATACCCAGGTTGTTTAATAATTGAATCTAAATTTAAGTTTTCTGTATTATAATGGCTTAAAACAGCGATTATCTGATCTCTCATTTGACTCCCACTTTTACCTGAAGATAATATATCAAGTAAACATTTCGCTATTATGTCATTTTTATATTCTTTAGCTTTTTCATCTTTACTTGTAAATATATAAACAAGTTTTAAAGTTTTTTCAAGTACAGGGATTTGCTCTCCATCACTTACAGATAAAAGAATAGCTAAATCATCTACTCCTAAGTAATTAGGAGGAATTTTAATCATTTCTTCGTCTGCATTTTCTATTTTAGTTGTATATTTTTTAAAACCAAGACCCACTTCATTCATATTATTAAAAGCATTTCTATATTCCCCATATGCATCAAAGATAACAAAGTGACTGTTTACTGGTTTTATAGAACTTTCTATAAATAGATTTTGAAGTAATCTTGTGACTCCACACGATTTACCACTTCCAGTGTTACCTATAATGGCTGAGTGATTAGCAAAAAAATTATTTAAATTTAATTTAATGTTATAACCTTTATATATAGGAGAGTTACCAATTACAATAGAGTTATTATTTTCATTTTGTTCACCTATTATAGTACTAAGTTCTCCTACAGATATAAGTCTTGGAGTTTTACTTGGCTTTTTAACTACTCCTGGAAAAAATATATTATTTTTTATTTCTCCAACTAATAATACTTCAATTAATTCATTATTAATCTTAATTATTTCTCCAACTACTTTTCTAATTTCCTCATCGAAAACAACATGTGTATTCATAAGTTCACTATGAGTAATTTTAGATAAGTTTTCCACTTTACATATTGTACCATCAATAGATAAAATTTTACCAAACATACAAAGCCAACTCCTTATTCTTTATATAATATATCATATTTTTAATTTTTTTTAAAGTACCTCTTGACTAAACCCCATAATTTATGATATTATTTTGTTGTCATGGCGATGTAGCTCAACTGGCTAGAGCGCACGGTTCATACCCGTGAGGTTGAGGGTTCGATTCCCCCCGTCGCTACCAATATGAGTAATAATAGATAGAAATATCTATTTTTTTTATACATTTT
>USFF01000019.1 GCA_900553835.1 uncultured Mycoplasmatota bacterium
CGCCCATTAAAACGGCACGCGAGCTGGGTTCAGAACGTCGTGAGACAGTTCGGTCCCTATCCGTTGTGGGCGCTGGAAAATTGAGGAGAGCTATCCTTAGTACGAGAGGACCGGGATGGACGTACCGATGGTGTATCAGTTGTCACGCCAGTGGCAGCGCTGAGTAGCTATGTACGGATGGGATAACCGCTGAAAGCATCTAAGCGGGAAGCCCTCTCCAAGATGAGTTTTCCCTTTCTTTAAGAAATAAGATCCCATGAAGACTACATGGTTGATAGGCTAGAGGTGGAAGAATAGTGATATTTTGAGCTGACTAGTACTAATAGATCGACAAATTAACTAATTTTAATTTGAAATTTATCACATTATCTTGTTTTGAGAGAACAATTATGGTATAATATTTTTACCAGTGACGATAGCAAAGTGGATACACCTGTTCCCATCTCGAACACAGAAGTTAAGCACTTTAACGGCGAAGATAGTGTAGGCGAAAATAGCAAGTTGCTGGTTTTTTTGTGTTTAAAAATTAGCGTAAATGTGTTATTATATAATAGGTGGTAACGATGAAAACAAAAAAGAAAAGAAGATTAAGAAAAGAACCTAAAATTATACTTGCTTTATTACTGGTAATAATTACAATAATAATAATAAAACCAAATATTTCTAAAAATAAAGAAAACACTGAAAATAATACTCCAAACAAAGTAGAAAAAATCATAAAAGTTAATTATAAAGATTATATTACTAACGAAAAATCTGAATATAATAATGAAATTAAATATGTTTCAGAAGGAATGAAATTGACAAACTTTATAAGTGCCTTATCAAAAGAAGAGAATTATGTTAATAAAAGTGGTAGTTATACACAAATTAAATATAATTTTGAGCAAAACTTATCATATGAAGAACTTGAAAACATATTTTTAAATTTAAACAAATCAAATATAGTAAAATTAGAAATAATAGGAAAAAGTTATGATGGAAGAAATATCTACTCGATAGAAATTGGAAAAGGAGAAAGAATTAGTATGTTTGAAGGAAATATTCACGCGGCTGAAATTGCCCCATTACTATTTCTAACAAAATATTCAGTAGATTTAGTTAATTCATATGAAAGCAAAGATAAAACTATAGTGGATCTTTTAAATACTAACAAAATTGTAATCGTTCCAACCATAAACCCTGATGGGTATGATTACTCAGTAAAAGGAAAAGAAATAATTAATGACAAATCTTCATATGTATATAAAAATAGTAACTTAATAGAAAAAGATTACTTTAAAGCTAATATAAATGGGATAGATTTAAATAGGAGTTTCCCATCACGCAATGGTGGCCTATATTTCAAGAAAAACACTCCATCTTATACATTAGTTACAAACAAAAGCACAAAAAGACTTGAGTACTTCCCAGGATATGAACTAGGTAGTGAACCTGAAACACAAGCTCTTATGTATTTCATGTACAAATATCAAGAAAATGCACATGTTTATGTTGCTGTTCACAGTGCAGGTAGAGTCATATATCATGGTAAACCAGATTTAAGCGACACATATAACAAAACTTGCAGTAAAATGGCTAATATAGTAAGTAACACAACAGGTTATACTCCATTAGGGGTAGACTATGAAGATGTTGGTTACGGCAGTGATGGATCTGCAACTGATATGATAGCTGAAATCAAACATGGTTTTAAATTTAGTACACAATCAGGTAGATTAACTTCATTAAATAAAATTCCTGAGATGGCTAGTCCTTTCTGCGCAATGACAATAGAAACACTCGAAAGTTATACGCAAAATTTAGAAACTATTAAATCAGAATATAATAACAAGAAATTAAGTGATGCGTTCACATCACTTATAAAATATTAGGTTTAAAATGAACTAAAATCACTTAAATTTGCCGAAAATACTTGATATTTTTACGTATTTAATGTATAATCTTATCTACATGGCGGTATTGGTGAAGTGATTAACACGCCAGATTGTGGCTCTGGTATGCGTGGGTTTGATTCCCACATACCGCCCCATGTAAAGATTAATAATCCCGAAAGGGATTTTTTTAATTGTCAATTTTGCTTTTGCTGTATGGTTTTCTATTATCTGTTCTACATAATAAGTAATCAATACTTGTATTATAATAATCAGCAAGTTTTCTAAGAATTAATGTAGGTATATCGTTTTCTCCAGTCTCATAAGCAGAATAACCAGTTTGACTCATATTTAATATTTTGGCAATATCCTTTTGATACATATCATTTTCTTCTCTTAAATCTCTTAATCTATTCATAATTTTCCTCTATACCAATAAGATACCATAACGTAAAATACGTTATGGTAATTTTGCAAGATATGGAGGCTGTACTATGAAAAAAATATTATTAATTATATTGTTAATAAGTACATCCTTATTAACAATAAAATTGAGTTATAAAAAAGATAATAACAAGGAAATATCTAAAGCACTAGAAATACTTTCTAAACCAAATGGTATACAGGCTTATACTTTAAATGGAGAAAAAACTGATTTAACTTATTATGATTTAATTAATAGTTATGTAGTTGATACTATTACTTGTAAGAATGGGACTATTGCTACATTTAACAAAACTGATAATTCAGTTAATTTATCTAACATCCACATGCCTGATTATTGTACTATGGATTTTAAAGAAAAACCTACAATTTATTCACAAATACTAAAGGATAATCCTACAATAAGTGAAAGGGCAGACTTTAGTACAACATTCACAACTACTAACACAGGAACGCTTTACAAAGCAACAGAAAGTATTGCAGGGAGTGCTACTAAAGATGTATATTACTTTGCAGGAGATGCAAAGAATAACTGGGTAAAGTTTGGAAAATTTTCTACGACAGTTGTAAGGGGCTTTGGCTCATCTCAAGTTTATGGAGAATCTAAAGATTATAACACCATGGAGGAGTGTAATATTGGAACTTATTTGCCAGTTTCCAAAGATTATGATTATAACCATGATTGCACTTATGTTCAACGGGAAGGTAGTCCAATGTACTGGAGAATAATAAGAACAAACCATGATGGAAGTATAAGGCTATTATATTCAGGAATAAGTCCTGATACAACAAGCGCTTTTATAGGTATGAGTTCATTTAATGTTACAATGAATGATCCCATGCATATAGGATATATGTATGGAACAAGTGGAACACTAGCATCAAACAGAACAAATAAAAATAATAGTACAATAAAAGAAATAATAGACTCGTGGTATAGTACTAACTTAAGTAGTTATACAAAATATATAAGTACTGAAGTAGTATATTGTAATGATAGAAAATCACCAAGTTATAGTGCAAGTAGTAAATTTGATTATTATGTACTTACGAGATTAAATGCAGAAAATCCAACATATAATTGTGAAAGTAGTGAAGATGCATTTTCAGGAGATAATACCGATGCAAAACTAATTTATCCAATAGGACTAATGACAGCAAATGAAATAACATATTCAGGAGGTAAATATGGAAAATCTTTAACTAGACCATATACATGGTATTCTTTAAATAATGCTGAAGAAAGTATAACAGGAAGTACTTACTGGTGGTTATTGTCGCCTTATTTCTGGGATGGTGTATATGCTAACTCGTTCATCTTGCTTGGTTCTGATAATCCCGGCAACCTTAATACAGGTAATGTCATTTTTTCAAGCGGCGTGCGATCAGTTATAAGTATTAAGGAGAATGCTTTATACTCCAAAGGAGATGGCAGTCCAGAAAATCCTTACGAAATAGTTTATGAATAGGCCAATTTTGGCATATTTTTAGGTTTAAACTCATTCAAAACTAAATAAAAACAATATACTAAAATAGGAAGGTGAAATTATGCTTAATTTTGACCTATTAAAATTAGTATTAATAAGTAGCATAGCTAGCAGTATCATAACAACAGCTACTGTGCAAAAAATAAAAGAAAACTTACGAAGTAAAAAATTTCTAACACTAATTAGTTTCGGTGTATCTATGATTATAGGAACTCTATTTAGTCTATCATTTAGTGAACTAAATATAATAAACAACTTATGGGTAGGTTTTATAACTTTTCTAGGTGCTGATGCAATATACAAAGCATTTGAAGACAAAATATTTAAAAGTTTAAGCTCCCTCGAAACAAATCAAAACATTAAAAATCTAGACAACGAGGAGAGTGAATAAATTGATTACCGAAGACAAAATTATAGGTACATTTAATACAAAAGATTTCAGATGTAAGCATTGTAAAAATCTATATATCAGTGAAGAATTAATTAACAAATTACAAATTCTTGGAGAAGCACTTAATTTTAGTAAAGCAAAAGTAATAAGTGGATACAGATGTAAAGATCACCCAGTTGAATTACAAAACAAAAACACAGGTCAGCATACAAAAGGTTTAGCTGTAGACATAGAATATTTTGACAAAAACGGTAACAAATTACCTGCTAAAATAGTAATATGTGTAGCATATGAATTAGGTTTATTTAAAGGCCAAGCGAATGTAGAAAATGCAAGTAGCGAAGGAGAAGTACATTTAGACATTAGACAGTCAGGTTCCTACAGGGGAGACGAAACAATAGATTACAAAAGTCACTGGCAAGATCCATACTCATATTATGGTGTCACTAAAGAAGAAGTAAAAAATTATATTAATAGTGACTATGAACCAATTAAACCCAAAGAAAGAAATACATCTGTAAACCAAGTTAAAGTTTTAGTAAATGCTTTAAAAATAAGAAAAAGTCCAACTACAACATCAATAACTTATCAAAATGCAGAAAAAGGTGCAATATATAATTATGAAGAAGTAACAGAAAAAGAAAATTATAAATGGTACAAAATAGGAAGTAATAGCTGGATAGCAGATAATGGTAAATACCTAGAAATATTACCTAAATTAGAAAATAATAGTGCTTCTGAAAACGACTTAAAAAATCAAATAGAAGAGCTACAAAAAGAAATAGAAGAATACAAAAATAAAGTAAAAAATTTAGAAGATGAAATAAAAGAACTAAAAACATACAAATTTAAATACACATCTAAAGAAGATGCCAAATATCTTAAAACATTAAAAAAAGGAGATATTCTCCTTATTAAATAGAATTATCAAAAAAATCTTCCCAAGGATCTTTCCTTTTGAGCCTATCTTTAACATTTGAAATTGTTATTCCATCAGGCTTAATAGTATCTATTTCACTCCATTTAATTGGACATGAAATAGATGCTTTTTCATTTAATCTAACCGAATAAGGCATCACACTAGTCGCACCTTTTTTATTTCTAAAGTAATCTATAAAAATCTTTCCTTCTCTTTTTTCTTTCCTTACATTGAGTGTATATTTTTTAGGATAATTAGCTTCCATCAAAGAAGCAATTTGATGAGATATATTTTCTAAAACCTTAAACGAATTAACATTTATTGGAACTAAAACATGGTAGCCCTTTCCACCACTAGTTTTAACATAACTCTTAAGATTAAATCTATCTAATATTTTCTTTAAATCTTTAACACCATCTCTAACTTTTTTAATACTAAGCCTCTCATCTGGGTCAAAATCAAAAACCATAATGTCTGGCTTATTAAGCTTTCTTGCCCTAGAACCCCACATATGAAACTCATAACTATTCATCTGTACTTCACTTAACAAACCCTCTAAATCTTTAACATAATAATATTTGTTATCTGTACCTATCAAACTTTTAACCCTTTTAACTCCGAGTTTACTATTATTTAAATGTTTCATAAAAAATTTATTAGATATATCTCCATCAGGACACCTAACCGTTGTTATAAGTCTATTATCAAAAAACTTTTCCATCCTAGGATAAACTTCCTTATAATAATTAAAAATATCTCTCTTAGTAATCTTATTTTTCTTAAAAATAACCTTATCTCCATGAGTAAGCTCTACAGTATTAAAACTATCCATTTCAATTTCTTTCTTTGTCTTACCACTTTTAATACTGGTATCGTATTTTAATTTTTTAACATTACTTGAATACTTATCCCTATCCTTAATAAGTAACCAATTATCCTCTTTAAATCTAACAAGAGTATAGTCTCCATGAAGCCTTTCTCCATAAAAAGTAAACTTAACTACATCACTATCAAAGTTACTATTCTCTCTAAAAGTGTAATACCCCTTATCCCATAAAATAACAGTACCAGCACCATACTCTCCCTTTGGTATACTTCCTTCAAAATCAGCATAACTAACTGGATGATTTTCTACCTTAACAGCAAGCCTCTTATCCTTGGTGCTTAAACTAGGCCCCTTAGGACATGCAAAACTTACAAGTTCTCCCTTATAGAGAAACCTTATGTCATAGTGTTCCCTTCTAGAATAGTGATGTTGCACTACAAACATAAATTTCTTGCTATTCTTTTTCTTAATTCCTTTAGGTTCGCTTGTCCTACTAAAATCCCTCTTACTATTATATTTCTCTAAACTCATATCTTGCTCCCTTTATAAACAGGCTGCCTTAAATTATTATTCAAAGTTCTCTCAATATAACTAACCTCACACTTTAAACTAGGTTTCACATAATTAATATTTTCTTTATAATTACAAAAATAATTCTTACTCTCCTTAAGTTTAAGTACCTTATCATATAACTCATACTTACTATTTAAACTTACTTTTCCAACAAAACAAAACTTATCATCAATATATTCTCCAAGTGCTAAAGATATCCCATTCTTATTATAACTATATCCACCTATAAAAAAACTACCACTTTTAAAATTCTTAATCTTAATAAAATCATCAGTTCTCTCATTTATATGGTAAGAACTATTTATCTTTTTAGCAACAATACCTTCCATTTTAAGTTTCTTTATTTCCCTAAAAAGTTTCTTTCCACTCTTAAAAACCACTGACTTAACAAAAACATCTGTATCCTTAAACTTATTCAAAATCTTCTTTCTCTCTACAAGTGTTAACTCAGTTATATCCTTGTCCATATATAAAATATCAAAAGCCATAAAAACTACTGGATTACTCTTACTTTCCACATCTATAACTGATTTATTCTTTAAATGAGTTCTCTTAGAAACCTTGCTAAAACTAGGAAGTCCATTTTCTAAACTAATTATCTCCCCATCAAAAATAACTTTTCCTTTAACTAACTTCTGAATGCTTTTAAGTTCTGGAAAAACATTAGTAATATCTTTTCCATTCCTACTCTTAATCACAAACTCACTCGGACTAACAAACATAACCGCACGCACACCATCATATTTAATTTCATAAATAAATAGATCACTATCAAAAGGCTCATCTATTTCTTTAAGAAGCATGACTTTAAAATCTCTATTTCTCCAAATATCATTTCTTTTCATTTAAACTTTTCTCCAGTGCTTTAAGTAAATCATTTATTTTCTTGTTATTATTTCTTTTACTCGCACCCTTAACTTTCTTTCCATTCAACTTATCATTTATAGCCTTCTTAATATTCGCTCCCTCTAAATCAACATACTCTTCTGGCTTAAAATCACTTTTGAAACTATTTATTAATTTAATAGCAAGATCAAGTTCCTTTTGATTAACCTCATACATAACATTTTCTTTCTTAAAATTAATCTCTTCCTCAAAAAACATAGTACTCATAATAATCTTATTATAAGTAAGTCTCAAAACTGTATAATAAAATTTATTACCTATAGTTGTCCTTCCAATAGCAACCAGCTTAGTCTTTTTCATAGCTTCAAGAAGCAAATAATAACTCTTACCTCTACTAGTAGGTTCTAACACGTATGTTTTTTCAAAATAATAAGGGTCAATATCCTTTAAGGGAACAAAAGAAATAATTTCGATTTCTTTCAAATTAGTAGTTTTAAGTTTACTCAGTTCACTCTTATCAAAGGTAATATAGTCTCCTTTAGAAACCTCATAACCTTTAATAATATCACTTTCCCTAACTTCTTTCTTACAATGGGAACAATATTTAATATAACTAATTCTATTATGACATTTCTTATGCAGTTGATTAAACCTAGTATCATTATTCCTAATAAGAGGATTAACGGTAACAGGAACATCTACTAGTCCAAAAGAAATATTATAGTGTATATTTGGCATATCATCACCTATAATTATTATTACAATTTTTCATAAAACTATGCGCGAGTAATTTGCAATGTTATAAAAGAAAACATAAATTATAATGGAGGCATTATTGTGATGAATATAAAATTATTAAAAGAAGTATTACTAATATCTCTAACATCTTCAGTAATATCAAATGCTTTAGTGCAAAAATTAAAAGTATGTGAAAAACACAAAAATCATTTGTGCTTAAAAAGTATGATAATATCAGTAGTAATGGGTATCTTGTTTAGTATATCGTTTACAGACTTAAACTTAACATATACTTTATGGTCAGGTGCACTAAGTTTTATAGGTGCAGATGCACTTTACCTATCAATTGAAAAAGGAATACTTAAAAATATAATAAATAAAGAAAAAGAAAGGTAGGCATAAACCTACTTTTCCACATACAAAGATAGTTCTTTATTATTATAACACTTGTATATCTCACTCCAAATTTCATTTTCAATATTTCTCTTCTTTTTAGGATGAATTAAAAATCTAATATATAAAGAAACATAACTACCACTAACATTCATATAAATAATAGGCTCTAACTTATTGTAATAAATTCTATACTTATCATTAACTTCAAGTGCGCCTCTCATTTTATTTGGTATTCTCTTAATAACTTCATTACTATTTACTATCCTATAAAGTTTACTTTTAGCCCTTTTTAAATCACTATCAATATTAACCTTAACTTCAATCTCACCCCAAATATACTTAAAAGCTTTAACATAATTCTTAGTAACCTCAGAAAATACTTTACTATTTGGGACATGCACTATTGTACCTGTACTTTGAAATGAAAATGGATCAACCTCTAAAATATCAAAACTAAAAGTAGAAATATTAATAACATCTCCCATATATCCATCTATCATAATTCTAGTCTTCTATACTAAATGGCTTGCTAACTTTAATATAAATACCAGTAAAAAAATTAATAATAGTATCCCATAAACTATATGCAATTGCTGCAGTAACGAAACTTAAAAGTGTAATAAACTTAAGTAAAAATTCTTCCCAAATAAAAATAACAGGAAGAAAAATAATAATAGAATTAATAAGAACATACTTCTCATCCTTATCAAACAAATTAGTAAAAAACAAATTAATCTTGTTAATGAATTTCATAAAACCTCCTTCTAGTAAGAGCAAAGTACAAATTATAACAAAAAATTAAAAAAATCGGGGTCCACCTCTTTCACTTTTCAAAATAAATTGATATAATATTCCTATAATAGAAAGAGGGTAAAAAAGTGAAAAGAATTATCATATACATAGTATTTATAATAATATTTACATCACTTGGTTTCATAGGACTTACTTATGAAAAAGTAGACTCACCAAGTGAAAATATATTAAATAACACTTTTTATAAATATAACACTTCATCTGGACTTTATGAAAGTATAAAATTCAATTCTAAAATAGTTTCATATAATGGAGAAGAACTTGATCTAAAAGGTTGCGACACATATAGTTATACAGCCGTAAGTAGTATAGTTAAATTCACATGTGGCCGCGCATTTAGAATAATTGCAGACACTAACGAAGTACTAGCAATTAGCATGAATGAAAATAATTATTATTTCTTTAGCACTAAAGAAAACTCTTTTGAATATGAATTTAAAAAACAATTTGGAAGTACATATTCAGAATATAAAAGTAACAAACTAAACAAAGAAAAAGAAATTACTGAAGAAAAACTAAATGAATTAATTAATGAACAAAGTACTAGTTATATATACATAAAAAATAATAAATGTGATTACACATGTGCTTTAATAGAAGAAAAATTAAATAACCTCAATAATAGTTATTACATAAGTGTAGAAAATATTACTAGAGAAGACTTACTAAATAGTATAACTGAAAGTACTAAACCAATAATATTAACACTTGGAAGTGGGTACGTCAAAAAAACAACAATAAATATAAAAGGCTTTGATGTAAAAGAATTAAACGAATACTTAAAGGAGTCAGAAAATGAAGAAGAAAATAACCAAAGAAGAAATTAATTTACTTGATAAATACTTTAGACTTGCAAATTACCTATCAGTAGGACAACTTTACTTACTTGATAATCCTCTTCTAAAAAGAGAGTTAGACATAAAAGACATAAAACCAAACGTAGTAGGCCACTGGGGTACTGCTCCAGGGCAGAACTTTATATATACACATCTACAAAGAGTAATAAAAAAATATAATTTAAACATGATGTACATAAGTGGTCCAGGTCATGGTGGACAAGCTTATATTGCAAACAGCTACATAGATGGTTCATATTCAGAAGTATACAAAGACATAACTGAAGATGAAAAAGGTTTAAAAAAATTGTTTAAGCAATTTAGTTTTCCTGGAGGAGTATCTTCACATGTCGCGCCAGAAGTACCAGGGAGTATAAATGAAGGAGGAGAGTTAGGCTACTCACTATCTCATGCATACGGAGCCGTACTAAATAATCCAGACCTAATATGCACATGTATAATAGGTGATGGTGAAGCAGAAACGGGGCCTTTATGTGCAAGTTGGAACATAAACAAAATAATTGATCCAGAAAAAGATGGAATAGTACTTCCAATATTGCATTTAAATGGTTATAAAATAGCAAATCCTACTTTACTTGCAAGAATTCCTGAAGATGAACTAATATCATACTTTAAAGGAATGGGATACAAGCCATACGTAGTAAAAGGAAATAATCCTAAAAAAATGCATAAA
This sequence comes from uncultured Mycoplasmatota bacterium, assembly GCA_900553835.1. Classification (GTDB taxonomy): domain Bacteria; phylum Bacillota_I; class Bacilli_A; order RF39; family UBA660; genus CAG-628. The sequence continues at coordinate 10,838 of USFF01000019.1, forward strand.
TTAATGGCAGAAACAATGGATGAAATAATTGATTATATTAATAAAATTAAAAAAGAAAGTAAAAAATATAACTTTAGGCCATTTTACCCTATGATAATACTAGTAACTCCAAAAGGATGGACAGGTCCTAAAGAAGTAGAAGGCTCTTTTAAAAGTCATCAAGTACCTATAATAGTTAATAAAGATAATTCAGACAACTTAAAAATACTAGAAAACTGGTTAAAAAGTTACAAACCTGAAGAGTTATTTGAAGAAAATGGAAAAATAAAAGAAGAAATAAAATCAATTTGTCCAGAACTAGAAAAGACAATGTCAATGAATCCTAATGCAAATGGTGGAATTTTACTAAAAGAATTAAACTTACCAGAAAACCTATACGATTATGAATTTAAAATAACAAAAAAAGGTCAAACTGAAAATGAAGGCATGAGATCACTTGGAGCATACATAAGAGATGTACTTAAACTAAATAATAACTACATGATATTTGGCCCCGATGAGGCTTTAAGTAACAGACTAAACCATATCTTTGAAGTTACAAATAGAAAATGGAATACAAAGAAACTAAAAGGTGATGAATACCTAAATAAAAATGGTAAAGTAATTGATAGTATACTTTCAGAACATGTTTGTGAAGGTTTATTAGAAGGTTACATACTAACTGGTAGACACGGTTTCATTCATAGTTACGAAGCATTCATGAGAATAGTAGACTCAATGGTTAGTCAACATGCAAAATGGCTAAAACTAACTAGAAACATACCTTGGAGAAAAGACATATCTAGTTTAAACATAATTTTAACAAGTCATTGTTGGCAACAAGATCATAATGGTTTTACCCACCAAGATCCAGGCTTCATAAACCATTTATTACCTAAAAAATCAGAAATAGTAAGAATTTACTTACCATTTGATACAAATACACTAATTTGTACATATGATCACATAATAAGGACAAAGAACTATATAAATTTAGTAGTAGCTTCTAAACATAAAAGACTAGAATGGTTAACTATGGAAGAAGCAATAAATCATTGCAAAAAAGGTATAGACATTTTCAAATGGGCAAGCACAAATGAAGGTAAAAATCCAGACATAGTACTTGCATGTGCAGGAGACACACCATCGCTAGAAGTACTTGCATGTGCGTCTATCCTAAAAGAAAAAGTACCTAATCTAAAAGTAAGAGTAGTAAATGTAGTAGACTTAATGAAATTAGAAAGTAGCAACAAACATCCTCATGGTTTAACAGATGAAGAATATAACAAAATATTTACAAAAGATAAACCAATACTATTTGCTTTCCATGGATACCCAAATGTAATACATGAACTTACTTATAATAGAGAAAACACTAACTTACATGTAAGAGGTTACATTGAAGAAGGAAGCATAACTACTCCATTTGACATGAGAGTGCAAAATAAAATTGATAGATATCATCTAATACTTGATGTAATAAAATACGTACCAAAATTACAAAAAAACAAAGATCTAAAAGAATATGCAGAAACTATGTTAGAAAAACATAAAAAAACAGTAACTAAAGAAGGCCATGAAATAAAAGAAGTTAATAGTTGGAGATGGAAATAGCCTAAATTTTTTAGGCTATTTATTTTATTCCTTTGAAAAATATGCACACTTTGCATATTATTCCTTTGAATAATATGCAATTATAACACTTTTTTCAAAGGAATAATTGATAAATTAGAAATATATAAAGGAGCATTATACGAAAACGTTATAGGAGACTTATTAGCAAAAAAAGAAAAGAAATTATATTATTTTGAGTATAATTCTACACTTGAAGTAGATTTTATCACAATAATTGAAAATACACTCACAGCAATAGAAGTTAAAAGTGCTGATAACACAAAATCAAAAAGTTTAAAATCAATAATGGAAAACTGGGGAGTAGAAAAAGGAATAAAATTATCTAGTAAAAATATAGGAATAAATAATAATGTTAGTTCATATCCTTTATATATGATTATGTTTATATAGTCAAATTAATTATTCCAAATTAAAGTAAAACATATAATATACTAGGAAGACAAAAAAACTTCCTATAAATTATAAATATAACTTCCTCCTATAAACTTTAATAGGCGTCTATAAATAAATTTTTAAAAAGTAAACTCCCACATAGGGAGTTTTATATATTGACATATTGTATTTAAAGTGGTACAATATAAAGCCATAAACAGGGGGTTTGTTTATGATAAATAAAAAAATATTTTATTTAATATTTGAAATCGTTTCACTAATATCACTAATATTTATAACTAATAATGTATGGAATAAACTAGATACAAGAGCATCAAAAGTAGCATATGCCTATAGTAACTATGAAAGTGAACTATATATAAATGTAGATAACGACTTATCTCCGTTAATCCCAGTAGATGATGATAAAGTAAACGAAGAAGAAACAATTAACATAGAAATAATTAACACTAACAAAACAAATAAAGAATACAATCTTTACTTTATTATAAAAGATGACACTACTTTAAATAAAGACTATTTAAAAATAAAAATAAATAATGAAGTAAATTACTTAAAAGAATTAAAAAACCAAAATAAAGATGGATACACTTATTACAAAATTACTACAGGAAAAATAAACAAACAAAGTAAAAATTTAGTAGCATTAAACTTATATTTAAGTAGTGAAACGCCTAATAGTGAACAAGGAAAAAATATGAATATTAACTTTAAAATAGAAGAAATATAATTTTTTTCTATTTTTTTACAGGTTTTATCTTGTCAAAATAAAAAAAGTATTTTATAATAATAAGTGTAAAATATAATAATAAAGGTGAAACAATGGGACTAAGTAGTTTAATAAAAAGAGAAATAGCTATTACAGTTGGTACTGTTATTCTAGTCAGCACCATTTTTGTCATGTTTTCATATGCAATATTTAAAGTCGAAGCAACTGCTGAAACTGATACTATTAAATTTGGAGATATATCACTTAAAATGTGTGTGAATTCTAAATGTGATAGTGAAATAAATAATCAAGATAACGTAATAGGACTTGTTACAGCAAGTGATGGTACAACAAAACATGTACCTATATATCCAACCGCAGATCCAACCTCATCAGCCGAATGGGCAAACCTCAGTCCATATACATTTCAGTTAACAAATAATGGAGATTTAGATTTATACATAACAGTACTTCTTGAAAAAGATACTACAGGATTATCATTTACTGAAACAAGTACTTATCCAGGAGGAACTATTAGTAACACATACACTGGAGATGTTGATGAGACTGAAGTTAAAATAGGTTTTGCTGAAGGAAGTGCAACACCAACTATACAATTATATTCAGATACGTTAGATAGTGCAGACAACACACATAAAATAGCAAAGAACATATTAATCAAAAAAGGTGAAACAAAAACATATAACTTATATGCATACTTAAAAAGTGATGCTGCAAATGCTAGCCAAGGCAAAATATTTGTAACAAACATTACAGTAAGAGGGGAATACCTACCAGCATAAAACATTTAGATTAATAATCTAAATGTTTTTCTATTACATTAATTATTTTATAAAGTATGATTGAAATAACAAGAAGTACAACAATACCACTCATAACTAAAGTCAAATTAAATACTTGTGATCCATAAAGAATTAAATACCCTATACCAGCTTTACTTGTTAAAAACTCACCCATAATTACACCAATTAAGCATAATCCTATGTTAATCTTAGCACTACTAATTATAACTTTATAGTTGCTTGGGATTACAACATATCTTAAAATATCAAACTCGCTTGCACCAAAACTTCTAAGTAATTTAATTCTATTATAATTTGTATTCTTAAATCCAACACTAATTGACTGAATACTAACAATAATACTAATTAAAATAGCCATTAAAATAATACTTTTAGTATTAGCCCCAGCCCATATAATAAGTACAGGTCCCAAGGCAACCTTAGGTAAACTATTAAACGCCGTTAAATAAGGATCTATTATTTTATCAAAAGTTTTAAATCTATAAATCAAAGTACTAATTAATAACCCAATAAACAAAGTAATCAAAAAGGCGATTAAAGTTTCTCCAAGAGTCACTATAATATGATGGATTAAATTTCCATTCCATAATAAATCATTAATATTAAGAATAATCTTACTGGGAGAACTTGTAATAAAAGAATTAATTACTTCATACCTAGCAAGAATTTCCCATAAAAATATCAACAAAAATAATATAGAAAATTGAACAACTTTAATAAATATCTTATTTCTCTTCACACTTTTTAAGAATTTCTTTTGTTTATCACTTACTCTCATCTATATCACTCCATAACATATCATAGTAATGATTAAATAAAGGACTTTTTCTCTTTTCGAGTGGTTCATCCAAATCATTTTCATACTTCATCTCATAAATATTTTTAATTCTAGAAGGTCTCTTAGTCATAACTATTACTTTAGATGCAATAGTTGCTGCTTCTCCAATATCATGAGTGACCATAATTCCGGTAATACCCTCTTCCTTAAGAATTTTATAAATATCATTACTAACCTTAAGTCTAGTTTGATAATCAAGAGCAGAAAAAGGTTCATCAAGTAAAACTAAATCAGGTTTTGTAGCAATAGTTCTAATCAAAGCAACTCTTTGAATGCAGTGAAGACATTTTTTGTTAATTTCCTTTATTTATAAGGGTTTGTTTGATACCTGATTCAAGCATCTTTTTTAACCTAAAGGATATATATTTTATTAAAGTTTAACTTTTTAGTTTAATTAATTTTTTATTTATGTTAAGAAAGTCTTATTTTATATGGGTTTTAAGGAAGTGTCCTAATGCAACCTATATTTTTTAATTTTTAGAGTTATTATTTGCTAGTTTTATTAACCATTTCTACCAATTTATTTTTAATCCACTCTTGTGAATATCCCATCATTCTCCAATAATTTATTGCTCTTTCTAAGCCAAGTGATGGATCAAATATTTCATCAATTCTTTCACTACCTAATTTAGCAAGCCAATCCTTTATTTCATTATTACCATCACTATTGATTATCTTGTAAAAATCATTTGGTGTTATATATTTTAATTGTTTTGCTAATTCATTATTCATTATTTAAGAAGTTCATTACTAAATCAATTAGTATATCCTTTTCTTTTGGATTAGACTCTGCTATAAGTAGTGTAATGGCAACAAGAGTATTATTATCAATAACTTGTCCATTTTCTTTATATAGGATATTATAGAATTCAAGAAAATAAATAAATAGTGTAGCAGCGATTCTTTTATTGCCATCAATGAAAGTATGGTTTTTAGTTATTAAATATAAGAAATTGACTGCTTTTTCTTGCACGCTAGGATATAAGTCTTTACCATCAAAAGATTGATATATAGTGCCTATAATTGCTTTCAAACCATTATCTCGTTCAAGTGCAAATAAGTTACTGTCACTATTAAATTTAAGTTTATTAACTATACTAATACAATCTTCATAAATAATCTTTTTGTTATTTTTTGTGCCATTTGGTCTAGTTATTCGCTTATGGTCATAGTCATCAAGCAAATTTAAAGCATTTGAATAGTTATTTATTACTTTAATTATTTCTTGGGCTTCCGTTCCTTTTAATTCAGTATCTATTCTTCCTGCAATGTCTATTAATTTAATTGTTTTTTCAAGGTATTCTAGTCTTTTTTGATTGACTGCATAACCTTTAATCATATAATCTTTTAATACTTTATTTGCCCATTTTCTAAAAATAACACCATTTTGACTTTTAACACGATATCCAACACTAATTATCATATCTAAATTGTAATATTCTACTTGATAAGTTTTACCATCTTTTGCAGTTGTCGCAAATTTTGCGA
>USFF01000020.1 GCA_900553835.1 uncultured Mycoplasmatota bacterium
TTAGAAGGTTTTAAATTATCTACTTCTTGAAGTCCAATAGCCATATCCCATTGTAATTGTTTTACATAGTTACTAGATTTATATTCTTCTTCATATTCATTAACACTTGAATCTAATTCTTTTTCGCTCATAATTTAAACCTCCAATCTGAACCAATCACTAAATAAATGTATACACACATTTTTAATATTTTACTATAAGTCAACATATTACTATATAAATTAGCTTTCTATAAAAATACAAATCAATATATTTAAAAAATATTTTTTATATACTCAGTCATTTCTTTTATATTTTGCTTTGTTGGAAAATTTTTTATAATATTATCATTATATGCTTTAGTAAAACTCCAATCTTTTCTCGATCTTTTATTTGTCTTTTTATCAATAAAATTAAGATATTTAACTACAGAATTTATTTGATTATTTTTTTCTATAATAAATATTTGATCTCTCCTTAACCCTGATAAAACATCCGCATTATTAGTTGTGAATATTATTTGGGAGGTACTATTTTTTATTTTAGTACTATACAATTTAATAATAAAATCGGAAATGTTTTTATTAAGTGAATTATCCAGTTCATCAATTAAAAATACTCCTCCTTTTTTAGTAGCTTTATAAAAATTTGTAGCAATTCCACATAATTTTTTTGTAGCAGTAGATATGGAATTATATCTTAATTTAAAACTATTATATATAAAAAATAATTTTTCATTTTCTATGTCTGTTTTGTCTATTTCTAAATCTTTTATTTCATCATCTGCTAAATTTATAAAATATTTTATTAAATCTTTATTTTCATCTATTTCATCTATGATATATTCTTCAGGAAAAATATAATTTTCAGCTCCTAAAGTAGAAGATTCTTTTATATATCTATTATAAAAGGTTTCATAATAGTTAATTTTTTCTAACAAATTATCTTTGCTTTTTCCAGTTAAATCATTTAAATAATTAGATTTATATGCAATTTTATGTCCTATTTCACTAACTGTATTATTCTCTATTTTTAAAATTTCTTTTGTGATTTTTGAATTATACTTCTTTTTAAATTTTAGGCTCTCCTCTTTCACACCATTTTTAATATAATTATTATCATATTTCAAAGTATATATATAGTAACCAGAATATTCATCATTTGAATCAATGTACATTTCAACATTTATTGTTCCCAATTTATCGCTAGATTTATTAGTAGAAATTAATGATAATGTTCCCCATTCTTTTAAATAACTTCTTATTTCCTCTTCTTTAATTTTATCCACATAATTATTTACTTCCTTATTTATGATTGGGTTATTTATAAAACTTCCTACAGAATTTAAAGCACGCAAAATGGTTGTCTTCCCATAAGCATTCCCAGCTATTATTCCAACAACTTTAGAAACTATTTCACCATCTGGTAATGTATATATTGTATCTTGTAAATCTTTATCACGTTTGTTTACTCTAAAATCCAAAGTTATTTTATTAGTATATGGTCCAATGTTTTCTAATTCTAATTTGACTATCATATAAACACCTCTGTAAAAATAATAGCATTCTTTAACACTTTTGTCAATTAATATCGCTAAAATACGATTTTATATGCGATTTTTGTTGACTTTTGCAAAAATAAGTGTTATCTTGTAATTGTCATCTAATAATTTGACAATAAAAAGAGAATAACTAAATGATATAGTTACTCCACCCACAATAATTATATCATACTCTTTCTAAAATTTAAATATTTTATTTTAGTTTTTAGTTGGAAGGGAGAGATATAATGAATTGTTACATGATAAGTTATGACTTGAATTCACCTACAAATAATAGAAAAGCTGTGGAAGATTCAATAAAAAGTTTAGGATCTTGGTGCAAATATGTTTCAACAACTTTCATTGTTTCAAGCTATAAAAACTTAGATGATGTTCAATCAATCGTAACAAAAAACCTTGATTCAAACGATTCTATGATCATTTGCAAAGTACAAAAACCTATTAAAGGTTGGCTTTCTAAAAGTCAATGGGATTGGATACATCAAAATATTTAAATAATCAGTAAGAGGTCTATTATGACCTCTTTTTATTTTAGAAATTTTAAAAATATATCACTTTGTTCAAATATATCTGTCTTAATACCCTTATAAATTTAATCCATGAGAGAGCTAAGTCTCTCCTCCGGCATTTATATGGTTACTTATCACAATCACATCTTTATCCGTTCCGTAAGCATCTTTTATCCTGTTAGTTCTAGTTTTACTATCTAAAGTTTCATCAGTAATTCTAGTCATAGTAACAGGAATGCCAAGTTCTCTTAGTCTATCATACATATATTTACTAATAAGAAGAGTTAAATCTTTCTCAATAATTCCATTCCCACTAGCACCAGGGTCACTACCACCATGTCCAGCATCTATAACAACACCCTTTAAAGCCATTTAAATCACCTAGTTTAGTATATGAAAGTACACTTTTTCTGTGATATTAACACTTCTTATTTAAAAATTAAATGAATTAATAATTATTAAATATCTATTGTTAAAGTAGACTTTTTATGATATTATTAATATATAATAAAAGGGGATAAAAATGGCATTAAGTGAAGAATTTAAAACTGATATTACACTAGGAAAAGCCAGAGAAGACTGTACATTTAAAGGAAATAAATATAGAATTACAGTTCTTTCTGATGTTTTATTGCGCTTTGAATATAGTGAAACTGGTAAATTTAATGATTATCCAACTATTTTTGCAATTAATAGAAATTTTGCAAAGAAACCTGTTTTTACAGTAAAACAAGATGAAAAATATATCAATATTACTAATGATTATTTTATACTCGAATATAGTAAAGAAAAACCTTATATTGCTTCTAAACTAGTACCAGACTCAAACCTTAGAATAACTCTTAAAGGTACAGATAAAATATGGTATTTTGGGAATCCGGAAGTTAAAAATTTAAAGGGCACAACTTATTCATTTGATAATAAAACTAATATTAGTTTATCTAAAGGTTTGTATAACTTGGATGGCTTTGCTTCAATTGATGATACAATGAGTCCAGTATTTATAAGTGATGGAACAATAAAAAAGAATCCAAGTGATGCGCTTGATGTATATGTATTTATATATAAAAATGATTTTCAAAAAGCTTTAGACAGTTACTTTGAATTAACTGGTAAGCCTTCATTTATACCTAGATATGCTCTTGGTGTGTGCTGGAATAAAAATGAAGACTACACAGAAGAAGAATTAAAAGATATTATAAGTAATTTTAATAAAATAAATATACCACTTAGTTCTATTTTACTAGGCAGTAAATGGAATTTAAATAAAGAAGGGAAAACTTTATCTAATTATAAATTCGATAATGAAAAATATAAAAACTTAGAACAAACAATAAACGACATACATCAAAAAAATGTGTTTTTAGGTCTTACTATAAACCCACAAAGTGGAATAACACCATATGATAGTGGTTACCAAAGTTTAAAAACAAAATTAAACATAATAAAAGATGGAGTAATACCTATAAATGTTTATAACACAGCTATACTAGAAACATTTTTAAATGAAACTTTAGCTAACTTAAATATAGACTTTATAAAAATTGATGAAATAACAGAAGACAAAACTAAAACTTTTATGCTAATGCATTATATATATAAAAGTTTATCTAAAACTGCTGAGAGGAGGGGACTAATACTTTCAAGAAACCCTGGAATAGCATCTCATAGATACCCAGCACTATATTCAGGTAACACAAAAGTATCTTGGAAAACTTTAAAATATCTTCCATACTTCAATATAACATCATCAAACCTTGGTCTTTCTTACTATAGCCATGATATAGGTGGATATGAAGGTGGAGTAGAAGATAGTGAATTATATACGAGATATGTACAATTTGGAACATATAGTCCAATATTTAGATTTTCATCAAAAGAAGGTAGATATTATAAGCGTGAGCCTTGGAAATGGGATATCTTTACAGAAAGCATAGTAAAAGACTACATAAGAATTAGACATAGACTAATTCCATACATATATTCAGAAATGTATAAATATTCTAAAGATGGAATAAACCTAATAAAACCATTATACTTAGATTATGAAAAAATATTAGATGAACCACTTTATAAAAACGAATATCATTTTGGAAAAGAATTATTTGTGTGTCCAATAACTGAACCAAAAGATAAAGTTATGAACAGGGTAGTACATAGAATGTATCTTCCAGAAGGAACTTGGTATGACTTCAAAACTGGTAAAAAATTCCCTGGTGGTAAAAGATACGTTACATTCTATAAAGATGAAGACTATCCAGTTTATGCAAAAAGTGGCGCTATCGTGCCAATGGCTATCTTAGATGAAAACAACCTTAACAGTGTAAAACCACCAGAAAAAATGGAAATACAAGTATTCCCAGGTGTAAGTAATAACTATGATTTATATGAAGATGATGGAGTAACAAACCTTTATAAAGAAGGTTACTATATTGTCACAAATATTGATTATAATTATAGAAAAAATAACTATACGCTTATATTAAGACCTACACAAGGTAAAATTGGTATAATACCTGATAAGAGAGATTATAAAATTAAATTCAGAAATACAAAAAGACCTGAATATGTAAAAGTAAATGTGGGTAGGTTTGAAGTAGAGTTTACTACTAGAAGTGATGAAAATGATTTTATCATAGAAGTTCCAAATGTACCTACAAACCAACAATTAACTATTAACTGTGGTGGAGAAGCAATTGAAATAGATGCAGTAAGACTAATAAATGAAGATATTGATGAAATAATAAGTGGACTTCTTATAGAAACTACGCTAAAAGAAAAAATAGCATCAATCATATTTAGTGATATGACTATTAGAAAGAAAAGAATTGCCATAAGAAAACTAAAACATTCTGGACTTAATAAACTATTTATAAAAATGTTTATTAAATTGCTTGAATATATAAGTGAGATATAAAGTGCGTTTTAGCACTTTTATTATGTTCAAATACATGATACAATGTTATTAGGAGGACTTATGACTTTAGTAATAATGGCTGCTGGAATGGGTAGCAGATTTGGTGGTTTAAAACAAATTGAACCAGTCGGACCAAATGGAGAATTCATAATAGATTATTCTATTTATGATGCAAAAAGATGTGGTTTTGACAAAATTGTTTTCATAATTAAGGAAGAAAATTATGAGGTATTTAAAGAAACAATTGGAAAGAGAGTAGAAGGAAAAATAAAGGTCGACTATGTTTTTCAGAATAATTTAAATGTACCTATAGAAATTTCTAAGGAAAGAGTAAAACCTTTAGGAACAGCACATGCAATATTATGTTGCAAAGATCTTGTAAATGAAAACTTTGCAGTAATAAATGCAGATGACTTTTATGGCTATAATGCATACAAAGTATTAGCAGAAAACTTAAGAAAAACAAAAGAAGAATTTTTAATGGTAAGCTACTTGCTTGGACAAACTTTAACTAAAAGTGGAAAAGTTAAAAGAGGAGTATGTCGTAAAGATGGAGAATATCTAACAGACATAACTGAAAGTGAAGTTATAGAAGAAAATGGTAAATTAGTAGGAACTGAACTTGAAACTGGAAAAGAAATAAATGTAGATAAAAATACATTAGTGTCTATGAATATGTTTGGTTTTACTCCAAAGATATTTGAATTACTTGAAAAGAACTTTAAAGACTTTTTGTTAACTCATGATATTATGAAAAGTGAATATTTAATACCTTCAGAATTATCTAAATATATTAAAGAAGGGTTGGTAGATATTAAGGTACTTGAAACAGATTCTAAATGGTTTGGAATAACATATAAAGAAGATAAACAGGAATTTACTGAAGAAATAAACAAACTAGTAAAAAAAGGTATATATCCAACAAAATTATGGTAAAAATATACCTTTTTTCATTTGACTAACAATCTATCATGTAGTATCATAATAATATAAATTTTTGTATAAAGAATATATTTAATAATATGGAGGCACTATGTTAGAATTAAAAAATATAAAAAAGAATTATAAAACAGGTGAATTTATCCAACATGCTTTGAAGGGTATAAGTTTAACTTTTGATAGAAATGAATTTGTGTGTATTTTAGGAGCATCTGGAAGTGGAAAGACAACTTTACTAAATATAATTGGAGGACTTGATAGATATGATTCAGGTGATTTAATTATTAATAATATGAGTACTAAAAAGTTTAATGATGTTTTATGGGATGCATATAGAAATAATTGTATTGGCTTTATATTCCAAAGTTATAATTTAATAAATCATTTATCTGTACTAGAAAATGTTGAAATGAGTTTAACTTTAAGTGGGTCAAGTGATAAAAAAGAGAAAGCACTGAATGCACTTGAAAAAGTTGGTTTAAAAGACCATGCTTATAAAAAGCCTAATCAACTTAGTGGTGGTCAAATGCAAAGAGTTGCAATTGCGAGAGCAATAGTAAATGATCCTGAAGTTATTTTAGCTGATGAACCAACAGGAGCTTTGGATACCGCAACTAGTAAGCAAATAATGGAACTTATAAAGGAAATATCTAAAGAAAAATTGGTTATAATGGTAACACATAATCCATCATTAGCAGAAGAATATGCAACAAGGATAATTGAAATAAGTGATGGAGAAGTAATAAATGACAGTTTGCCCAAACAAAAAAATAAAGAAAAAACTGAAATGGAAATAAGAAAAACTAAGATGAATTTTATAACAGCTTTGAAATTAAGTTTTAATAATATCAAAACTAAGAAAGGAAGAACTTTTTTAACCGCATTTGCTTCTAGTATTGGAATTATAGGTATTTCAATAATATTGAGTTTATCGAATGGTTTTGATAAGCAAGTGGATATATATCAAAAAAATACATTAAGTAATTTTCCTATTACAATAAGTAAAAATATGGTAACAATGGATGAAAAACAAATGGAAGATATAATGGGTAATATGATGCCTGGAAAAGGAGATTATCCTACACAAAAAGTTATTTATCCATTTGATATAAAATCTTTAAACATGATGCATGATAATAAGATTACTAAAGAGTTTATAGAATATATAGAAAAATTAGATGGTAAGTTATTAAGTGGAATTAGTTTTACTAGAATAACCAATATGAACTTATTAATAAAAAATAATGATGTAGTAAGTAATGTGACTACAAGTGATTTAAATATGGGTACTATTCCTAAGGAATTAGAAAAAGAAAATTTTGTAAAAGAAGCTTTTGATTTACTAGGTGGTTCTTATCCAAAGGAAATAACTGATCTTTTATTAGTAGTAGATTCTAAAAACAGAGTAGATACTAAAATATTAAAAGCACTAGGACTTACTAATAAAGATAAAATATCATTTGAAGAAGTAATTGGTAAAGAAATTAAATTAATATTTAATAATGAATACTATTCTAAGTATTTAAATATGTATTTACCAAATACAGATTTTGAAAAGACTTACAATAATAAGAATAATTTAACTTTAAAAATAGTTGGAATTGTAAGAGCAAAAGAAGATAATTACCTAGGACAAATTGCAACAAGTATGAATAGTATTGGTAATATGACTGATACAAGTAGTATGATGAGTACAAATAATATTGGCTCAGTATTATATAAAAATGACTTAGTAGAAAAAGTTATTGAAATAAATAAAGAAAGTGATATTGTTAATTCTCAAAAAATGTTAGATTATAGTATATTTACTGGAGAGAAATTAGATGAAGAACAGAAAAATAATACATTAGTTTATTTAGGTAGTAAAGATGAACCATTTATGATTAATATTTATCCTAAAGACTTTGAAAGTAAGGATAAAATTATAGAATATTTAGATGAATATAATAAAGATAAAAACGAAAGTGATAAAATAGTTTATAACGATTTAGCAAGTACATTCATAAGTTTTGGTTCTAAAATTATGGATGCAATTACTATTGTTCTTATTGCTTTCAGTGCTGTTTCTCTTGTTGTTAGTTCTATTATGATTGGAATTATTACTTATATTAGTGTTCTAGAAAGAACAAAAGAGATAGGAGTATTAAGAAGTTTAGGCGCTAGAAAAAAAGATGTGAGTCGTGTATTTAATGCAGAGACATTTATTGTCGGTATATTAAGCGGATTTATAGGTGTTTTAATAGCAAGATTACTTGTATTTCCGATAAATATAATTTTAAAAGATTTAACTGGATTAAATAATGTAGCAGTGTTAGATCCTGTGCATGCTTTATTGTTAATTGTAATTAGCACAATACTAACTTTAATAGGTGGTTCTATACCTGCAAAAATGGCAAGTAAGAAAGATCCTGTTGAAGCACTAAGAACAGAATAGGAGGAATATTTATGCATAAAATATTTATATATATATCTTTATTTTTGATATACTCTTTTATTGGGTGGTTGACAGAAGTTAGTGCATTCCTTATTAGTGATAAGAAATTTGTTAACCGAGGTTTTATGGTTGGACCTGTAGTACCTATTTATGGAACTGGAGGAATATTAATAACTTTATTTCTAACAAGATATTATAATGAACCAGTAACTTTGTTTTGTATGGCAGTAATTGTGTGTTCAATTCTAGAATATTTTACTAGTTACTTAATGGAAAAACTATTTAAAACAAGATGGTGGGACTATTCAAATAAAAAATTTAATATAAATGGAAGAATATGTCTTAGTAACCTAGTGCTTTTTGGAATAATGGGATTAGTGATGATTTACTTAGTAAATCCTTTCCTTATTAATATATTAAATAAAATAGATATAGGAGTACTAAAAGTAGTAGTTAGTATATTACTAATAATATTCTTAACAGATTTATTCTTATCACTAAGTATAATAAGTAAAATTAAAAATGTTGGTAAAACAGTACTTAAAGATAGTACAGAAGAAATAAGCGCTAAAGTAAAAGAAGTATTATTATCTAAAGGTAAATTAACTAGAAGATTTGCAAAAGCATTTCCTAACTTTAGAGTTAATGTTAATAGTTATTTAAAGAGTAAGAAAAATGGTTAAATTTTAACCTTTTTTCTTTTGGAAAAAAATAGTATAATATTATCATAAGGAAGAGTGATATAAGTGATAAATAAAAAAGTATTAGATGGAAATGAAGCATGTGCACTTGCTTCATATAACTTTACTGAAGTTTCTTCAATATACCCTATAACACCATCAAGTAGGATGGCATCTTTAGTTGATAAATGGTCAAGTATGGGAAAAAGAAACATATTAGGAGAAAAGGTGAGTGTAGTAGAAATGCAAAGTGAAGCAGGAGCAGCAGGCTTTATGCATGGTTCACTACAAGGTGGAAGACTTACAACTACATATACAGCAAGTCAAGGTCTTTTACTCATGATACCTTCAATGTATAAAATTGCAGGTGAATGTCTTCCTGGTGTAATCCATGTTGCAGCTAGAAGTTTATCAACACATGCGTTAAGTATATTTGGAGATCATCAAGACATATATGCAGTTAGACCAACAGGTTTTTGTATGCTTTCATCTTCTAGTGTAGAAGATGCATACTATTTATCTTTAATAAGTCATTTATCAAGTTTAAAATCTTCACTACCATTTCTTCATTTCTTCGATGGATTTAGAACAAGTCATGAAATAAATACTATAGACATATTAGAAGAAGATGAAATAAAATCTTTAATAGATATTAAGTATATTAATGACTTTAGAAATAAAGCTTTAAATATAGGAAAATCAATAACAAGAGGTACAAGTGAAACAGAAGATGTATATTTCCAAAATACAGAAGCAAGAAATACATTATACTTAAATGTTCCAAATACTGTAGAAGAGTACATGAATGAAATAAATAAACTAACGGGTAAAGATTATAAACCATTTAATTACTATGGAAGTAAAAATGCAAAATACGTAATAATAGCAATGGGAAGTGTATGTAGTACTATCAAGCTAGTAATAGATGAACTTAACAAAGAAGAAGATATATATGGTTTAATTAATGTACACTTATATAGACCTTTTAGCATAGAACACTTTCTAAAAGCGCTTCCAAAAACAGTACAAAGAATTACAGTACTTGATAGAACAAAAGAGGCAGGAACTATATGTGAACCACTATATTTAGATATATGTGCAGCTTTAAAAGGCGAGGGTATAGAAATAGTAGGTGGTAGATTTGGATTATCAAGTAAAGATACTATTCCAAGTATGATTTACAGTGTATTTGAAAATATGAAAAAACACTCTATGAAAGATCACTTTACGTTAGGAATAATAGATGATGTAACTAATACCAACTTACCTATTAAGGAATTTAATATAACAAATAATTATAAAGAAATAAAAGTATTTGGTTTTGGTTCAGATGGAATGGTAAGTGCATCTAAGAACATTCTAAAAGTTATGAGTGAAAAATACTATGTACAAGGATATTTTGAATATGACTCTAAAAAAAGTGGAGGAGTAACTATAAGTCACTTAAGACTATCTGAAAACAAAATAGATGCACCGTTTTATCTAGAACATCCATCACTAGTAGTGGTTACTAAAGATGAATACCTATCAAAATATGAAATATTAACTGGTATTAAAAAGAATGGAATACTTCTAATAAATTCTAATAAAACAGATGAAGAACTAAATAAAATAATGAAAAATAGTGCTAAAGACATAATAAAAAATATGAATATAAGAGTATTAGTATCTAATGCAGAAGACCTAAGTGAAAAATATAATTTAAAAGGAAAAATAAATAATATAGTATCTATTTATATGTTAAAAATGTTAGGTATAAATGGAGAAGGTATAGTTAAATTTAAAGAAAATATAAAAGAAATATATAAAAATAAAGAAGATAAAATAGTAGAAAATAATATAAAAGCTTTAGATGAAGCATTAGACTACTTAAGAGATTTAGATGTAGATAAATTAGAAAACCTTGAAGAAAATATATATAAAAATAATATTTATAATGAAATGTTATTTAGAAGAGGTAACTTACTAAAAGTATCAGATTTTCTAGAATATAAAGATGGTACTTTTGAAGGTGGAGTATCTTCTAGTGATAAAAGAAAAATATCTACAAAAGTACCTTCTTGGTGTAAAGAAAACTGTATAGAATGTAACTTATGTGCATTTATATGTCCTCATGCAGTTATAAAACCATTTAATATAAAAGATGAAGAATTAGAAAAAAGTCCTATAACAATAGATGATACAATTCCTAGTGAAAACAATAAACATTTCTACTTAGGAATAAACACAGATAACTGTACAGGATGCACTTTATGCACTAAAGTATGTCCAGGTAAGAATGGAGAAAAAGCTCTTACTATGACAAATATAAAAACTAATACCGATGAAGTCTGTGATTACTTAAAGGAAAACATAAAAAATGAAACTAGCTTACCTAGAAATACTGTAAAAGGTTTAGGATTTCTTAAAAATAATTTTGAATTCCCAGGTGCGTGTGCTGGATGTGGAGAAACAGTTTACTTAAAAATACTTACAAGTTTATATGGTGATGAAATAGTTATATCAAATGCAACTGGATGCTCTTCTATTTATGGGGCAAGTCTTCCATGTACACCTTACAAAGTACCATGGATAAGTAGTTTATTTGAAGATAATGCAGAGTTTGGACTAGGACTACATTATTCATATTTAACTGCAAGAGAAAGAATAAAAGAAATAATGGTGTCTACTAAAGATGATGTTTCTAAAAATGTAAAAGATATCTATAAAAAATGGATAGATAACATGGATGACTATACTATAACAAATGAAGTTAAAAATGAACTAATAAATAGTAATATACCAGAAGAATTAAAAGTATTAATAGATTATATTCCTTCTAGAAAAGTATGGATAGTAGGAGGAGATGGCTGGGCATATGATATTGGTTTTGGTGGACTAGATCACGTGCTTAGAAGTAATGAAAACATAAAAGTATTAGTTCTTGATACTGAAGTATATTCTAATACTGGAGGTCAAACATCTAAATCAACAAAACTAGGTGCAGTAGCGGAGTTTTCTTCAAAAGGAAAACTTAAACCTAAAAAAGACTTATTTAATATTGCTATGAACATACCAAACTGTTATGTAGCATCTATATCAGCAGGTGCAAGCCCTGCAGGAGCTATAAGAGCATTTAAAGAAGCTAGTGAACATAATGGTCCAAGTGTAATAATCGCATATAGCCCTTGCATTGCGCACGGAATAATAGGTGGATTATCTAACAGTGTAGAAGAACAAAAACTACTAGTAGAAAGTGGTTATAATATACTAATGAGATATAACCCAGAAAATAAGAAACTTTATATAGATAGTAAAGAACCAAACTATAGTTTATATGAAACAGTTTTTGCAAAGGAAATGAGATATAAAAACTTAGAAAATATTAATAAAGAGAACTACGAATATTTATATAAAGAACACGTTAAACTTGCAGAGGAAAGATATAATTATTACTTAAAAATATCTAAAAAGACTAGTGAAAACTAGTTTTTTTAAATTTCTAAATCTTACCACTAGTTATTTCATATAATATATGGTAAAATATCTTTGTAGGTGAAAAGGGATGAAAAAGAAAAAATTTACTTTAAGAAAAGTTAAAAAATACATTATAGATTTCTTTAAAAGTATAGGCTCTATATTTAAAGAGTTCTTAAAAATAATAAAAAATACATTTAAAGAAATAACAACAAATACAAAATTAGGTTTATCTTTACTAGTAACATTTATAGCAATAGTAGTAGTAACTTTAGGAGTAGTATTTGCTACTTTAAAACCTTCAATTAACTTAAAAGGAGAGGAAATAATTACCCTAGAGTTAAATGAAGAATACAAAGAACCAGGTTATACTTCAAGTTATTTTAATAAAGACTTAACTAAAAGTGTAAAAGTAGAAAATAATGTAGATAATACAAAAATAGGAGAATATTCTATAATTTACACAGTTAAAACTAAAAAATGTTTAAAAGATAACTCAGTAAAAAGAATAGTAAAAGTTGTTGATAAAATAAGTCCAGAGATAACTCTTGAAGGGAAAGAAAATATAACTATTTATTTAAATAATGAATACAAAGAACTTGGATATAAAGCAGTAGATAACTATGATGGAGATATAACAGAAAATGTTATAATAACTAATAATGTTGATAAAACTAAAATAGGCGAATATAAAATTATATACAAAGTAAGTGACTCATCTAATAATGTAAGTGAAGTAGAAAGAACAATAAAAGTAATAACTAGACCAGTAAGTAATGTAATATCTACAACTACAGTTCCTACAGTAACAGGAACTAAAGGTAGTCCAGCTATGGTAGAATTAGCAGCTAAGCAAATAGGTAACCGTGGTGGAGAACCTTACTGGAGATGGTATGGATATAACTATAGGGTAGAATGGTGTGCAGCTTTCATATCATGGCTTGCAAATGAACTTGGATATTTAAATACTTTAATACCTAAAACAGCATCAGTTCCAACAATGGTAAGATGGTTTAGAGCTAACGGGCAATTACAAAAGAAAACATATGAACCAAAACCAGGAGAAATAATATTCTTTGACTGGAATGTTGATGGACATCCTGATCATGTAGGGTTAGTAGAAAAAGTAGAAAACGGAAGAATATATACTATTGAGGGTAATTCAAAAGATGAATGCAGAAGAAGAGATTACCCAATTACTAGTAAATATGTACATAGTTATGGAACTCCTTTATATTAGGAGTTTTTTTAACCAAAAAAAAGGATTGCCCCCCTGAAGAGCAATCCGGAAAAAAGAATAAAAAGGGGTTGGCTAGTGTGATACTAGCACCAATTCGCCTTAAGTGAATTGGTAAGTCTATATATTAAACTAATCTGGCAAAAAAGTCAAGACAAAATTACAAATTTCTTTAAAAAAAATTAATTTAATGGCTACCATTAATAGTATGTAAATTAAAACATATAAAATAATTTTATTTTCTTAGTTTCTTTTCAATTGAATAAAGATATTCCTTTGAAAAAACCTTATATACCCAATTATTCCTTCGAAAAAATCTCTACATTGAGTAATATTCCTTTGAAAAATATCGATTTAAAAAATCAAAGATTGTTTTAAAGTTTATATGAATGATACTGGGCTTTTAGTTGCAATGTTAGATGAAGAAACTAACGATGAAATAATGAGTGGTAATTTAGGAATATACAAGGGAGCAATATATGAAAATATAATTGCAGAAGTATTTACTAAGCTTGGTAAAAAATTATATTATTTTGAAAAGAATTCAACTTTGGAAATTAATTTCTTTATTAGATATAATAATCAAGTAACTGCAGTGGAAGTTAAATCTGCTGATAATACTAAATCTAAAAGTTTAAATTCTGTTATGGAGAATTATGGAGTAAAGTCTGGATTAAAATTATTTAGTAAAAATTTAGGCTCTAATAAAGAAAATGTAACAAGTTTACCAATTTATATGAGTATGTTTTTATAATTAAAAGAGTGTTTAAATACAATAAGAATGTATTAAAAGGTGTATAGTTACATACATATAAATATTTCCTAAATACATTCTTTTTTTATTATACTTATTATTGAAAAAAAATAAAAAATAAATTATAATTAATTCATAACTAGGAGGTTTTATAATGAATGAAATATTACTAAACTTAATATATTTTATAACTTCATATATATTAATATTTCTAATATATGTATTTATAATTAATAGAAAAAAGAAAACTTACACCGATGGTTCTAAACAGTTAGAAGTAAACTATATAGTAAGTAAATTTAATTTAGATAGAAGAAAAACCAAATACTCTACTATAAAGTGGTGTGTAAATATTTTAAATCCATTAATAATATCAACTACATTTGTAATAGTAGCAAACATTAAATCATTCAGTCTTGGTATATTAGTAGGTTTTGCTGTTATGATGGCTTTAGTATATTCAGTTTATGAAATATTAGGAAGAATACTAAAAAAGAAGGAAGAACAATAACTAACGTTGTTCTTCCTTCTCTTTTTTCTCTTTCTTAATTCTCTCTAAACAATCTTCAATCATGCTAATAACTAAATTATTATAAGAAGTATTATATTCTCCTGCTAATAAATCTAATTCTTTATCTAAATCTTCTTTAATATAAAGTGTTCTATAAGTACTTAGAACTTTTTCTTTTGTTGGTTTAACATTAAATGACATTTTTTTCACTCCTCTTTTGATAAAATAAAAATATCATACATTAAATTATACTAATATACCATATAATTCTGTTGTATTTTTCTAACAGAAATGATAAAATATAAAATAGATGAAAGTAGGTATGTAATTGTGAGAAAAAAGTATTTAAAATTTCTTGTAGTATTAATTCCTTTTTTAGTAATATTTCCTTTAATATTTACTAATAAAGAAATAAATAATAAAGAAATATCTAAAGTAGAAAAATTGCTTTCTAAACCAGAGGGTATACAGGCTTATACTTTAAATGGAGAAAAGACAAATATAACATTTAATGAACTTATAAATGGTTATACTATTAATAAAATAACTTGTAAGAATGGTTCAAGTGCAACATATAATAAAATGACTAATGAAGTTAGTTTATCTAATATACATATACCAGATTATTGTACTATGGATTTTAAACATTCTATTTATAGTAAACTTCTTGCTGATAATAGAACAATTAAAACTAGAACTTCATTTAATACAACATTTACTGAAACAAATACAGGAACTTTATATAAAGCAACAGAAAGTATAGCAGGATCTACTCCAAAAGAGGTATACTATTTTGCAGGAAATGCGAAAAACAACTGGGTAAAATTTGCAGGATTCTACTGGAGAATAATAAGAACAAACCATGATGGAAGTGTAAGACTTTTATATTCAGGAACAAGTCCTGATACAACAAGTGGATACATAGGAGAAAGTGCATTTAATAGTTCATATAATAGTCCTAAATATGCAGGATATATGTATGGA
>USFF01000021.1 GCA_900553835.1 uncultured Mycoplasmatota bacterium
TAGATTTTAGATTGTGGGCAATCAATATTTTAAAACAATATTCTGTAAAAGGATACGTATTAGATAAAGAAAGACTTAAAAATGGAACTTTTTTAAATGAAAATTATTTTGATGAATTACTACAGGAAATAAGAGAAATAAGAATTAGTGAAAGAAATTTTTATCAAAAGATTACTGATATATACACAACGAGTTTAGATTATAATGTAGCTTCACCAATAACAAAAGATTTTTTTAAAACCGTTCAAAATAAAATGCATTATGCTGTTCATGGAAATACTGCTGCAGAAGTTGTAGTGAACCGTGCAAATCATAAAAAAAACCATATGGGATTAACAAATTGGAAAAATTCACCTAATGGCAAAATAATTGCATCTGATGTTATAATTGCTAAAAATTATCTTACTAAAGAAGAATTAAAATCTTTAGAAAGAATTGTTACAATGTATTTAGATTACGCTGAGGATCAAGCTGAAAGACATATTCCTATGACAATGGAAGACTGGAAAGGTAAGCTAGATGTATTTTTACAATTTAACGAAAGAGATGTACTTGATAATCCTGGTAAAGTATCACATAAGGTAGCAAAGAGTTTTGCACTTTCTGAATTTGAAAAGTATAGAATTACTCAAGATAAATTATTTGAATCTGATTTTGATAAATTTATGATTGAAATGGAAAATGAGGATATCAGTTGTTAAAAATATTCAGTTCTTAGATATCATCCTCAGACGGAAATAAAAGAACTAGTATGATAATTGCTAATAAGATAATGATTATGAATGGTAAAGGAATAATTTTAGTAAAGGATGAAAATTTATTAGAATTTAATAAACTATTAACTGATTATTATACTAAAGGAGAAGATACAAAAATAATAGAATTTTTGTATAATAAATGTATTTATGGATTAAATTAAAAAATGTGGTAAAAATATCACATTTTTAAGTGATTAATTTTCTAACTGTGAACTTTTAAGATTTGTAATCGTTAGATTTTATAAGCAAAAATATTTGCTTTTTTTCTTTATATTTTCTTTTAACTGTGATATTATTTAAATGTATGGAAGTGAGGAAAAAATGATACCAATAGATAAATTAAAAGATTATTCTAAAAAGTTAGAGTTTACCATGGAAGAAAGTGAATATAAAACTCTACAAGATGAATTTGAAATCCTATTTAAACAAGTTGATAAAATAAGTGAAATAGAAGGATTAAAGGATTATGAACCTATGTCATTTCCTTTTCCTTTAGAGGAATCTTATTTAAGAAGTGATGAAGTTGACATGAGTTTAAGTGTAGAAGATGCTCTTATGAATACAAAAGATAAAGAAAGTAACAGAGTTAAACTTCCGAAGGTGGTGGAATAATGAATATTCTAGAATATAAAGATAAAATTGAAAATGGAACTTCTAGTAAGGAATTATGGCAAGATGCAGTAAATAAGTCTAAAAGTGCCATGGAAAAATTAAATCCATATGTAACTATTATGGATGAATATATAAGTCTTGATAGTGAAAGTAAGTTAAATGGAGTACCTTATTCAATTAAAGATAACTTTAGTACAAAAGGTATTCTTACAACAGGTTCTAGTAATATACTTAAAGATTATGTACCACCTTTTGATAGTACTGTATATAAAAAACTAAAGCAAAGTGGGGCAGCCTTAGTAGGTAAAACTGTTTTAGATGAACTGGCTATGGGAGGAAGTGGACTAACTGGACACACTGGTATAGTTAGAAATCCTTATGATACAACTAGAATTGCAGGCGGAAGTTCTGCCGGAAGTGTAGTAAGTGTTGCTGCTAATTTAGTTCCTTTTAGTATAGGAAGTGACACAGGTGATTCAGTTAGAAAACCATCTAGTTACTGCGGAGTAGTAGGCTTCAAACCTACATATGGAAGAATAAGTAGATATGGTTTATTTCCTTTTGCAAGTAGTTTAGATCATGTAGGAGTTATTACTAGAAATGTTCTTGATGCTGCTATAGTAGTTGATGTTTTAAAGGGAAAAGATAAGATGGATATGACTACTTTAGAAGATGATAATATTAGTTATAGTGATAATTTAGTTAATGATTTAAAAGGTAAGAAGTTATTCTATATAAAAGAAATAGTAGATAAAGAAAATGTTAATAATGAAGAGACCATTAAGATACTTGATAATTTTTATGAAAAAGTAAATGATTTAAAAGAAAGAGGAGCTTTAGTAGAAGAAGTTAGTATAGATAAAAAACTACTTGAATGTATTTATCCTATATACTTTATAATAAGTTGTGCTGAAAGTACTAGTAACAATAGTAATTTAACTGGTTTTATCTTTGGAAATAAAATGGAAGGCAAAACTCCTGAAGAAATAATGATTAATACTAGAACTAAAGGTTTTGCTGAAATGATTAAAAGAAGATTTGTAATAGGTAGTTATATTCTTGAAAGAGAAAATCAAGAGAGATTATTTATTAATGCTAAAAGGGCAAGAAATATGATTGTTACTAAAATAAATGAACTTTTAAGTGAGCATGATGCTTTAATTCTTCCAACAACCGGTACAGTAGCGCCTAAGATTAATCCTACAAATGAGCCTGATAGATTAAGTAGTGAGTATTTACTTCTAGAAAATCATTTGGATATTGGAAACTTTGGAGGATATCCAAGTATTACTATTCCATGTGGCTTTGTAAATGATATGCCAATAGGTTTATCAATAACTTGTAAACAAAGAGAAGACTTAAAATGTTTAAATATTGCTTATTCTATAGAAAGCACAATGCCTTATAAAGACATGATAAAGGAGGTTATTTAATATGTTTGAACCTACTATTGGACTTGAAGTCCATACAGAACTTAATACTAAAAGTAAGATGTTTTCAGGAAGCAGTAATAGTTATAATACTAATCCTAATGAAAATATAAGTGTTATTGATTTGGCTTTTCCTGGTACTTTGCCAAGAGTAAATAAAGAAGGAGTTAGAAAAGCTATAAAACTAGCACTTGCCTTAAACTGTGAAATTCCAGATGTTGTAATGTTTGATAGAAAAAACTACTATTATGCTGATTTACCTAAAGGATACCAAATAACACAGATGACTAAACCTTTTGGGAAAAATGGATATCTTGATATAGAAGTTAATGGAGAAGTTAAAAGATGTTTAATACATCAAATTCATTTAGAAGAAGACTCAGCTAGTATGGCGCATTATGATGATTACAGTTTACTTGATTATAACCGTGCAGGAGTACCTTTAATTGAGATAGTTACTGAACCTGTGTTTACTGGAGTAGATGATGTAATTGAATTTTTAGAAAATTTAAGAAATATTATTAAATATACTAATGTAAGTGAAGCAAGTAGTGAGAAAGGTCAAATTAGGGTAGATGTTAATATTTCTTTAAAACCTAAAGGATCTAATGTACTAGGAACTCGTAGTGAGATAAAAAATATAAATTCCTTTAGCACAGTTAAAGAAGTAATTATTTCTGAAATAAAAAGACAAGAAGAAGTTTTAATGAATGCTGGAGTTATTAAACAAGAAACTCGTAGATGGGTGGACCAAGAAAAGAAAACAGTTTCAATGAGAGATAAAGTTGATGCAATTGATTATAGATATTATATTGAACCTAACATACCAGTT
The DNA here is from genome assembly GCA_900553835.1 of uncultured Mycoplasmatota bacterium. Taxonomy (GTDB): domain Bacteria; phylum Bacillota_I; class Bacilli_A; order RF39; family UBA660; genus CAG-628. The sequence continues at coordinate 3,633 of USFF01000021.1, forward strand.
GTTAAACTATCGAGTGATTTTATTGATGAAATAAAAAAAGACATTCCTGTTTTACCTTTTGAAAGATATAATAAGTATGTTAATCTAGGTGTAAATAAAAAAGATGCTAAAGTTTTAATTAAAGATAAAAAAATAAGTGATTTTTATGAAGGATGTTTATCGTTAAACGCAAATCCAGTTTCCGTTAGTAACTGGATTACTACAAGACTACTCGGATATTTAAATCAAACTAATAAAACTATAGATGAAGTATTTATTAAGCCAGAACATCTAGTTAATATGGTTAAAATGATAGAAGAGGGAAGAATAAGTACAGAACAAGCAAAAAGTGTTTTTACTTATATTTTAGAAGAAGAGAAAACACCAGAAGAAATTGTTAAAGAAAAGGGACTAGAACAAATAAGTGATCCAGAAGAAATAAGAAAACTAGTTAATGAAGTAATCGATAATAATCCTAAAGAACTTGAAAGTTATAAAAGTGGTAAAACTAACTTAATTGGTTTCTTTATAGGCCAAACTTTAAAGCTAAGCGAGGGGAAAGCTAACCCTAGTTTAGTTAATAAAATTGTAAGTGAAGAAATTAGTAAGAGATAATTTAAAAAGGCATTTATTTTGTAGATGCCTTTTTTATGCTAAAAAGTTACACAAAATACTTGAATTTTATTTGATTTTGTAGTATATTTAAATTACTGAAACACATAGGTGTTTTTTTTATAAGACAAAATGGAGGTTATTTGATGAAAATTAAATCATTTTTTAAAGGAGTAGACAAAGAAAGAAAAATGGTAAGATGGCCTAGCAGTAAAGATATGGTTAAGTATTCTGTTATGGTTCTTACTTTAATGGTATTCTTTGGATTATATTTTTATTTACTTGATGTGTTATTTACATTCTTGAAAGGATTAGTGAGCTAGTATGGATAATCAAAAATTATGGTATGTTGTTAATACTTATTCTGGACATGAAAGCAAAGTTAAAGAAAATTTACTTATGAGAAAAGACTCAATGGGGATGGAAAATAATATTTTTAGAGTTATTGTTCCTGAAACAACTGAAGTAGAAATTAAAGATGGAGTAAAAAAAGAAAAGACTAAAAAGATGTTTCCTGGGTATGTTTTAGTTGAAATGATAATGAGTGATGAAGCTTGGTATGCAGTTAGAAATACACCAGGTGTAACAGGATTTATTGGATCAAGTGGTAAGGGTGCAAAACCTATTCCTTTATCACCTCAAGAAATAGATAAAATTTTAGTAAATGAAGGAATTAGTAGACTTGATATTGAAACTGATTTAAACGAAGGAGACTCAGTAAAAATAGTTGATGGACCATTTACAGGTATGTATGGTAAAGTTCAGTCTATAGATCTAGAAAACGAAAAATTAAATGTATTAATAGATTTATTTGGACAAGAAACTCCTGTAGAAGTAGATTTAGTACAAATTAGTAAGTGTTAAAAAAATAGTAGCCCAGCTACTATTTTAATTTTCTTCTATGACATCATCTTTGAATAGATTATCCATTGGTATTTCAAGTACCATTGCTATTCTCCATAAAGTTTCAACCGAGAATCCTCTTCTTCCTTGTTCGCTTTCTATTCTTCTTATAAATTCAAAACTTCTATCTGTATAAAGAGCAAGTTCTTCTTGCGTATAGCCTTTTAGTTTTCTATACTTTCTAATATTTAGAGCGACTATTTTTTTGATATCTTTATTAAAGTCAAACTCCTTGTATTCATAAGCCATAATTTTCACCATACTCATTTTCTCATAAAAACATTAAAAATAATGTAGTCAGCCAGTACCAGTATGCACAAAAAATTAAAAAATATACAATATGTGTATAGTTAGATGTAACTTTTTAAAATTTGTGTAGACTTTATTTACATAGTAAGTTATAATATTCTAGTAGTAAATATTTGAGGTCGAAAGGGTGAGAGAAAATGAAATTAAGAATTCTTTTAGGTTGTTACAATACTGAAATGGCTATTATAAATGCAAGAACTCTTAGAGGTATGGGGCATGATGTAAATGTTATCGATTATAGTTCTGATGTTTTAAAGGAATTTAGAGAAAATCAAGATAAGTATGATTTGATAATTACAAATAATCTTTATAAGTGCGATATGACAGGTAAGAAACTTTTTGAAGAAATTAGAACATTTAGCGATATCCCAATTGTAGTTTGTAGTGCTGAAGACTGGGAAGATATCTATGACCCAGCACCATATGATGGTTATTTAAAGAAACCAATTGATGAAGGAAAAGCAAAAGCTGTATTTGAAAAAATTTTTGGAGAAAAATAAGGAAGTAAAAGCTTAACTAATCATGTTAAGTTTTTACTTCCTTTATTATTTAAATTCAATTTCTAACTTTATAAGCTATTGAATTTTATTTAAGTTTCTTATTAATTTCAGTAGTATTTCTGCATATAGTAAGTAATAAAAGTGATAACTCATATATTACTCTTACAATAAGATTACCAAGTGCAAAAGTTAAAACAAATAGTAAGAAACTAGTTTTGATTAATTCAAATGACATTAATGAAAGATAAATAGTTATAATTAAATAAGATATTTTTAGAATAGTTTCTAGCCACATCTTTTTAAAAGATAAGAATTCATATAAGTATTTTTTAAAACCAGTAAACTTATTTTCATTATCTTTTTTTAGAAATAAGAAATATACTAATATTCCTCCAATAATAGCTAATATTAAAGCTATAGTACCCCAAGCTGCACTGCTAGGTTGACTAAATCCTCCATCAACAATGTCATACATATCAATTGTAGTTTTCAAAATCACACCTCCTATAATTAATTATAAAGAAAAAATTGCTATAAAACAATAGCAATTAAGTTATTACTTCCTTTATTTACAATTTTAGTTACAGTACTAGCAAGTTTATATCTAACACTATCAGGTATTAAGTTTAGTTTAGCTTGTATTCCTTCTTGTACAATTACTTCTAAACTTCTACCAAATATTTCACTTTTCCAAATGCTATCATTGTTACCATCTTTCATTAAGTTATCAATTAGTTCTTTACTTTGCATTTCTGTTCCAATTATTGGTTCAAATGTACTTTCTACATCTACTTTAATCATGTGTATTGAACTACCTATAGCTTTTAATTTAACTCCATATCTACCTGACTGTTTAATTATTTCTGGTGAGTCTAGTTTCATATCTTCTAGTCTTGGGAATACAATTCCATAACCAGTAGAGTAAACTTGTTTTAAAGCTGATTTAACACTTTCATACTCACTTTTACCTTCACTAAAGTCTTTAAATATTCTTAGTAAATCGGCTTTACTAGTTATTTCTTTTCCCATAGTTTCTTTTAAAACAATGTTAAATAATTCTTCTGGTGCTTCTAAATTAATTGTGACTTCTCCGGTGTTAGTATTCAAATTAGATATATATGCATTACTTATAATATCATTTTCTTCAAAGTTTAAATTTATGTTTTCTATATCTCTTAATTTATCAACACTTGTTACACTTTGTTTCATAGCATTTATGAAAGTACTTTTAATAGGACTATTCATATCAAGAACATCTACCCAGTCTGGTATTTTTACTTCTATATCTTCTACTGGGAATTCATAAAGTGCTTCTTTTAGTATATTTATTATTTCCTTTTCTGTCATGTCTGGAATACTTACTGGAATTACTGGCACGTTATATTTTTCTTTTAATTCACTTGAAAGTGCCCTAGTGCTTTCACTATTTGGATGAGTACTATTCATTATAACTATAAATGGTTTGTTAATAGTTTTAAGTTCATTAATAACTTTTTCTTCAGCATTTATATAATTATCTCTATCCATTTCTAGAATAGAACCATCTGTTGTCACAACAATTCCTATTGTACTATGGTCTTTAATTACTTTTTCAGTACCAATACTTGCAGCTTCTACAAATGGTAAATCTTCTGTAAACCAAGGTGTTTTTATCATCCTTTCATGACCTTCTTCATCTGTATAACCTTTTGCATCTGGTGTTACAAAACCAACACAGTCTATTAGTTTAATATTAGTAGTCATTTCTTCAATTTTAATATTAGCGCCGCTTGAAGGTACAAATTTTGGCTCGACTGTCATTATCTGTTTACCATTAGATGTCTGTGGAATTTCATCTAAACATCTTTTTCTTTCGTTTTCATCTTCTACGTTTGGTACAACTAAAGTTTCTATAACTTTTTTAATAAATGAACTCTTACCAGTTCTAACTGCGCCAACTACACCAAGGTATATTTCACCATTACCTTTTTTAGAAATGCTTTCTAGTATTTCTTTTTTATCCATTTTTTTCACTCCTTTTATATTCACTTAACTATATGATTTCTTAAAAGAAATATACATAGAAATAAAAAAAATATGTTTTTTGTACAATAGAAAATACTAAAAGTGAAAAAAATATAAAAAATATTAAAAAAACATTTGCAAAATTGTTATTTTATAGTAAAATGAAGATGTAAGCATAGTATGCTTAAAAATATAAATTATGGAGGTAATGAGATGACTAAAACTGAATTAGTAGAATTTATAGCAGCTAAGGCTGGGCTTTCTAAAGCTGATGCTACAAGAAGTCTTGAGGCAACTTTAGAAGGAATTCAAACTGGTTTAAAGAAAGAAGGTAAAGTTACTTTAGTAGGATTTGGTACTTTTAGTGCTAAAAAAAGAGCTGCTAGAGAAGGAATTAATCCTTTAACTAAAAAACCACTTAAAATAGCTGCTAAAACTGTTGCTAGTTTTAAAGCTGGAAGCAAACTTAAAGATGCTTTAAACTAAAAAGTCTTTTTTGACTTTTTTTTTGTCACTCTAGTAAATTATGGATAAGAATTATTTGAATATTTTAAAAGTGCTTAATGATAATGGTTATAAGGCTTATTTAGTAGGTGGATGTGTTAGAGACTACTTAATTAAAAGTATAAGTTTAGATGTTGATATTATAACTAATGCTACTCCAATGGAAGTTAGTAAACTTTTTAATGTTAAAACGGTTAATAATGAATATGGTTCTGTTAAAATAAATGCCCATAATAATATAGTAGATATTACTACATTTAGAAGAGAGCTTTCTTATAAAAATGGTAAGCCTACTAAAATAGAATATATTGATAGTTTAGAAGAAGATTTAAAAAGAAGAGATTTTACTATGAATACAATAGTGATGGACAGAGAATATAATATAATTGATATAATGGGTGGGATTAAAGATATAAAGAGTAATATTATTAGACCAGTAAAAGATCCTAAGATATTATTTAAAGAAGATCCATCAAGGCTTTTAAGAGGACTTAGATTTATGTCTATACTTGAGATGAACCTTGATAAAAGCATTATTGATTATATAAAACATAATAAGAAAGATTTTGAACTAATTAATAGTAATAAAAAGAAAGAAGAATTTGATAAGTTATTTAAGTCTAAAAAATGCACTCGATTTATTAACTTTGTTAAAGATTATAATTTAGAAGAATATTTAGGTATTAAAATAAATACTTTTAACCCAGTAGATAATTTAATTTCTAACTATGCACAATTAGAGTTTAAAAATTTACCTTTTACAAGGTTAGAAAAGGAACAAATTAAAAGTGTTAAGAAATTAATTAAAAAAGGAAATATTGGTATTTATGATGTTTATAAGTATGGACTTTTTATAAGCTCTAGTGCTGCTTTAGTTTTAAACATTCCACTAGAAAAGATAAATTTAATGTATACTAATTTACCAATAAATAGTATAATAGAGATTAATATTAAAAGTGAAGAAGTTTTATCTCTTTTAAACATTAAACCTGGGAGGGAACTGGGAAGTATTCTTCATAAGTTAGAAAAAGAGATAGTAACTGGAAAGTTAAAGAATGAAAAGGAAAGTATTATAGAAAGGTTAAAGAGTTATGAATGATATTAGATTAATTTATAAGGAAAAGAATTATTTAATTAATAGTAATGTTTTAAAAGGTATTAAAAGTCTTAATTTAAGTACTGATGAATTACTTTTACTTATTTATTTTATTAATGAAGAAAAAGCTCTTGATTTAAATAAAGTAAAGAATGCTTTAAATTTTAGTGAAGAAGATATACTTAATACATATAGTAGTCTTATTACTAAAGGTTTAATTGAAGTTAAAGTAATTAAAGAAAATGGTAAAGTAAGTGAAAGTATTAGTCTTGATATACTTTATGATAAATTAATTATGAATTCTAAAGAAGAGAAAGAAATTAATACTGATATTTATTCTAAGTTTGAAAGTGAATTTGGTAGAAGTTTAAGTCCAATTGAGTATGAAACTATAAATAGATGGTTAAATTTAGGAATAGATGAAGGGATGATTTTAAATGCTTTAAGAGAAGCGGTTATAAATGGAGTTAGTAATTTAAGGTATATTGATAAAATACTTTATGAATGGACTAAGAAAGGAGAAAAGCCTAAAGAAGAATATAAAGAACTTTTTGATTATGACTGGCTTCATGATAGCGATGAATAAAGAAGAGATTATTTTAGATGGGTTAAGGGTTCTTTTTCCTAGTCCTAAATGTGAACTTATATATAATAAAGATTATGAACTGCTTTTAAGTACTATGTTAAGTGCGCAGACAACTGATAAAAGAGTAAATTTAGTAACAAGTGAAATTTATAAAAAATATGACAGTTTAGAGAAACTTAATAATTTAAGTGTTAAAGAGATAGAAGAAATGATTAAAACTATTGGAATGTATAAGACTAAAGCTAAGAATTTTAAAGGAATTGTTTCTTCTTTGTTAGAACTCGGATATTTTCCGAGTGACAGAAATATTTTGGAAAGTCTTCCTGGAGTTGGAAGAAAAACTACAAATGTTGTACTTGCTAATTTATTTGGTGAGAAGGTAATAGCAGTTGATACTCATGTATTAAGAGTTAGTAAAAGACTAGGGCTTGCTAAAGAAAGTGACGGACCACTAGAAGTAGAAAAGAAGATAACAAATAGATTTAGTAAGTATGATATGGATGGACTACATAATAGATTAGTTTTATTTGGTAGATATAAATGCACTAGTAGAAATCCTTTATGTACAGAGTGTCCTTTTAAAGAAATTTGTAAGTATTATAAAAAATGTATTAAAAAATAATCTATTTTGTTTTTACTTTTTATTAATTATTTGTTATAATTAGTTTAGAACAAAAAATATGGAGAGTGTAATATGAAGCAAATAATAGCTAGTTTAGATATTGGTTCTTCTAACATTAAACTTATTGTTGGAGAAATTCATAGAGGTAAGTTATTTGTTTTAGCGTGCTCTAAAGTAGAGAGCAAAGGTATTAAAAAGGGAATTATTGTTAATGAAGAAGAAGCTTATTCTTCTATTAAAGAAGCTTTTAAAAAAGCACAAGGTATTCTTGGTATTAAATTAACTAGAGTAGTTTTAGTAGTACCTTCATACTTTGCATCATTTGTTAAGAGTGAAGGGTATACTACTATTGATAGAGAGGATAATTTTGTTAATGGAGATGATATTACTAAGGCACTTCAAGCAAGTGTATTTAACAGGGTTAGTCCTAATTTAGAACTTGTAAGTGTTACTCCAAAGGAATTTATAATTAATGAAACAAGTTCAGTTAAGGATCCTAAAGGAATGGAGGCTCATAGATTATCAGTTAATTCACTTTTGGGCTTAATTCCTAAAAAGAATATTTATCTAACAATAGATTTACTTGAAAAGATGGATGTTAAAGTAGTTGATTTAGTATTTGGTGGATTATGTGATTATTTTGAGTTTAAGAATGAAGAAAATAATGAGAAAAGTACAGCAGTTATAAATATTGGATCTAATAAGACAGAAATAAGTATTATAAAGGAAAATATACTTATTAGTACTGAAGTACTTGACATAGGTTCTAGAAATATAGATAGAGATATTAGTTATATTTATGATATTAGTTTGGATGATAGCAAGAAAATTAAAGAGAAATTTGCACTTGCTAGCAGGGCTAAAGCAAGTACTAGTGAAGTAGTTGAAACTCTTACAAAAAGTAATGAAAGAATTAAGATTAATCAATATGAAGTAAGTGATATTGTTTATTCTAGAATAAGAGAAATACTAGAACTTTCAAAAAAACAAATAAATTTCTTAACAAAAGAGGAAATTAGTTATATAATAGTTACAGGAGGCACTAGCGAGATAGATGGCTTTGAAAGTGTTTTCAAAGAAATCTTTGGTAAGAACAAGGTGCCAAGTAAAGTAGAAGAACTAGGGTGTAGGAATAATATCTATAGTACTGGTTTAGGAGCAATTAAAGTTTATCATGAGAAACTTAAGTTTAGAAATAAATTTGCTACTACTATAAGTGAAGAAGAACAAGGTGGGCTATTTAGTGATAAGAAAAAAATAAATGAAAGTAGTTTACTCGGAAAAGTTTATAGTTACTTTTTTGATAATTAGGAGGTTAAAATATGCAAGGTTCGTTAGAAATGCTACAAATAGCAAAAATTAAAGTAATAGGTGTTGGTGGAGGCGGATGTAATGCCGTTAATAGGATGATTGAGTCAGGACTTAAAGGTGTTGAGTTTATTGTTGCTAATACTGATTTACAAGTTTTAAATACTTCAAAGGCTGAAACTAAACTTCAAATAGGTGCATCAATTACTGATGGTTTAGGTGCAGGAGCTGATCCTGAAGTTGGTAGAGAAGCTGCACTTGAAAGTAGAAATGAAATAGAGGATGCTCTAAGAGGCGCTGATATGGTATTTGTTACTTGTGGACTAGGAGGAGGAACTGGTACAGGAGCTGCACCAGTTATAGCTGAAATAGCACAAGGTCTTGGGGCTCTTACAGTTGCTATAGTGACTAAACCATTTAAGTTTGAAGGAAAGAAGAGAATGGATCATGCTCTTTTAGGACTTGATGAACTAAAAAAACATGTTGATACATTCGTAGTTATACCAAATGATAGATTAAGAGATATCATTGATAAATCTACACCTATGATGGATGCATTTAAAGAAGTAGATAATGTTTTACGTCTTGGTGTTCAATCTATAAGTGATTTAATAAGTGTTCCAGGACTAGTTAACTTAGACTTTGCTGATGTTAAAGCAATTATGGAAAACAGAGGACAAGCTCTTATTGGTATTGGTGTAGGTTTTGGAGAAAACCGCGCGATTGAAGCTGCTAAACAAGCAGTAAGTAGTCCACTTCTTGAAACTACTATCAACGGCGCTACTGACTGTATTATTAATATTACTGGTGGAAATAGTTTAACACTATTTGAAGCTGAAGATGCTGCTGAAGTTATACGTGCTGCTGCTAATACAGATATCAATATTATATTTGGTGCTGTAGTAAATGAAGCACTTAGTGATGAAGCAATTGTTACAGTAATTGCAACTGGTTTTGAAGATGAAAGTGATCCACTTTATAAATCTTATGACAAACCAACTGAAAAAGTTGAAACTTTAGATGATGATGACGATTTACCACCATTTTTAAGAAATAGAGATTTTTAACCAGAAGTAATTCTGGTTTTTATATTGACCCAAAATAAAGTTTATGATATATTTAAATAGGTGAAGGAAATGTTTAATGAAAATGATGTAAAAGTAAAGATGGAAAAAGTAATTGAAAACTTAGAGGTTAGATTTACTACTGTAAGAGCAGGAAGAGCAAATCCTAACATTTTAAATGGAGTAATGGTAGAATATTATGGAGTACCAACTCCAATAAATGCCGTTGCAACAGTAAGTGTACCTGAAGCTAGACAATTAATGATTAAACCTTTTGATAAAAGTTTACTTAAAGAAATAGAAAAAGCTATATATGCTGCTGAACTAGGAATGGCTCCTAATAATAATGGAGAAGTAATATTCTTAACTATTCCTGAGTTAACAGAAGAAACAAGAAAGAACTATGTTAAACAAGTTAAAGATATGGCTGAAGAAGCAAGGATAGCTTTAAGAAATGTTAGACAAGATTTTAATAATTCTATTAAGAAAAGTGAAATGTCAGAAGATGAAGAAAAAAGAAGTCTAGAAGTAGTTCAAAAATTAATAGATAAATATAATGATTTAGTAGAAACTAAATTCAAAGAAAAGGAAAAGGAACTATTAAGTATTTAGTTAATATCCTTGAAGTAAGTTTACTTAATTTATCTTTAGAGGAAAGCAAAGAAGTATATAATAAAGATGGAAGTACTAACAGACTACAAATAACAGATGATGATTTTGATAATCTAGATATTTATAGTAGTCAAAAGAAAGCAAAAAGAATAATTGAAAGTCAAAAAAATAAAACTTATAAGAACTTAGAAAGTTCTTATAATGTTTTAATAGATAATAAAGTTAGTAATGAATATATATATTCTAAAAATACTAGAAATCTTTCTAAAGAATTAAAAAAAGTTAAATGTATTCTTTCTAATTACTTAAAAGAATTAATACTTTTAGGTAAAGATAAAGAAATAATAAATATTAAGAAAGATAAACACACTTATGATGCTAAATATGGTTTCTATAGATATAAAATTAGATTTTCTTTAAAAGATAAAGAAGAAACCATTTATAATGCAGTCTTACTAATAAGAAATTCTTATAATGGTAAGAAGTATTTATATGATATATTAGATATTAAAAAAGAAGATGCTTAATATCCTGTACAATATAAAGTACTTGAAAAATAAAAAATAATTTGATATAATTAAATTGTCGAAACGACATATAATATTAAAGGACAAACAAAAAGAGCATTACCTAGCTTGGCTCGTTAGGTATTCTCTCAGTCCATATGTGTTCTAAGCGAATACCGTATCAAGTTGATCGGTATTCTTTTTTTCGTTATTGAGATAATAACTACTTTTGGTTTGAATTCAAGAAGAGATCTAGCACTGCTATAATCACAACTAGTACAACTAGGTACTGCACAAAAAAGATCTCCTTTTCTATACTTCATACAGACTACCCCGCTTTCCTAAATTTATAAAAAATTGTCGGACTGAGGTAAGAACACCTAACCACTAGGTAATACTCATGAACTAAATATAACATATGAAGATGGATAAATCAAGAAGAATATAAAACAAAAAATAAAAAGTTTTTAAGAGGCATTTCAATTTTAAAAATCAATATATATTAGTACCACAAAAAGTACAAAAAATAAATCTTGTAAATAATAAAATTTTGTGGTATTATTTTATTG
>USFF01000022.1 GCA_900553835.1 uncultured Mycoplasmatota bacterium
GCATTTAGTGCATCAAATACAGATGCAAAATTAACATATCCAATAGGTTTAATGACAGCAGATGAAATAAATATAGCAGGTGGCTTAGCATATAATAACGCACCAGCATATTATTATCTAAATAGTGCTGGAGGAAGTATAACAGGAGGATTAACGTGGTGGTCTTTGTCGCCTCTGGGCTGGCGTGGCGGCTACTCTCGCGTGTGGAGCGTGGGCGGTTCTCGCGAACCTGGCGCCCTCAGCAGCTACGATGTCAACAGTTCGGGCAGTGTTCGCCCTGCCATAAGTATCAAATCAGATGCCATATGGTCTAGAGGAGATGGAAGTCCTGAAAATCCATACGAAATAGTTTATAACTAATTAAAGTGAAAGTTATTCTTGACTTTCATTTTTAATATACTTAAAATGGAGTAGTAGGGAGAATGAACATATGAAAGAAATATTAAAAACATTATTTAAGTATAAATGGACTATGTTAATAATAGTCATTCTATTATTTATGCAGGCATATTGTAACTTAGCACTTCCATCATATACAAGTGACATTATAAATGTAGGTATAGAAGAAAGTGGAATAACTAGTATTGTTCCTGAAAAAATAAGAGTTTCTGAATTTAATAAATTACTTAATTATGTAAGTGGCAAAGAAAAGATAAAGGAAGCTTATGAATGCAGTGATGTATGCGTGCTTATAACTAAAGATGATTTAACTAGTGAGTTAGAAGTTCCTATGAGTAATCTAGTTTCTAATGGAGAAAGTAGTGATTTAAATAGAAGTGAAATAATAAACTACTTAAAAGGAGAATATAAACTAGTAGGTATAGACATTAACAAAAAAAGCATGTCATACATATATAAACTAGGTATAGTTATGGTTCTAACAGCTTTAATTGCAATGGGTATAACTATACTAAGTGCATATTTATCTAGCAAAGTAAGTGCATACTTTACTAGAGATTTAAGAAGAAAAACAGTAAATAAAATACTTGAACTTGAAACAAGTGATATAAATAAAATAAGTAGTAGCAGTCTAATAACTAGATGTACAAATGATGTAACTCAGATAGGCAGCACTATAACAATTGTTTTAAGAATAGTTTTATTTGCCCCAATAATGGGAATAGGTGCGATTATAAAAGTAAAAGATAGTCCTATCAACTGGGTTATTATACTAAGTGTAATATTAGTTTTAATTTTAATGGCAGTAGGTTTATCTTTAATTGTACCAAGATTTAAAAAGTTTCAAGAAAATTTAGATAATATAAATTTAGTAAGTAGAGAAAGTTTAACAGGATTACTAGTCATAAGAGCATTTTCTAATAAAAAATTTGAAGAAAATAAATTTGACAAAGCAAATAATGAATTAACAAATAATGGTTTATTTATTGGTAAAACGTTTTCACTAATGATCCCAATTCTAACATTTATAATGAACAGCACTGCAATATTGATAATCTTTGTAGGTGCTCCTAAAGTAAACTCATTTTCTATGCAAGTAGGAGACTTAATTGCATTTATAACTTATACTATGCAAATCATAAGTGCATTTCTAATGCTTTCTATGACAGCAGTTTTAGTTCCTAGAAGTATAGTATCAATTAGAAGAATTAATGAAGTACTTAAAATTAATACTAATGTTGTAGAAAATAAAAAGGCTAAAAACATAGATAAAATAGAAAGTATAGAATTTAAAGATGTTTATTTTAGATATAGTGATAGTAGTGAAGATGTACTTAGAAACATTAACTTTTTAGCTAAGAAAGGCACAGTAACTGCATTTATTGGTTCAACTGGAAGTGGAAAATCTACAGTAGTAAATTTAATACCAAGATTATTTGACCCCACTAGTGGGAAAATACTAGTTAATAATGTTAACTTAAAAGACTTGAAGATAAAAAAAGTAAGAAGTCTAATAGGATATATTCCTCAAAAAGGAAAATTATTTAAAGGTACTATTATGGATAACATATCTTTTGGGCAAACTAAATTAAATAAAGAATTAGTTTTTGAAAGTGCTAAAATGAGTGAAAGTATGGAATTTATTAATGAAAGTTTGGATAAGTTTAATAGAGAAATAAGTGAAGAAGCATCTAACGTAAGTGGAGGCCAAAAACAAAGACTTTCTATAGCAAGAGCTCTTGCTATTAACCCAGATGTTTTAATATTTGATGACTCCTTTAGTGCACTTGATACTAAAACTGACTTACAAGTTAGAAAGAACTTAAAGAAAATCAAAAAAGATAAATTAATATTCATAGTCGCACAGAGGATAAGTACTATAATGAATGCAGATAACATAATAGTCTTAAATAATGGAGAAATAGAAAGTATGGGTACTCATGAAGAACTACTTAAAAATTCTAAAGTATATAAAGAAATATATAATAGTCAGTTAGGAGGGATAGAAAATGAATAATAAATCTAAAAACTTTTCCTCTGAACTCAAAAGACTAATAAAAAGTTTAAAACCATTTAAATTAGAAATAATAATAGTTTTTGTACTTGCTTCCCTTGGAACAATATTCACAATAATCGGACCAAAAATACTTGGAAATGCAACTACAGAAGTATATAATGGAGTACTTGCTAAAATAAATAAAACTGGAGGTATTGATTTTACTAAACTTAATAAAATACTTTTGATTTTATTAATGCTTTATATAATAAGTTTTATATTTAACTACTTAAGTAATTTTTTAACAACTAAAATATCTTGGAAATATACAAGTGATTTAAGAAAAAAAGTAAATAGAAAAATGGAAAAATTACCACTTAAATACTTTGATAAAAAAAGTCATGGAGAACTTTTAAGTTTACTTACAAATGATATAGATAAAATAAGTCAAAACTTAAGTAATGTACTAAGTGATATAATATCTTGTATAGTTGCAGTTATAGGTATAATAATAATGATGTTTACAATAAATGTAAGTATGACATTTATAATACTATTAATACTACCATTTAGTTTACTTTTATCTGCTTTTATAGCGAATAAAGGACAAAAATACTTTGTAAAAGGTCAAGAAGAACTTGCAAGTACTAACTCAAGTGTAGAAGAATTACTAAGAAACCATAATGTTATAAAAGTATTTAATGCTGAAGAAAAAATATATAAAGAATTTAATAAAAAGAATGATAGTCTAAGTAAAAATACTTTAAAAAGTAACTTTATAGGTAGCATATTAGAGCCTGTTATGATGTTAATAGGTAACTTAAACTACGTAATAATAGGAGTAGTGGGAGGAATATTTGTTATAAAGGGAAGAATAACTGTAGGTAATATTCAGTCATTCATAACATATGCAAAAAACTTTACTAATCCAATTGGTAACTTAGCAAGTATAATGGCTGAATTACAAGGTATGATAGCAGCAAGTGAAAGAGTATTTAATTATTTAGAAGAAGAGGAAGAAAAAGAAGTAAGTAATCCTATAAAACTAGATAATGTAAAGGGAAATATTGAATTTAAAAATGTTAATTTTGGATATGAAGATAATACTATAATAAAAGACTTCAGTGCTAAAGTATCTAGTGGTAAAAAAATAGCGATAGTAGGGCCTACTGGAAGTGGAAAAACTACACTTGTTAAACTCTTGATGAGATTTTATGAAATAGAAAGTGGAGAAATACTTTTAGATGGAGTAAATATTAAGGATGTAACAAGAGAAGATTTAAGAAAAAATATTGCAATGGTACTTCAAGATACATGGCTTTATAAAGACACTATAATGGAAAATATAAGATATGGTTCTCTTGATAAAACAGATGACGAAGTAATTAAAGCAAGTAAAGAAGCAAGAAGTCACCACTTTGTACAAACACTTCCAAATGGATATAATATGGTAGTTAATGAAGAAGTAAATAACATAAGTGAGGGAGAAAAACAACTACTTACAATTGCAAGAGCTATTTTAAAAGATCCTAAAGTACTAATACTTGATGAAGCAACAAGTAATGTAGATACAAGAACAGAACAGTTAATTGGTAAAGCTATGGATACTTTAATGAAAGGAAGAACATCTTTCATAATCGCACATAGACTTTCAACTATAAAAAATGCAGATTTAATATTAGTCTTAAAGGATGGAGTAGTAATAGAAAAAGGCACTCATACAGAACTTTTAAATAAAAATGGTTTTTATGCTTCACTTTATAATAGTCAGTTTAATTAGAGAGTATAGAAAAAAATATATTCTCTTTTTAATTTACATCTTAAAGCATGCATGCTATAATTATACTATAAAGTAGGTGAAAATAAGTGGATACTAAAATAATTAATTCATTAAGAAATCTTGCTATTGATATGATAAATGATAGAATGATGGGAGATGCAGGATTAGTACTTAGTTTATCTCCGGCTATTTATACAGTCTTTTCTAATCATTTAAACTTTAATCCTAGTGATGGAACTTGGATAAATAGAGATAGATTTATATTAGGAGAGGGTTTAGCATCTAGTTTACTTTATAGTACATTATTCTATTCGGGTTATGATATTCCACTTGATAGTTTAAAAAAATATGGAAGAATAAATAGCAAACTTCCTTTATATCCTGAAAGAAATCTTAAAATAGGGGTAGAAGCATCTATAGGAGCTTCACCTGTTTCTCTTGGCCTAGCAGTAGGAGAAGCCTATGCAGAAAAATATTTAGAAAAAGTTATAGGTAAAGAACTAATAAACTATAAAGTATATGTATTAGTAACAGATAATGATTTAATGGATGGTTCATCATATGAAGCACTTTCATTTGCATCAAGAAATAATTTAAACAATTTAATAATAATTTATAACTCATTTGAAACAACTAAATGCGGTAAGAAAAACTTACTTTTAAATAATAACATAATTAATATGTCAAATGACTTAGGCTTCTTTACAGAAGTAGTTAATAATAGTGAAGACTATATTTCTATTGATAAAGCACTTACTAAAGCTAAGTTAAGTAATAAACCATCGCTTATAGAAATAAAATCTCTAATAGCAATAGGAACTTCTAACCAAGGAAGTTATAATGGACATGAGAGTATCTTAAGTGAAAATGATTTAGACTTAGTAAAAGAAAAAATGAATATAACTAAAGTTCCATATCACATAAGTAACACTGCAATAAATGAATTTCAAAGTAAAATAGATGCTAGAATTAGTCCTATATATAATGAATGGGTAAGTACTTATAATAATATAATATCTAGAGATGAAAATAAAAAGAATTTAATATCTTTACTAGAAGAAGATAATAGTAAAATGAACTTAAAGAATATGAAAATTAACTTTGAAGAATTCATGAGGGAAGACTTAAGAGAAACAAATAATAACCTAATGAATGCAATAGCAAAAGAGTTCCCTTTATTTATAGGCGGTAGTTTATTTAATAAAGACTCAAAAATATCTTTAGAAAATGAAAATAAAAATATATATTATAACTTAAGTCCTAAAGGAACTGCATTAATAACAATTGGTTTAGCACTAGGAGGGCTAAAACCATTTGTGTGTGCTAACTTAAGTGACTCACTTGATATGTTAAGTAGTATTAAACTATCGAGTACATCAAAAGAAAATGTAACTTATATATTTGTAAATGATACAATATATACTGATAAATATAATAAAATAAGTAGTCCTATATTTGAACTGGGAATTTTAAGAAGTATACCAGACATAACACTTTTTAGACCAGCAGATGTAAATGAACTAGTTGGTTCATGGGACTATGTAATGAATAAAAAAGGTACAAATATTTTAGTGTTAACAAGTGATTTTAAAGGAAGATTTGCTAGTACTAGTAAAGAATTAACTACAAAAGGAGCATATATAGTAAAAAAAGAAATGGGAAGATTATCTGGAATTCTAGTATCTTCTGGTAGTGAACTAGAAACTACTTTAAGACTAAGTGAAGAACTTGAAAGTTTAGGAATATTTACAAGAGTTGTATCTATGCCATCATTTAATCTATATAGTTTACTAACAAAAGAGGCAAAAGAAGAACTTTTTCCAGTGGGTGCTAAAGTAGTGGTAATCGAGCCTAGTATAGATGCTAACTATAACAAATTAGTCTATAGTGAGAAATATCTAATAAATCTAAAAGACTATACAGATGCTGGAACTAAAAAAGAATTAATAAGCAAAACAAACTTTGATATAGAAAATTTAATAGAAAATATTGAAAGACTATTAAAATAATAAAAAATGTGATAAAATAATAACAAGAGGAGAATGAAAAATGAAAAAAATAGTTATTATAATTTTAATGGGGTTAATATTAACTGGTTGTACAAATAAAGATGAAAAGAAGGAAATGTTTTATAATTCACTAGGAGATGCATATAAAAGTGTATACATAACAGATGGTATGGGTCTTCCAGTACTAGCTGATGAGAACATAACTTTAGATGGTAAAGTATGGTATAAAGTATCTAGTACTAAATATAATCTTATAGAAACAATTGAAAACATGTTTAATAATGTATTTACTGAAGAAGTAAATAAAGAATTAAAAACTACTTTACATGAAAAATATAAAGAAGTTGACTCAGTGCTTTATACATTATCTACCGGCGGATGTATGTTTGATTATCAAATAGATGAAACATTAAAAGAAGGACTTAAAAAAGATGTTAAAATTAAAAAAATAAAATCATCTAAAATAGTATTTGAATATAAAGGTAAAGAATATACAGCTAAAAAAGATAAAGATAACTATACATTTAGTGAAAAAATATTTGTATGTGAACAGTAAGTAAATTTACTGTTTTTTTTGAAAGTAACTCCATGAATATCAAAGTATGACTAGGTTTTTTAATGTTGGAATAAAGATATGGAACATTATGATGTTAAAATGGGTAATATAAATTTGCTTATAAGCTAGATAGAGTTACTCGCTCCGTTCGTGACTTAGAAGAATTAATTAATATCCTAGAAAAATATAATTTCTTTTTTCTTTTTTTTTAGCATAAAATTAATTGGTGATAATAGTGTTCCAAAGTATGCAAAATAACAGGATAAAGTTAATATTTTTAATTTGTACTTTTGTATTTTTATTAATTATTATAAAAGTGTTTTATTCACAAGTAATAGAATATAGAAAGTTAAATACTTTAGCTGAAAACTTGTGGAGTAGGAATCTTCCTGTAGGTGCTGAAAGGGGAAGAATACTTGATAGAAATGGTAAAGTAATTGCAGGTAATGTAACTACTTCTACTCTTGTGTTAATACCTAATCAAATAAAGAATAAGGAAGAAGTGGCAAGAAATTTAGCTTCTATAATAGGTGTTTCTTATGAAGAAATGTATAAACATGTAAGTAAAAAAGTTTCAATAGAAAGAGTGCATCCTGAAGGAAGAGATTTAAGTTACGATGTGTCAGAAAAAATAAATAGTTTTAACTATGATGGAGTTTATTTACTTAAAGAAACAAAGAGGAGTTATCCATATAAAGAAACGCTTTCTCACGTAATAGGTTATGTTGGAATAGATAATCAGGGTTTAAGTGGATTAGAACTTCTATATGATAAATATTTAACTGGTACTGATGGAAGTATTAAATATTTTTCCGATGGTAAAGGTAAAAAATTAAGTTTACCTGAAGTTTATGAAATGCCTGCATCTGGTATGGATATAAATTTAACTATTGATTTAGAACTTCAATTATTACTGGAAAATGAATTAACAAATGCAGAAAAAAAATATAATGTTGAAGGGGCAATTGGGATAGTGATGAATCCTAAAAATGGTGAAATACTTGCTATGAGTAATAGACCAACATTTAATCCTAGTAATTATCAAAATTACAGTGTTGAAACTATTAACAGAAATCTAGCAATATGGAGTAGTTTTGAGCCAGGAAGTACATTCAAAATATTAACTTTAGCAGCCGCAATTAATGAAGGAAAAGTTAATATTTTTGAAGATACATATTATGATACTGGATCTATCCATGTAGAAGGGGGTACTCTTCACTGCTGGAAACATAAAGGCCATGGATTACAAACATTTTTGGAAGTAGTAGAAAATTCCTGTAACCCTGGGTTTGTGGTGATGGGAAATAAACTTGGTAAGAAAACGTTGTTTGATTATATAGATAAATTAGGTTTTGGGTCGAAAACTGGAATTGATTTAAATGGAGAAAGTAAAGGTATTATATTTAATCTTGACAGAGTAGGTCCTCTTGAACTTGCGACAACTTCATTTGGACAAGGAGTAAGTGTTACTGCTCTTCAACAAGTACAAAGTGTAAGTGCTATAATAAATGATGGTAATATGTATACTCCATTTGTTGTTAAAAGTATAAGTGAACCTGAGACTAAAACATTAATAAAAGAAACTAAGCCTAATTTAAAGAATAAAAATATAATAAAAAAAGAAACAAGTGAATTAGTTAGATATGCTCTTGAAAGTGTTGTGGCAAAAGGAAGCGGACATAATGCGTATATAGAAGGTTATAGAATAGGAGGTAAAACAGGAACTGCACAAAAAGTTGGAACTGATGGTAAATATATGATTGGTAATTATATACTATCTTTTATTGGTTTTATGCCTGCTGATAATCCAAACTATGTTGTTTATATAGCGCTTGATGGAGCAAAAGGGGTAACTCAGTATGGTGGAACTGCTTCAGCACCTATTGCAAAAAATATATTTAATGAAATTATAAATTTGTATAATTTAAAAGAAAGTATTGAAGGTCTTCCAAAGGAATACTTATGGTATGAAACTAAATATGTAACTGTTCCTGATGTAAGAGGATTATCTCTTAAGGAAGCTAAGCAAAAATTAAATGGTTTTAAAGTAGAATATTCTGGAAGTGGGGAAACAGTAGTTATGCAAAATCCATATCCTTTAAAAAGAGTAAAAGAGGCATCAAGCGTAAAGTTATTGTTAAAGTAATTTAACTTTTAAATATAATATTTGATTAATTACATAAAAAAAAGTATAATTAAAGAGTGAGGAGTGATTCATGTGCTTATATTAGCAAAATCAATTTTAGGTTTAATGCTTGGTTTTTTCTTATCAGTATTTATGGGTTTAATATTACTTCCATTATTAAGAAAATTAAACTTTAGGCAAAGTGTTAGTAGATACATTACTAGTGTACATTTAAAAAAGGAAGGAACACCTACTGTTGGAGGATTAATATTTATAATTCCTACAATAGTAGCAATGATTTTACTTTATATAAAGGGTTCTTTAGAGATAACATCATCTTTAATCATAATTCTTTTTGTATTCTTGTCTTATAGTTTACTAGGACTTGCAGATGACTTAAAAAAAATAAAAGAGCATCATAACGATGGATTATCTATAGTACAAAAATTAATTGTACAAATAATAATTGCAGTAGTATTCTTTTATATTTATATGAAAAATGGTGGAAGTACACATTTAATTATAACATCATTAAATTTTGATGTAGATCTTAAGTGGTTCTATGGGTTCTTTATATTATTTTTACTTGTTGGTTCATCTAATGCTGTTAATATTACTGATGGAGAAGATGGATTAGCGGGAGGATTATCTGCAATAGCATTTTTAAGTTTTGGTATAATATCTTGGGGAAGTAACTGGATAGAAGGATACCAAGAAATAGCAATCTTCTGTTTTATATTAGTGGGTAGTTTATTAGGCTTTTTGGTGTACAATTCGCACCCAGCTAAAGTATTTATGGGGGATACTGGTTCTTTAGGTCTAGGAGCAACTCTTGCTGCTGTAGCAATTTTAACTAAACACGAATTATCTTTAGCTGTAATAGGTGGTGTATTTATTGCTGAAACTTTATCAAGTTTTATTCAAATAATTGCTATTAAGAAATTTGGTAAAAAAGTTTTTCTAATGGCACCTCTACATCATCATTTTGAAAAATTAGGATGGGAAGAAACTGATATCGTAAAATTATTTTGGATAGTAGGTTTTATGCTAGGAATGGGCGCTATATATTATGGAGTATGGATGTAAAAGCTATACTCCTTTAAAATAAAAAAATTATTTGACATACTAATAAATATTTAGTAATATTAAAGTAAGGATGGTGATGATATGAAAGGAAAAGAGGAAATTAAAATGAATAAAAGGGACTATGTAATTCTTTTCGTAGTAATAATTACTTTACTTTTTGGTGGTATCACTTTAGGCTTTATAATAGGAAGAAATACTAAAAAATGTGAAGAATGTCCAGAACTTACTAGTACTTTAGAAACTTTATATTATTCTAGTAAAAATAGAAATGTATACTTATATGGAATTAATAGTTTTAAATATAATGATAAAGAATTAAACACATATAAAGATGTATTTAGTACTATAAATAAAGTAATAAAGAGTTATAAAAAAACAAGTGAATATGATGATGGTGGAAGTGCCATGTATAAAAGCGAAAATTATAACATACTAGTATGTAATACAATAAGTGGTAATAAAGATATATACATTGGAAATAAAAATATGCTATATGAAGACCATTTCTGTAAAAATATAATTGATAAAGATAAACTAATAGGTAGTTTAAATGAAAGTTTAAAAACTGTTACATATATAAAAATAAATAAAATAAATAGAGAACTTGATATGTATGAAGAAATAATGAAAATAACAGATGAAAAAGAAGTAAATGAACTTACTAACTTTGTAATAGAAAGTGAATTTAATACTAACTTTAATGAACCAACTAGGGAATATAAATTTGACTATATGGATAAAAATGATCAAATAGTACTTAGTATAGTATATAATCCTGATACAATACTTAAATATCAAAACGAAAGATATAGTCTAATGAATGAAAACAAAGTACTAAAAAAATATCTCGATTAACTCGAGATTTTTTCATTCCTTACTGCTTAAAATAATACCTATCATAATAAAACTAACAAGTAAACTACTTCCTCCATAACTAATAAATGGAAGAGTAACACCAGTAACTGGAATTAAACCAACTACAACTGATAAATTTAAAAGAGTTTGAAAAATTAACATAAAAGATAAACCAAATACTAAATACTTCTTAAATAAGTCTTCAGTCTTAAGAGCAATTTTAATTGCCCTATAAAAGATTATCATAAATAAAGTACTAACAATTAAAACTCCTGAAAAACCAAACTCTTCACTTATAATAGAAAAAATAAAGTCTGTTTGAGGTTCAGGTAAATAAAAGTGTTTCTGTCTTGAAGAAAAAAGTCCTTGTCCTAGTAAGCCACCTGGCCCAATTGCATATAAACTTTGTATAATTTGAAAGCCACTACCTAGAGGGTCACTCCATGGATTTAAAAATGAAGTAATTCTCTCTAATCTATAAGGCGCTATTAAAATAAGAACAACTATTCCAGCTAGTCCAAGTAAGCCTAGTTTTATAAAAATACTTAAATCACTGCCAGTTACAAAAATTAGACATATTAAAGAGAAAACAATAATAACACCACTTCCAAAATCAGGCTCTAACATAATTAAACCAAAGAAAAGCAAAATAACTCCTAAAATAGGAAAAACAAACTTTTTTGTAACTTTCTTATCAGTATCATTTCTAGATAAATACTTACTTACAAATATAACTAAAGATAACTTACATATCTCACTAGGTTGAAAACCAAATGAACCTATACCAAACCAACTTCTACTACCATTTCTAACAACGCCCACTCCTGGAATAATAACTAAAATTAATAAAACAAAAGTTAAAAGTAAAAGAGCGTTAGAATACTTCTTATAAAGACTAACATCTATCTTACTAACTATAGTCATAAGAATAATGCCAATTACTAAAAAAACTCCTTGATTTATTAAATACTTATATGGGTTATTAAACTTAAACTCTGCCCATACATAACTACTTGAATAAATCATAATAAGACCAAACAAAGCTAAACCAATTGTAGTGTAGTAGAGTACTTTATCTTTCACTATAGTCACCTAAATAATTTTATGAAAAGAATTAAAAAAAATTCTAATCGGGTTGATTTATTAATATATATTTACATAATAAAAATGGTTTATAAAGGTTATAATAATAATAAAATTATAAATAATTAATAAATTAGCACTCACACTTGACAAGTGCTAATTTTTTGAGTATAATAATATAATGAAGTAAGGAGGGATAAATTATGTTTAATATGAATAATGAAGAAAATGAAAACGTTCTAGAAAAATATGGACGTAATATAAATGAGGAAGTTAAAAAAAGAAAGATAGATCCTATTATTGGGCGTGATGAAGAAGTTCGTTCAATAACTAGAATACTATCAAGAAAAACTAAAAATAACCCAGTTCTAATAGGTGAACCTGGTGTAGGTAAAACAGCAATAGTGGAAGGCTTGGCTGAAAGAATAGTAAAAGGTGATGTTCCTGAAAGTTTAAAAGATAAAATAGTTTGGGAACTTAACATGGCTTCACTAATTGCAGGCGCTAAATACAGAGGAGAATTTGAAGAAAGACTAAAGAAAGTCTTAGATGAAGTTAAAAAAAGTGAAGGCAATATAATAATGTTTATAGATGAAATTCATTTAATTGTAGGAACAGGAGCAGTAGAAGGCGCTATGGACACTGGTAATATTTTAAAACCAATGTTAGCAAGGGGTGAAATACATGTAATAGGTGCTACTACATTAAATGAATATAGAATGTATATTGAGAAAGATGGAGCACTTGAAAGAAGATTTCAAAAAGTAATAGTTTCAGAACCTACTGTTGAAGATACTATAACTATTTTAAGAGGACTTAAAACTAGATTTGAAATATATCATGGGGTAACTATTCAAGATAAAGCATTAGTAAGTGCGGCAACTTTATCAAATAGATATATAACAGATAGGTTTTTACCAGATAAAGCAATTGACCTAGTAGATGAAGCATGCGCTACTATAAAAGTACAGATGGATAGTGTACCAACCTCACTTGATGAAACAACTAGAAAAATACTAACTCTTGAAGTAGAAAAAGAGGCTTTAAAGAAAGAAAAAGATGAACTATCTATAAAAAGACTTGAAAAGATAGATATAGAACTTAAATCTTTAAAAGAAAAAGAAAAAGAGTTAAGTTCTAAATGGAAAGAAGAAAAAAGTATAAACGAAGAAATAAAGAAAGTAAAATCTGATATATCAAAATATACTTTTGAATATGAAAGCGCTACTAGTAGTTATAATCTAGAAACAGCTGCTAGAATAAAGAATGAAATACTACCTAATTTACAAAGTAAATTAGAAGAACTATCTAAAAAAAGTAAAGAAGGAATACTTTCAGACACAGTTAAAAGTGAAGATATCGCATCTGTTATAAGTAAATGGACAAATATTCCTATAACTAAACTTATGAGTAGTGAAAAAGATAAAATACTAAATCTTGAAGAAAACTTAAACAAAAGAGTAAAAGGTCAAGAAAAAGCACTTAAACTTGTAAGTGATGCAATAATAAGATCAAGAAGTGGAATAAAAGATCCAAATAGACCAATTGGCTCATTTATGTTTTTAGGCCCTACTGGTGTAGGTAAAACAGAAGTTGCAAGAAGCTTAGCATATGAACTATTTGATGATGAACATCATATGATAAGAATAGATATGAGTGAATATATGGAAAAATATTCAGTCTCTAGACTAATAGGTGCAGCACCTGGATATGTTGGATATGAAGAAGGAGGACAACTAACTGAAAAAGTAAGAAGAAATCCTTATTCAATAGTCCTATTTGATGAAATAGAAAAAGCACATCCTGATGTATTAAACTTACTTCTTCAAATACTTGATGAAGGAAGACTAACTGACTCTAATGGCAGAACAGTAGACTTTAAAAATACAATTATAATAATGACTTCAAATGTAGGTAGTGAATTCATTATTAATAATGAAGAAGGTAAAGTAAAAGAAGAATTAAATAAATACTTTAGACCAGAATTTTTAAATAGATTAGATGAAATAATTATATTTAATAAATTATCTAAAGAAGATTTAAAACAAATACTTGATAATATAATTAAAGAAATTGAAAGAAGACTAGTAGATATAAATGTAAAAATAAATTTAACAGATAATTCTAAAAAATATTTTATAGATAATGGTTATGATGAATACTTTGGTGCAAGACCTTTAAAAAGATTAGTTAGTAATAAATTAGAAACTCTAATTGCTAAAAAATTAATAAATAATGAAATAAAACCAAATACTACTATTACAGTAGACTACATAAATAACGAATTAGTCATAAATTGTTAATTTCATACTAAAATATATAAAAAAGTGTATATAAAAATGTACACTTTTTTAATATACTATAGATTTTTATATAAATAAGTGTTGAAATACTAAAGAAAAAATGGTATTATTTTATTAGGTTACAGAAGTAACCAAGTAAAGACAAGGAAGTGAAAA
>USFF01000023.1 GCA_900553835.1 uncultured Mycoplasmatota bacterium
GCTCCTCTTAATTGTTGGTCTGCTTTTTTTGTGTCAAGATTTAATCTCATAGCAATTTCAACAGAAGCATCAAACTTCGTTGTACTTGTCTTTTTAACTAAATCAATTGCTTCTTCTTTAGTATAAAGTTTGTTTCTTTCTACTAAAGCACTAGCAGCAGTATATTTTTTACTTTTATTCATATTTTCCTCCTTGTGGTATATTAGCGGAAGCGCATTATTCCTCCCACATAGGTTAAACCTATATGTATTTTTATTAATTATTATTCTTCTACTTGAACACCCATGTTAGCTGCTGTACCTTCAACAGTCTTCATAGCTGCTTCAACATCATAACAATTTAAATCAGGCAACTTGATTTCTGCAATTTCTTTAACTTGTTCTTTTGTTAATTTTCCAACAACTTCATTCTTACCTTTAGTTGAACCTTTTTGAACTTTAGCAGTTTTCTTAATTAAGAATGCAGTTGGAGGAGTTTTAATTACAAATGTGAAAGTTCTGTCTTCATAAACAGTAATTTCAACTGGTAATATATCTCCTATTTTGTCTTTAGTTGCATCATTATATTTAGTACAAAATTCTCCTAAATTAATACCTGCAGGTCCTAACATTGTTCCAACTGGTGGAGCTGGTGTAGCTTTTCCAGCAGGAATTTGAATTTTTACAACTTTAGTAACTTTCTTTGCCACGAAAAACACCTCCTATAAATATTTTTATTTAAGTTTATTTTCGCGAGTGGTTTAGTAATCCAAAACTCTTCCACTTATTTTTTTGCTATATAATAAATATATAACTCGAAATAAATATTATCACACTTTTGATAAAATATCAAGTAAAACCTTGCTTTTATTTTTATTTTTATTTGCTGCTTAGTTTTAGTGTGAGAACTTTCTCTTCATTAATTTGTCTATATTTTACACCGCATACATCAAATAGTCTTTTTGAAGATATTGTTTCATCAGTATTAGCATATTTGTCAGATAAGTATACCACTTCTTTTATACCTGACTGAATTATTTCTTTTGCACATTCATTGCAAGGAAATAAGTCAACATATATTTTTGCGTTTTCAAAGTCTCTTCTGTTTCCTCTGTAGTTTAAAATTGCATTTCTTTCTGCGTGTACAACGTATAAGTATTTAGTATTTAACTTCTCTCCTATTCTTGCCCAAGGGAACATTTCATCTTCGTATCCATTTGGACTACCATTATATCCTATTGAAAGAATTTTGTTATCTTCACTTACTATAACGGCTCCTACCTGTGTATTAGGATCTTTACTTCTCATAGATGTTAGTTTAGCAACTGCCATAAAATATTCATCCCAGCTTATATTATCTTTTCTTTGACTTTCATATATTTGATGAAGATTTTTCCAGTTTAAGAATTCTCTTTTTTCTTCTTCTGTTTCTAATTCTTCGTGATAATAGTGTTTAGTAAATTCCCCGCAGGATGCTCCTATGTTTTTTCCTGGTGGAGTATATGTTTTTACTTTTAAGCTTGGTATTTGTTTCTTTATATATTCTACCCATTCTTTTTCTTTATCACTTTTTGCCATTACTTCTGTTGGGTTAAATCTGATGAATTTTATTGGAGTTTTGTAAGATATTAGCATTCTTGTTAGTACACTTAATTCTCTATCACTATCATTTACTTTATCAATTAAGGTGTAGTGTATTTCGGTTACATCAGTGGTTTTATGATGTAATTTATGTTTAGCCATTATTTCTTCATCATTTTTAACCATCATTTCATATTCTTTTAATTCGTCCATTGCTTCTAGTACATTCACTTTAGTACTTGGTAAAAGTTCTTTTCTTTTATAGTCTAGTGGTGTATGCATACTAAAGTGTACTTTCAAAGGCATTTTGTTTTCAAGTACAACTTTTTCTAGTTCTTTTAAGTTTTGATTAGGCATCATAGTGCTAAGAGCATAACCTATGCTTTCATAACCTAATATTTCCTTTATTATGTATTCTCTTTTATATAATTCTTCTATTAATTTAATATTTAGAAGCGGCTCGCCTACACCCATAAAAGATACTAGAAGTCTTTTCTTGTTTGTTCTTCTCGCATCTGTGTTTTGCACTTTTAAACTAAAGATTAAACATTCTATAAAGTCATCAATATTTATAGGTACCATTTCTTTGTTTAACTTATTGTTTGTTAAGTGACACATTTTACATCCTAGATTACAATAGTGATGAGTTGGAACACATATTACATCTTCATAGTCTTTGTTTTGTAATAAAGTCATTTCTACTATTTTATCTCCATTTAATGTACTAAATACACTTTTTATTGAACCATCATCAAAATCTTTAAATACTCCTATATTTTTCATCATAAAGCCTCCGTTTTTTTACATCATTTCTTTAATTGCAAGTTCTAATTTTTTATGTGGATCTTGCCATCCAGCTGGTTTGATAACTTTACCCATTTCATTATAATGAGGTTTGCCATCTGGAAAAAGTTTACTCATATTTGCTTCTTGCACTATGTAGAATAATTTATCTGGTTTTACCCCCATTTCTACTAAAGTTCCTAGTGCAAAGTACATGGTATCTATCATTGCATCTGCCTGTTCAACTATGTCTTGATCTTTAGATGCCTCCAAAAATTCATTTATTTCTTCAAGCATCCACTTGTATCTTTTTAACGCCCTTTCATAAGTTAGCAATGTTGGCTTATCACTATATGGATGCCCAAATGCTTTTTGAAACTTTTTCACTTCTTCATATTCTTTATTCATTTTATTTTCCTCCCTCTGTAAATAATTTATCATAGGATTTAATTAAAATGAATACACTAATTATTCATAATTGTTATGACTTAAATTCATAGCTCTACGTTCAAATAATTAGTTATAAAATATTTTGGTGTTGTAGTTAAATATTTTTTGATATAGACTAAATTTATTTCTGTTTTAGGTAGTTGTTCTTTAACTTTCACTACTTTTAATTCTTTGTTTGTTAGATTGTCTTTAACAACATCATAAATTATATAACCTATACCTAAATCTTTCTTTACTGCACCCACTATCATTTCACTTGTGTGTATGTTAATGTAATTTTTAATTTTAGTTTTGTTTTTCAAAAATACATTATCAAGTTCCTTCCTATTATTTGTTCCATCAATAGGTAAAACTAAAGGATAATTTTCTAAATCTTTAATGCTTTTAATACTATTAGTGTCAATTTTAGAATTTGAGTTTACCACAAAGACATTTTTTACGTTAGTTAATTTTTTTATAATTATGTCTTCTTGATTTGTTATTATAGGAGATGTGTCAATTATAAAATCTATTTCATGTCTTTTTAATAAAGTTAATAATTCTTTAGTACCTTTACTAACTATTGTTATTTTTATATTTGGATATTGTTTGTAAAATTTCTCTATATTTTCAAATATGAAAAACGATCCTATTTGTGAAGGAACTCCTATTGAAAGTTTACCTTTTGATAAATCACATTGTTCAAGCATAGTTCTTTCTGCACTTTTCAAATTATTTAGTGCTTCTTCTACATAATAAAGAAGTTCTTCGCCTTTTTCAGTTAACTTTACTCCTTTAGATGTTCTATAAAATAAAGTAGTATTAAAATCTTTTTCTATATTTTTTATTGCTTTACTCACTGCTGACTGTGTTAAATATAACTTTTTAGAAGCATTAGAAATGTTTTCACATTTAGCTACTTCATAAAATATTTTATATAAATTTAAATTAATATCTATATTTTTTTCCATAAACCTAACCTCCCTATTTAAGTTATTTTCATATTTTTTAAATTCTCTGATTTTTTGATTTTGACATACTAAAGATTAAAACTGAGCTCTTCTTATTTTAGATTATCAAGTTTAACTTTATGAAATTTCATATGTAGTTTCACTTGGTACTAGTTATTATACTAGAAAATATTTCGTTTGGCAATAAAATAAGTGGCTACTAAAAACCACCTATTTACTTAGGAAAATTCTTCTATTATTAGGTAATCTAATTAATCTTCTTCATTTGTGATTTTCCTTTTTCAAGTTCTTTTAAACTCTTTCTAGAAGCAATCATTTCTTCTGGCATCATACCACCTATATCAGCAATTGCTTTTCTTACCTTTTTACCTACTTCATAATGTGAATTATTTGCTTCATTTTCTCCTAAAATATTATCTCTTTTAAGTTTTGCCTCAGTCTGAGTTATCCTAAAAAGATTAGCTGCTAGTTCTTCACTACCCATATTGTCTAAAATATTCTCTCTATATCTTAATCCTTTTCTTTTAGCAATATCATTAGCTGTTTCGCCGCTATATAATCCTTTATATCCTGCATTATGAAATTTATCAAAGTTTTTAACTCCACAATTTTTAGCTGCTTGATTTAAAGAATAATTACCTTTTCTTGTTAAATTTCTTTGATAAAATTTTTTCTCGTCTTCTGTTAAACTACTATATTCTTTCTCAGTTAGTTCTTGTTTTCTCGTTTGAATGGCAAAATAAGTTTGTCCTAAGGCAATTGTTTGGATCAGCATTTTGAACTATCAAATAACAAGCATAATGAGATAATTTATAATCTATTTGTTTCCTTTTGGCTCCAGAACCTATTTCTACCATTTTGTTGACTTCAACAAAATGGTTAAACACATTATATATACTATTTTTAGAAGATATAATTGCTCTATCTATCGCTAATTTAAAATTTCTCCATTCTTTGTATTCTAAAACTTGTTGTAATTCTCTTGCTGAGCAACATTCATTAAATAGTATTCATACAAATAAAAAGAGTAAAGAGTTAATTTATGTCTTTACTCATTTAAATCAAGTGACATTATAGTCTTCTTGTGTTAAAACACCTCTAGTTACAATACTCTTCTTCTAACTTCATATCTATATTTCCAAAATAGATATCATTATTATAAGTGTTACTTTCTAATAATTTATTACATAGCACTAATGTAAAACTATTATTAGATATTCTTTTGTTTTCGTTTTTATAAATAGTTGTCCCACCATCTTTATATATTTCTTTTTTAGTTATATTTTCTTTTAAATTGTTAATAAAGTCTTCTAGTTTGTTTTCATTTATAACTTCATTAATAGATAAATTTTGACTATTATATATTACTACAAAATTATTTAATCCAACTAGGTATATTTTTCTTTCATTAAAGTTATAAGTTTCTTTAGAATTTTCATCAAGTTCAAAGTTTACCTTGTAAAGTATCTTTTCTTTAGGCTTTTCTTCTTCTTGTTTTTTACCTATAAAACAAGATAATATTATAATAAGCAGTAAAACTATTAATAATATGTATTTTTTCATTTATTCCCCCTTAAAGTTCTTTATTATGTCTTTATCTTTGTGTGGTTCATATTTAAGTAAATCATTAAAGTCTTGTTGTCTTAATGCTTCATAAACCATTATAGCAACTGAATTACTTACATTTAATGCTCTTACATTATCTGTCATTGGAATTCTAGTGCAGTTTTCTAAGTGATCTTTTAATATATCTAAAGGAATACCGGTGCTTTCTTTTCCAAATATAAAGTAAATGTTTTCGTTCATATTACTATAATCAAAACTAGTATGAGGTTTTGTTCCATATCTAGTTAAAAAATAATATGTACCTTTATTTTTATTAAAGAAGTCTTCTATATTTTCATAGACAGTATAATCACATTTATCTATATAGTTAACTCCACATCTTTTTACATACTTATCTTCTAAACTAAAACCTAGAGGTTTTATTAGGTGTAACTTAACATTTGCTGCTACACATGTTCTCATTATGTTTCCGGTATTTGCAGGTATTTCCGGTTCATATAAAACTACATTTAACATAAACATTTCTCCTTTATATAAAGGGAAGAATTATTTTTCTTCCCCTTTAGTTAATACTTCTTTTCTTGAAAGATTTAATTTACCACGTTTGTCATAACCTGTTGCTTTTACTGTAATTTCATCTCCTACTTTTACTACATCACTCGGTTTATCAACACGTTTAGTATCAAGTTGACTTACATGCACTAATCCTTCACAACCAGGCCATAATTCTACAAAACAACCAAAGTCTTCTACATTTACTACTTTACCAGTATAAACTTTTCCTATTTCAACTTCTCTTACTACTTCTTCTATCATTTGAAGTGCTTTGTCAATTATTTTATAATCTGTATGATATGCTATTACTCTTCCATCATCTTCTATATCAATTTTAACTGCATCTTTATCGTTAACTGTGTTAACTCCTGAACTTTCTAAAATAATCTTAGTGATCATTTCTCCACCACGACCGATTACATCTTTAATCTTGTCAGGATTAATTTGCATTGTTTTAATCTTTGGTGCATATGGACTTAGTTCTTTTCTAGGTTCAGCTATTTCTTTTTCCATTACATCAAGTATTTCCATTCTAGCAGTTTTTGCTTGCGCGAGAGCTTCTCTAAAGATATTTTCTGTTATACCTTTAATTTTGATATCCATTTGAAGTGCTGTTATACCTTTTCTAGTACCAGCTACTTTAAAGTCCATGTCTCCCATATGATCTTCTAACCCTTGAATATCTGTTAGTATTGTATAATTTGAGTCACATGTTCCATCCTCTGTAATTAGTCCCATTGCAATACCTGCTACTGGTGCTTTTATTGGAACACCTGCAGTCATTAGACTCATACATCCTGCACATATACTTGCTTGAGATGATGAACCATTACTTTCTAATACTTCACTTACCACGCGTACTGTATAAGGAAATTCTGCTTCATCTGGCATTACTTGAAGTAGTGCTCTTTCTGCTAGTGCACCATGTCCAATTTCACGTCTACCAGGAGCGCCATATCTACCTGTTTCACCAACACTAAATGCTGGAAAGTTATAATGGAACATAAATCTTTTTTCATCTTCTGGCATAATTCCATCAAGAATTTGATGTTCTCCTAAAGCACCTAATGTAGTTATTGCAAGTGCTTGAGTTTGCCCACGAGTAAAAAGTGCACTTCCGTGAGTTCTTGGAAGTAAATCTTTTCTAGTGGATAACTCTCTTATCTCAGTCATTCCTCTTCCATCAGGTCTTACTTTTTCGTCAGTAATTAATCTTCTTACTTCAGTTCCTTCTATATTGTCAGCTATCTTCTTAACTTGTTTTAACTCACTATCTAAAGTTTCACTTTCAGCATGTTTCTCAGTATAGTTAGTAATTGCTCTTTCTTTTAATTCATCAATTTTAGCATATTTTTCAAGTTTATCTTTAATTTGGATAGCCATAACCATATCACTTTTAATATCTTCTTCTACTTCTTTAACTATTTCAGGATCAAGTGAAGCTAATTCTACAGTTATTTTTTCTTTTCCAACTTCGCTAATTATATCTTTTTGTATAGCACATAATTCTTTAATATGCTCATGTCCAAACATTAAAGCTTCTAACATTTCTTCTTCAGATACTTCTTTACTACCACTTTCAACCATATTGATTGCATTTATTGTACCTGCAACAGTTAAATCAATTGTACTTCTTTCCATTTCTTCTACTGTTGGATTAATTTTAAGTACTCCATCAATTTTACCAACTTTTACTCCCGCTACTGGGCCATCAAATGGAATACTGCTTATTCCAAGGGCTAAGCTTGTTCCAAAAAGTGCAGTCATTTCTGGAGTATAATCATTGTCAACACTTAACACTGTGTTAACAACTTGTACTTCATTTCTAAAGTTTTCATCAAACATTGGTCTTATTGGTCTATCAATAACTCTTGCTGTTAATGTTGCAGAGTCACTTGGTCTACCTTCCCTTTTAATAAACCCACCTGGTATTTTACCTACCGAATATAATTTTTCTTGATATAAAATAGTAAGCGGGAAAAAGTCTGCAGTACTAACATTGTTACTCATAACAGCTGTACTTAGTATTACAGTATCTTCATATCTTACTAAAACTGCTCCATTTGCTTGTTTAGCAAGTTCTCCAGTTTCTACTACTATTTTCTTTCCAAGAAATTCGTATTCAAAAACTCTTTTCATATTTTCTTTTCCTTTCTTTATATAAAAAATAGACACTTAAAATAAAGTGCCTACTTTCTTAATCCTAATTTTGCTATTAGTTCACGATATCTAGTTACATCTTCTTTCTTTAGATATGCAAGTAAACTTTTTCTTTTACCTACTTTTTGTAAAAGTCCTCTTTTAGAATGGAAGTCATGGATGTGTTCTTTCAAGTGTTCAGTTAATACTTTAATTTCTTCAGTTAAAATAGCAACTTGTACTTCAACACTACCAGTATCTTTTGCATCTCTTTGGTATTCTTTTACAATAGCAGATTTTACTTCTTTACTTAAAGCCATTTTAATTTCTCCTTTCATATATAACCGTTTAATCTTAGTAAAAAGGTGGAGTAACTTTAAACCAAGAAAAAACTTACTATTTAATTATACGTTAAAACTTCTAAAAATGCAAGCATTTTGTGTGTTTCCACATTAAATAAAAAACATAGCCATAAAACTATGTTCATACAGACCGCAATGGCCAATGTCTGTGTACAATTTGTACCAGTGTGTAGTAAATGTGTTTACTACCGGACCGCGATGGGTCAATATATGAATAAATTGTACTATTATTTATATGTTTTGTCAACCCAAAATATACACTTACTTAACCACTACAGTCCTAAACATTTTTCTAAATTTGTTTATTTTATAGTTACTATAGTTAAAAGCATTTTCTTTATTAATAACAATATCTTCTACATTATAATTCTCTTTTATATTTTTTAATTTCTTTAGAAGTAATTCATCATCAATATCCCCTTCTAAATCTATATATAAATTATTATTTTGATAAACCATATTCATTTTTAATCACCTATTTATATTTTAAACTATTATTTATTTTAATTCATTAAATTCGACAAAACTAGATATTTATTTCTTTACAAATGTTTTACTAGTATATGTTTTATTTTATTTAAATATGTTTTATAATATAGTTGGGTGATGTTTATGAGATTATTTTTATCTATATTTGTATGTAAGTTAACTTCTTTTTTAAGTAAACTTTTAGGTAAAGAAGGAAGTGTTATTGGAGGGTATTTTGCACTTAAGGTTTATCCTAGTGTTTTATCTAAAATTAAAATGCCTGAATATGTTATTGGTATCACTGGCTCTAGTGGGAAAGGAAGTACTACTGAGTTAGTTGCTAAAATTTTAAAAGAAAATAATTATAAAGTTATATATAATAAGAATGGTAGTAATGTTCTTAATGCTATTGCTTCTTTGATACTTAATAATACTAAAAAAGGAAAATTAGACTGTGATTGTTTACTTATGGAAATGGATGAGAGATATATGGAAGACTCATTAAAATACTTTAGTTTAACTCATTTAGTTATTACTAATATTACAAGGGATCAACCACCAAGAAATCGACATCCTGAGTTTATTCAAAGTGTTATTAAAAGAAGTATTAAGAATAAAACTACATTAGTTATAAATGCAGATGATCCTTTAGTTAAAGGTTTAACTCTTAATTATAAAGGAAAACTAATTACTTATGGTCTTGACAAGACATCATATAGCAAAAAAAGTAAACTTAATAATGTTGATGCTGCTTATTGTCCTGTTTGTAATAGTAAGCTTAAGTATAAGTATTATTTATATGGTCATATTGGAAGTTATAAGTGCCCTAAGTGTGATTTTGAAAGAGGAAAAATTGATTATTTAGCACACAATATAAATGTTACAGGAGGTTATACTTATATTAATAAAGTTAAAGTGCACCTTCCATCTAATTTTTTATACACTGTTTATTTTGTAACTGCTTCATATGCTCTTTTGTCTATAATAGGCGTTAAGAGTGAAGATATTATTAAAGTTACTAATGATGAGAGTTTTATTCCTAAAAGACTTAATATTTATAATTTTTATAACAGAACTTGGCAGATGCTTGCAAGTAAGAATGAAAATAATTTAAGTTATAAGCAGTCGCTTGATTATATTGTTAATACTAAGGGTAAGAAAACTATTATTCTTGGATTTGATAATTCAAGTAGAAGATATTCTGAAAATGACTTAAGTTGGATATGGGATATTGATTTTGAAGAACTTAATAATAAAGAAGTTGATAAGATTATTTTAGTTGGTAGATTTAAATATGATATGCTTGTTAGAATGGTTTATGCAGGTATTTCTAAAAAGAAAATTATTTTGGTAGATAGCATTGAAAATGATCTTATAGATGTTTTAAAAAATAAGACTAAAGGTTCTATATATAGTTGTGTATGTTTTGATAAAGAAATAGAACTTAAAAGTGTTTTAAAGAAAGAAGGTATTAAAAATGCTAAAGATTAAAGTACTACATTTATATTATGACCTAATGAACCTTTATGGCGAGAATGCTAACATAAGAGCTATAGAAACTTATTTAAATAGGTTTGATGTTAAAGTAACTACTGATTTACTTACAATAAATGATGATATAGATTTTAGCAAGTATGATATTATTTATATGGGTTCTGGTACTGAAAAAAGCGAAATGTTAGTACTTGAAGATTTAATGAAGTATAAAGAAGATATTAGAAAAGCTATAAATGATAATAAACACTTTATTATTACTGGTAATAGTATAGAGTTTTTTGGTAAACTAATAGATGATGCTCCTGCTTTAGATATTTTTCCTTACTACTCTAAACATGAAGATTTTAGAATAGTGGGAAGTACTTTGTTTAAAACTAAATTAATTAAAGAAAAAGTAATTGGTTTTCAAAATAGATGTGGATGTATGTTTGACATAGATAAACCTTTATTTAAAGTTATTGAAGGTACTGGATCAAGTACTAATAGTAATGTAGAAGGATACCACTATAAAAACTTTTATGCAACTTATGTATTTGGGCCTTTATTAATTAGAAATCCTTATTTAACTAATTATATTTTAAAGAATGTTATTAGAGAAAAGAATAAGAAATATAAGTTTAAGATGTATAATAATACTGAAGAAATTAAAGCATATAAAAAGTATTTAGAAAACTTTAATATAGAAAATTAGATGCTTAAAGGGCATCTAATTTTATTTAAGTTCATTTTCTATATCTTCTATATCTATTAAGTATTTTACTATTTTATTATTTTTTATTTTTAATAAAGTACTATTTTTAATACTTAATTCTTTAATACTTTTAGCATCTTTGTTATCTTTTTCTCCAATTATACTTTTATTTAATTCATCACTTAAATCAACTATATATATATTTAATTTAGTTTCTTTCTTGTTATAAGTACTATATAAACCTTCTAAATAAACACTTTTATTTTGACTAAAGTCACTTATTAAAACATAGTATTCTCCTGTTTCTCTATTTAAAATTGTACCTGCAGGTATTTTTTCATAACTTATTACACTTTCAGTTGTTTCTGGACTTTTATAGTGTTCTTCAAATAAACCTAGTTTATTTGCACCAAGTGTTAATAGATATACTAGTCCAAAGATAACTAATATTACTAATACTATAATTGTTAGTTTTTTAATATCTCCTAAATCATTTGTTTCTGTCTTTTTCTTTTCCTTCTTCATAAATAACCACCATAATAAGTTTATCACACTTATTCTTTCTTATCAACACTTAATACTGATAAAAATGCTTCTTGAGGTACTTCTACACTACCTACTTGTTTCATACGTTTTTTACCTTCTTTTTGTTTTTCAAGTAGTTTTCTTTTTCTTGAAACATCTCCACCATAACATTTAGCTAATACGTTTTTCTTCATTGCAGATAGTGTCTCTCTCGCAATTACTCTAGTGCCAATAC
This sequence comes from uncultured Mycoplasmatota bacterium, assembly GCA_900553835.1. Taxonomy (GTDB): domain Bacteria; phylum Bacillota_I; class Bacilli_A; order RF39; family UBA660; genus CAG-628. Next base: position 11,781 of record USFF01000023.1, read on the forward strand.
TTGCTTGTATAGGAACAGTAAACATTTGTCTTGGTATAATCTTTTTTAAGTTTTCTACTATTACTTTACCTCTTTTATAAGCATCATCCTTATGTACTATTATACTTAAAGCATCTACTATTTCTCCATTTAGTAGAATATCTAATTTAACTAATTTACTTTCTTTATTACCAATGAAATCATAATCAAACGAAGCATAACCTTTAGTAAAACTTTTAAGTTTATCAAAGAAGTCATACACTATTTCTGAAAGTGGAAGTTCATATATTACATTAACTCTTTTTTCATCAATATATTCAACATTCTTATATATTCCTCTTTTATCCTGACAAAGTTCCATTACACTTCCTACGTATTCATTTGGTACAAATACATTTGTTCTTACATAAGGCTCTTTTATACATTTTATTTTACTTTGATCTGGCATTTTATTTGGGCTATCTATGTTAATTTTTTCTCCATTATTAAGTTCTACTTCATAAATAACACTAGGACTTGTTGCAATAAGTTCAATATTAAATTCTCTTTCTATTCTTTCTTCTACTATCTCCATATGAAGTAATCCTAAGAAACCACATCTAAAACCAAAACCTAAAGCATCCGATTTTTCAGGCTCAAATGTAAGGGCAGCATCATTTAATTTTAATTTCATAAGTGCTTCTTTTAAGTTTGGATATTTACTACTATCTATTGGAAATAAACCACTGTAAACCATTGGTTTCATTGGTTTATAACCAGGAAGTGCTTCTACTACAGCACCATCATGACAGATAGTGTCACCAACACGTACATCTTCTATGCTTTTAATACTTGCTGTTAAATACCCAACTTCTCCGCTAGATAACTCACTTCTTGGACTATCTTTGGGAGTTGTTTTTCCAAGTGCAGTAACTTCATATACCGCTCCTGTACTTATCATTTTTATTTTATCTTTTATTTTTACTTTACCATCTACTACTTTAATTAATGCTACAATTCCTTTGTAACTATCAAAGTATGAGTCAAATATAAGAGCTCTTAAATTATCAGATGAACTTTTTGGAGAAGGTACTCTTTCTATAATAGCGTCCATTAACTCCTCTACTCCCTCGCCTGTTTTACCACTTACACATAATATTTCATTTCTTTCAAAACCTATTGTTTTAACAAGTTCATCTTTTACTCTTTCAGGATCAGCATTAGGTAAATCTATTTTATTAATAACTGGAATAATTGTTAAATCATTTTCAAGTGCTAAATATAAATTAGCAAGTGTTTGCGCTTCTATACCTTGCGTTGCATCTACAACTAATATAGCACCTTCACATGCTGCTAAACTTCTTGATACTTCATAACTAAAGTCTACATGTCCAGGAGTATCTATTAAATGAAGTGTATAACCTTTATACTTAAGTTCTACTGCATTTAATTTAATAGTAATTCCTCTTTCTCTTTCTATATCCATATTATCTAAAAGCTGTGCTTTTTTTTCTCTATCTGTAACATTACCACATATATCAAGTATTCTATCTGCTAAAGTACTTTTACCATGATCTATATGTGCAATTATACTAAAGTTTCTAATTTTATTCATGTCCATTTTCTTTCACATCCGATTAAAAGTATATCATATTTTTATTAATTATAAAAGAATTTAACTTTTATTTAATATTAAAACTGATAAAATGAAACATTTTATCAGTTTTAGGTTTAATTATAAATTATTTCGTAAGAATTTTCAGAACTTCCATCTCCTGAAGACCATTGAGCATCTGCCTTGATACTAATTACAGGACGCACACCGCGCGAAGAGTTGACATAGCTGTAGTCGAGGTTGCCAGGGCCGACAGAACCGCGCACGAACCACACGCGAGCACTGTTGCCACGCCAGTCGTAAGGCGAAAGCAACCACCAGTAAGTACTTCCTGTTATACTTCCTCCTGTACTATTTAAATAATACCATGCATATGGACTTGTTAAATTATTATATCTATATCCGCCTGCATATGCAACTTCATCTGCTGTCATTAATCCTATTGGATATGTTAACTTAGCCTCATTGTTACTTCCTGAAAATGCATCTTTACTATTTGTACAATTATATGTTGGTGTCATTGTACTTGGATTTAATCTTGAGTATGCTGCATAGTAGAATTGTGAACCAGTTGCACTATATGTTCCACTTCCTACCTCTCTATCATTACAATATACTGCTTCTGTACTTATGTATTTTGTGTAACTACTTAGGTTATTACTATACCATGTATCAATTACTCCTTTTATCGTACTATTGTTTTCATTTGTTCTATTTGAAGCTAAGCTTCCTGTTGTTCCATACATATATCCTACATACATTGAATCATCTCGAGAACTATTAAATGCACTTTCCCCTATATATCCTTCAGTTGTATCAGGACTTGTCCCTGCATATAGAAGTCTTACACTTCCATCATGATTAGTTCTTATTATTCTCCAGTAGAAACCTCCAAACTTTACCCAGTTATTCTTTGCATCTCCTGCAAAATAATATACATCTTTT
>USFF01000024.1 GCA_900553835.1 uncultured Mycoplasmatota bacterium
AAATAAAAAAAATAATTTCTCCAAAGACAAAGATAATGGCAGTTGTAAAAGCAAATGCTTATGGACACGGGGCATTATTAACAGCAAGAAAATTATCAGAAATTGGTATAACTGATTTTGCAGTGGCTATATTAGAAGAAGGTATATATTTAAGAAAAAATAATATACAAGGTAATATCTTAATATTAGGTTTTACTAATTTTGATGATTTAAAATATGTTATGAAATATGATTTAATTCAAACTATTATAGACTATGATTATTCTGAAAAGATAAAAGAGTTAAATTTTAATGAAAAGTTAAAATGCCATATAAAAATAAATACTGGCATGAATAGATTAGGAGAAAAATATAATCATTTAGATAAATTATATAAGATTTATTGCTATTAATGATAATATAGATACTGGTAAAGACCCAAAATCTGCAAGTAGTATTATTGTCCCATTTAAAAATTTAATGAACGATGAGTATGCAAGAGATATTTTTCAAAAAGTCCGAAGTGTATTAGATAGTAAAAAGGGACAAGGTAAGTTTATTGGTTCCTATGCTCCTTATGGTTATTTAAGAGATCCTAAAGATAAGTATAAATTTATAATAGATAAGGAACCTGCTAAAATAGTAAAAAAAATATTTTCAATGATTTTATCTGGAAAAAGCAAAAAGGAAATTGCAAATGAACTAAATTCATTACAAATATCTACTCCAAGAGTGTATAAGTTAGAAAATGGCATTACACATTATAATATTAATGATTTAACTAAATTATGGAATTCTAAAAAATTAGAAAGTCTCGTAATTGATTTTATAAATAATTTTAGAAATGTAGTAATAGAAATAGACCAAAAAATAGAACAAATAGTAAGCCAAAAAGAAATAAGTTATGACATCGATATTATCAAAGCAAAAATAGATAATATAGATAATGAAATAAATAAATTTGTTAAACTACGAAATGAAATAAAAGATGATTTGAAAGAAAAATTTATAACAGAAGCAGAATATTGGGAATATTCGGCAGATTATAGTAAAAAAATAAGTGAATATAGAAAAGAAAAAATTAATTTAGAAGATAGATTAGAAAATATTTCTTTTGAATCTAAAAATAATGAAGATTGGTTTAATGAAATAAAAAAATTAAAAGAAGTGAAAAAAATCGATAGATTATTAATAGAAGAATTAATAGAAGATATTGTTATTGATGAAAATCAAAATATAAAAATAATTTTTAAATGCGAAGATAAATATTTTGAGGCACTAGACTTTATAAAAAGACAAAACTATGATATAATATCATCTAGTTAAAGGACGAAGTCAGAAAATACTTTTTTAAGTATTTTTTTAAAATAAAGAGAAATAGAAAGAAGTGAAAAAAATGGATATGTATCAAAAAAGAAAAATTAGAGCAGAAAAGAAAAATAATGAAAATAAAAAAGAAACACAAAATCAAATGAATATTAATTGGTATCCAGGCCATATGGCTAAGACAAAAAGGCAAATAAAAGAGAGAATAGATTTAGTAGATGTAGTTATTCATGTGATAGATTCAAGAGTTCCTAAAAGTTCTTTTATTAGTGATATAAATGAATTTACTAAAAACAAAGAAAAGATATTAGTGTTTAGTAAATATGATTTATGTGATAAAGATGAAACTTTAAAATGGAAAAAATATTATGAAGGTTTAGGTTATGTAGTTATTTTAAGTGAAATGGAATCTAATGATGTAAGAAAGAAAGTAATAGAAGCTATAAATACTCTTATGCAAAAGGTAAATCAGAAGAGAAAAGAAAAAGGTTTATTAAAAAAGAAAGCTAAGGTAATGGTAGTGGGGGTTTCTAACGTAGGAAAAAGTACTTTAATAAATAAACTTGTTAATAAAAAAGTACAAGAAGTAGGTAATAAGCCTGGTGTAACAAAGAGTATAAATATGATTAAAATAAACGATGAAATAGATTTAATAGATACTCCAGGTGTACTTTGGCCAAAGTTTGAAGATGAAATAACTGCTTTAAATTTAGCAAGTATGACAGTTATTAAAGAAGAAGTGCTTCCAATAGATGAGGTATGTATTTATATTTTAAATACACTTAACTCATATTATAAAGACATTCTAAAAAAGATATTTGGAATAGAGTATTTTGATGAAGAAGAAATATATGAACTTTACGAAAAGATTGGAAAATATAAAAACTATCCTAAAGTAGGTGGAGAGCCTGATTTTGATAGAATAAATTTATTTATAATTAATTCTATTAAAAACGGAACGCTAAAGGGTATCACTTTTGATAGAAAATGAATTAAAATAAAAAGATATAAAACTTATTGACTTAAGTATTTAGTTTTATTATACTTTAATTAGAAGTATGTTAATAAGAGGAGAGCGTTATGAAAAATATTTTTGTAGGCGGAGTTAGTAAATCAGGGAAAAGTGCTTTCAGTAATAAAATAAAAAATGCTTATTATAACCATATACCTCTTGATTACTTTGCTTCAAGTTTTAAGAGGAATTTTCCTGATACTAATATTACAAGCAACGTTGTTGTAAGCAAGACTTCCAGTAAAAATTTGAGTTTGTTTTTATCTAGAGTTATTGAAATAATAGACAGTACTGATGAAAAATTTATAATTGACAGTGCTCATATTTTACCAGAAGACATTAATGTTTATTTAGATAGAGATAAATGGGGTATTTATTATTTGGGTTACCCCAATACTGACAAAGAAAGCAAAGTTAAAGATATAAGAAAATATGAAACAGAAGAAGATTGGACTTATAAGAAAAGTGATGAAAAACTTCTTGATATATTTGATAAATTAATACTTTTGAGTAAAGATGAACAAAAAATGTGTGAAAACTTGGTATTAATTATTTAGATGTAAGTAAGAATGCAAAGGAGGCATTAAATGAAAATAAATTTAATTAAAAAAAGTATTGCAGCATCATTATTAATTTCACTTGGTAATTATGTACTTCTTAAAATAGGTAATCCTCTTGGCCCTTTTCTTTTTTCATTTGGACTTTTAGGCGTGTGTTATTTAAATCTAAATCTTTTTACTGGTAAATGTGGTTTTATTTTTGAAAATAAGATTAAAGTAATAGATATTTTAATTATTCTTATAGTTAACTTAATATTTGGATATTTATTTGGTTATTTATATTCCTATGTTGATAAATCATTAGTTCAAAGTGCTTTATTAAAAGTAAGCACTTATGAATTTTCGTTTAGTTTCTTTGTAAAATCTTTTATGTGTGGAGTTATTATGTATTTAGCAGTTAAAATGTATAAAGAAAAAACTGCTTTGGGTATAATTTTTGGAGTGCCACTATTTATATTTTCTGGTTTTCAACACTCTATCGCTAATATAATTACTCTTGGTGTTGCTAGTACTTTTGATTGGTCTATTATACTTTGTATTTTAGGTAATTTTATTGGTTCTTTATTTGTTTGGTATATTTCTACTGACTATAAAATAGAGAAAAGGGTTAAAAAGTGTTGAATTTACATATAATGTTGTGGTAAAATATTAATTGCTTTGAAAAATAATCACACTTAGGAATTTTACTTACTAGTGCTCTAAGAGTGTAAGTATTCAGAACTGGGTGGAAGAAAAAACGAAAGGAAGAGTGATATTTATGGCAGTAGTGTCAAAAAGTTATTTATTAGAAGCAGGTGTTCATTTTGGACATCAAACTAAGAGATGGAACCCTAAGATGAAAGAGTACATCTTTACATCAAGAGATGATATTTACATCATCGATTTGGAAAAAACAGTTGGTAAACTAGAAGAAGCTTATGCAGCTTTACTAGAAGCAACTAAAGATGGAGGAAAAGTACTATTTGTTGGTACTAAAAAACAAGCACAAGAAGCATCAATTGAAGAAGCAACTAGATGTGATGGTTACTATGTAACTGAAAGATGGCTTGGCGGAACATTAACAAACTTCAGGACTATTAGAGAAAGAATTAATAGACTTGATAAGATTGAAAAAATGAAAGAAGAAGGTAAGTTCGAGTTACTTCCTAAAAAAGAAGTTGCTAAACTACAAAAAGAATACGACAAACTTAATAAGATTTTATGTGGTATTAGAAAAATGGCTAAACTTCCCAATGCAGTAGTAGTTGTAGATCCTAGAATTGAACTTAATGCAGTTAGAGAAGCTAAGAGACTTGGAATTCCTACATTTGGTATTGTTGATACAAATAGTGATCCGGATTTAGTAGATTATGTAATTCCAGGTAATGATGATGCTGTGAGAGCTGTTAAAGTAGTACTTGGAGTACTTGCTAATGCAGTTTGTGAAGGTAATAATTTACCTTTAGAAGACTATGTAACTGAAGAAGAATTTACTAAAGTTAAAAGAAAAGATACTTCTAAAGAAGAAGTTAAGATCATAGAAAAGGAAATTGAAGAAAAAGAAGAAGAAACTAAAACTAATTATGAAGATATGAAACTTAGCGAACTTAAAGTTATTGCTAAAGAACAAGGTGTTAAAGGTTATTCTTCAATGAAAAAAGAAGAGATATTAAAATCTATTAAATAAGGAGAGATTAAAATGGATATTAAAGCAAGTGATGTAAAAGCTTTAAGAGATATGACTGGTGCAGGAATGCTTGACTGCAAAAAAGCACTTACTGAAACTGATGGTGATATGGATAAAGCTGTTGATTATTTGAGAGAAAAAGGCATAAGTAAAGCAGCTAAAAAACAAGATAGAATTGCTGCTGAAGGTTTAGCTGCTATATATAGCGAAGGAAACAAAGCTGTAATACTTGAAGTTAATTCCGAAACTGATTTTGTTAGTAAAAACAGTGAATTTGTTTCTATGGTTGAAACTATTGGTAAAGCTATTTTAAATAGTGATGTAAAAGAAGTAGAAGAAGCACTTAATTTACCGCTTGAAAATGGTACTGTTAATGATTTAATTATTAATGAAACTGCTACTATTGGGGAAAAATTAAGTTTAAGAAGATTTACTTTAGTTACTAAGAGTGATGATGAAGTATTTGGTAAATATATTCATATGGGTGGAAGAATTGCTTCTTTAGTAGTAGTAACTGGAAGTAATGAAGAAGTAGCAAAAGATGTAGCAATGCAAAGTGCGGCTATGAGACCAAAATATGCTAGAAGAGAAGATGTTCCAACTGAAGAAGTAGAACATGAAAGAACAGTTTTAACTGAACAAGCTCTTAATGAAGGTGCTAAAAAAGAATTTGTAGATAAAATAATTGCAGGAAGATTAAATAAATTTTATGCAGAGATTTGCTTAGTTGAACAACCATTTGTTAAAGATGGAGACCTAACAGTAGGTGCTTATCTTGAGAAAAATAATTCTGAAGTTAAAAGAATGGTTCGTTATGAAGTTGGCGAAGGAATGGAAAAAAGAAATGATGACTTTGCTAAAGAAGTTATGAGTCAAATTAATAATGCGTAAAAGAAAAAATAAAAAGAATAAATTAATAAAAGGAAGCCTGTCAATACTATTAGGCTTTCTTTTTGTTTTTTTAACATATCTAGATATAAATATAGATAAAAGTGAAAATAATTTAATTACTTATAATAATAAATTATTTAATTATATTGATGCATCTGAATTATTAAATGTTTTGGATAAAGAAAAAGGTGTTATTGTAGTTGTAAACGATAGGAAGGATATAAATAGACTCATAAATATACTTTTAACACTAAACGTTAATGAAAACATTTATGTATATAATTCTAGAGAAGATGAAATTATTCTTGAACTTACTGAGAAGGAAATTATAGTAAAACAAAAACCTTCAAAAGAATATGAAAAGTTATTAAATAAATTAGGATCTTTTACTGATAGATATTTAGTTTCTACTCCGAGTGGGAATTATATTGAAACAGAATATTATAAAATCTATACACCTATGGTTTTATTTGTAAATAAAGGAGAAATAGTATTTAGTAATTATATTCATGATGATAAAGTAACAGATGAAGAGTTAAAAACTATTTACAAAAAAGGAATAAATTTACTAGAAACTGGTAAATTTAGTTAAATTAAACTTTACACAAAATGTGTAAAGTTTTATTTTTTTATAAAAAATTATCATTTTGCTCTTTACTTATTAAATGTAATAATGTAAAATAGTGGTAGACAGTGGAGTGAAGTGGAAGAAAGTGGGGGACGCTTATGCTAATGGGTGAGTTTCATCATAGTATAGATGATAAAGGCAGACTTATAATTCCTTCTAAGTTGAGAAGTGAATTAGGAGTAGAAGCTGTTATCACTAGAGGACTAGATAAATGCTTATTCATTTATTCTAAAGAAGAATGGACAAAGATAGCAAGCGAACTTAAAACTTTACCTTTTACTAAAACTGCTGCTAGAAATGTAAGTAGATTTTTCTTAAGTGGAGCATCTACTACATTATTCGATAAACAAGGTCGAATAAATATTCCGGCACCTTTAACTAGTTATGCAAATCTTACTAAAGACTGTGTAATAATTGGTGTAAATGAAAGAGTTGAGGTGTGGGATAAAGAAGCGTTTGATGCTTTCATGAATGAAAATATGGATAGCTTTGCTGAAATGGCAGAAGACTTGTTTGCTGGAGGAATGTAATGCATAAAAGTGTTTTATTAAATGAAAGTATTGAATATTTAAACATTAGACCAGATGGGACATACATAGATGCTACACTTGGGTATGCTGGTCACTCAGGGGAAATATTAGCGAGATTAGAAACTGAGGGGTTCCTATTCGCCTTCGATCAAGATATTGATGCAGTTACTTATAGTACAAATAAATTGAGTGCTATAGGAAATAACTTTAAAATTTTTCATACAAATTTTAAAAATATGAAAGATTTTATTAACACTAAAGTAGATGGTATACTATTTGATTTAGGTGTTAGCAGTCCACAACTTGACGAGCAAGAAAGAGGGTTTAGCTTCCATAAGGATGCGCCTCTTGACATGAGAATGGATAAGAGAGAGAAATTATCTGCTAAAGAAGTTGTTAATACTTATTCTTTAGAAAAACTTATAGACATTCTCTATGTATATGGAGAGGAAGCAAATGCTAAATCTATAGCTAAGGGGATAGTTAGTTCTAGACCAATAAACTCTACCCTAGAACTAGCGGAAGTTATAAAAAATAACGTTCCCCTTAGCTATAGAAGAAAAGGAAATCCATGTAGGAAAACATTTCAAGCAATTAGAATAGAAGTTAATAATGAACTTGGAATACTTGAAAAAAGTTTATTGGATGCATTTAGTTTACTAAATAAAGGTGGAAGACTATGTGTTATAACTTTTCATAGTTTAGAAGACAGAATAGTTAAAAATACTTTTAATAACTTATCTAAAGAAAGTGAACTTGCAAAAAAACTTCCGGTTGTTTTTGATGAATTAAAACCAAAAGGAAAACTAATAACCAAGAAACCTATCGTGCCTACAGAAGAAGAATTAGAGTTAAATAAGAGAAGCAGAAGTGCTAAATTAAGAGTAATAGAAAAATTATAGAAAGAGGGAATAAAAGTGGCTAAGAAAAAGAAAGTTAAATTACTAAAAGGAGAAAAAACTTTAGTTTTATTAAGTGTTTTATTAATTCTTGGAAATATTTTTGGTACATCTTTTTCTATGGCGCTTCTTTCTAAAACTAATATAGAAGTAGAAAGTATGAGAAGAAAAATAGATAAGCAAGCTATGTTAAATCAAAGTTTAGAAATGAAAATAAATGAACTTGCAAGTTTGGATAATGTAGAAACTGTTGCAACTACTTATGGACTGGAGTATAATAATAGTAATATAAGAACTATAAATGAGTAGGAGGAAATTATGAAAAAAACTAGAACTGTAAAAATTAGCAAACTTTTTTTACTTTTCTCAGTTTTTTTATTTGTAGTTATAATTTTAAAACTTTCATATGTAGTATTAAGTCCTAAAGTTGATGGAATTGATTTAAAAGCTTTTGCTGAAAATAGAAATACTACCAAAGAAAATATTGTTGCTAAAAGAGGAACAATTTATGATAATTTAGGTAATACACTTGCAGTAAATGTTAATTCTTATACAGTAATAGCATATTTAAGTGAAAAAAGAACTACTGATATAGAAGATCCTAAACATGTTGTGGATAAAGAAACAACTGCTAAGAAGTTGAGCCCTTTAATAAATATGACAGAAGAAAGAATAGTTAAACTTCTTAATACTGAGAATGTTTATCAAGTGGAACTAGGTCCTGGGGGAAGAGGCATAACTGAACTTTTAAAAGAAGAAATAGAAGCGCTTGAACTTCCTGGTATAGATTTTATTAAAAGTGTAAAGAGATATTATCCTAATAGAAATTTTTTAAGTTATACTCTTGGTTATGCAAAAACTAAAGAGAATGGAGAAGTAATAGGAGAAATGGGACTAGAACTAAAGTTTAATGATTTGTTAACTGGTGAAAACGGTTCTAGAACATATCAAAGTGATATTTATGGGTATAAAATTGCTAATACTAATGAAGAGATAGTTGAAGCAAAAGATGGTAAAGATATTTATTTAACAATAGATACAAGTATTCAAATGTTTACTGAACAAGCTATGAAAGTACTTGAAAGTGCTTCATACTTAGAATGGGCTACATTAAGTGTAATAAATGCTAAAACAGGAGAAATATTAGGAGTTAGTTCTAGTCCTAATTTTGATCCTAATACTAAAAATATAACTAGTTATTATGATCCATTTGTTAGTTATACTTATGAACCAGGTAGTACTATGAAAATATTTAGCTTTATGTCAGGCATAGAAAGTGGACTATATAATGGGGATGAGGAATATAATTCAGGTACTATTAAAGTTGGAGATTATACTATTAAAGACTGGAATGGATATGGATGGGGAAAAATAACTTTTGATCAAGGTTTCTGGGGTAGTTCTAACGTTGCTAGTACATTATTAGTTCAAAGAACAGGAAGAGATAGATTAAAAGATTTTTATCAGAAACTAGGTTTTGGTTCTAAAACAGAGATTGATTTACCCAATGAACAGGAAGGTAAAATTAATTTTAATTATGAAATAGAAGTAGTTAATGCATCTTTTGGACAAGGTATGAGTGTAACTCCAGTACAAATGGTTCAGGCATTTACTGTGCTTGCTAATGATGGTGTTATGATAAAACCTTATATAGTTAAAAAAATAATTGATACCAATAGTAATAAAGTAATCTTAGAAAATAAAAGAGAAGAAATAAGAAAAGTATTTAGTAAAGAAACAACAGATAAAATGAGAGATATGATGTGGAATGTTGTTAATAGTGACTTTAAAACTGCTTCAGGTAAAAGTTACAAAACTACTAGTGTTACAACTATTGGTAAAACAGGAACAGCACAGATAGCTAGTAAAGATGGAGGATACTTAAAAGGAAGTACTGATTATGTAAGAAGCTTTGTTGGTTTATTTCCAGATAATGATCCTGAAATAATGGTTTATTTAGCAGTAAGTAAAATAAGTAATTCTAAACTTACTAGTCAAGCTGTTAAACAATTAATTGAAGATGTTAGTACATATCTAGGAATAGTAAAAGAAGAAAAGAATGAATATTCAAATTATAAATTAAATTCTTATATTAATAAAAATACAGACAAAGTAAAAGAAGAATTAAAAGGCAATTACTTAGATGTTATTGTTATTGGAGATGGTGATAAAGTAATAAAGCAATATCCATCTAAAAATAGTATAGTTAATGCTAATGATAAAGTGTTCTTACTTACTAATTCAAGTACTTATAAGTATGTAAATGTAGACAACTGGTCAAGAAATGACTTAATTAACTATGGTAATTTACTAGGTGTTACATTTACTTTTGATGGTTATGGATATGCGTTTAATTCTAATATAAAAGGTAAAGATGTAGTTAAGGGAGAAACAATTAATATTACTTTAAAAACTAAATATAACGAAGAAATAACTACTGAAGAAGAAAAAACGACATAATTTTTAAATAAAATATAGTAAACTTATCTTGGTGAGTAATTATGAGAGTTTACTATATTTTTTTAATTAAAAAAGAAGTTTATAATATAACTAAAGATAATCCTGAGAGTTTATTTAAATTACTTGAAAGTATATATCTTTTAGATAAAAAAGATTTATCTTTAGCTTTTAAAATGTTTGATAAATTATGCAGAAAAATACCTAAAAAAAATTTAAATAAATTAATAAAAGATTCATGTACTGAAAATTTAAATTATTCTTGTTACTTTGATAATCATATAATAAATGATTTTCTTAATAATGAAACAACTAAATTAACAGTATATAATAGTCATATTAAAGTTAAATCAAATAGTACAATTCCAACATTCTTTAAATGTCTAAATAACATACCTTATTTATTTGTAGTAGATTTTACTAATATAGACTATTTCTACTTAAAAAATATTTATTCAAGATAGTTGTATTTTATTAAAATATTTTATATAATTAAATATGTAGGGAGGATAATTCTATGATTTGGGATATATTATATGTATTAATTGGTTTAGTAGTAGGTGTAGTAGTAGGTTTTATAATTGCTAAAAAACTTATGACAAAAGAACTTAAAAAGAACCCACCAATTAATGAAGAAATGATTAAAACTTTAATGAAAGGAATGGGTAGAACACCCAATCAAAAGCAAGTTAATCAATTAATGAAACAAATGAATAAGTTTCAATAGAGACATAATACCACAAAATTCTCTTGTATTGCCAAGATTTTTGTGGTATTATTTTATTGTAGGAGGCTACAAATAACAAAGGAGAGACAGAACATGAAAAACAATAGTCCGTTTGTACAAAATAAAGTACTAGGGGGGGGGTTATTATTAACAAATAGTAAACCTTCTGGTTTTTCATGTGCTTTAATGAGATAGGATAACCCTATCTCTTTTTAGTGTTTAAATAAGGAAGGAAAGATTTATGAAAAAGAAGTTATTTATTATATTAGGAGTTTTTGTTGTAAATATAAGTTTAGTATTATTTTTCACTTTAAAGAAAGAAGATAATAATGTTATATCTAAAGAAGAAACATTTAAAACAAGTGAACTTCCAAACGAAATAATGGCTTACACTTTAAATGGAGAAAAGACAAGTTTATCTTATAATGCATTAATAAATAATAATACGGTTAATAAAATAACATGTAAGAATGGTACAATTGCTACATTTAATTCTTCAGATAAATCAATAAGCTTTTCTAACATAAAAATGCCAGACTATTGTACAATAGATTTTAATCATACTTTTTATTCTAAATTACTTGTAGATAATCCAAAAGTAGAAACAAGAACAGACTTTAGTACACCATTTACATCTAACATAGCAAATACACTTTATAAAGCCACAGAAAATGGTGAAGATGTATATTATTTTGCGGGCAGTGATAAAACTAATAAAATAAATAACTGGGTATATTTTGGAGGGTACTACTGGAGAATAATAAGAACGAATTATGACTCTAGTATAAGATTACTTTATGTAGGCACAAGTAAAGACACAACAACTGGATATATAGGAAAAAGTTCTTATTCGAATTCTAGTAGAGATCCTATGAATGTAGGATATATGTATGGAACAACAGGAAGTCTTGATAATAATAGAACTAATGAAAACAATAGTTTGATAAAAGAGTATATTGATAATTGGTATGATGGAACAAGAACAATAGTGAATTCTACTTATCAAATAGAATATACGGATGAAAGCACTAATAAGCTAATAGACTACTCTAAATATATAAGTACAGAAGCTATATATTGTAATGATAGAAGTACAGCAATATATAACATGAGATCTTATTTTCAGTATGGTGCAGGCATTAGAGTGCATTCTAACAAAAAGCCAAGTTATGACTGCGGGAAAAATACAAGCACTAATGCATGGATTGGTGGAAGTCAATCTGTAGATGATATGTTTACATATACATCTTCAAATGTTGGAAATAAAAAATTAAAATATCCAATAGGACTCATGACATCAGATGAAATAATTTATGCTGGAGGAATATTTACTAGTACTCCAATTGATGGGCTATGGTATACACAAAACTCAGCTGGAAATAACGTTAATAGTAGTAATTGGTGGACTTTATCCCCAAGATATTTTAGTGGAGATACTGCATTTCCTTATGAAGTAGAAACTGGTGGCAATTTAATTGGAGAAGGAGGTGCAGGTTCTATACTTGGAGTTAGACCTGTTATAAGTTTAAAAGGAAATTTAATTTGGAAAAGTGGAGATGGAAGTAGTGCATCTCCTTACGAAGTAGAAGATTTGCCGCCTACACTTGAAGAGAAAATATTATCTGATAATCCTACAATAAGTACAAGAACAAACTTTAGTACAACATTTACAACTACTAACACAGGAACATTATACAAATCAACAGAAAGTATAGCAGGAAGTACTGCAAAAGATGTATATTACTTTGCTGGAGATGCAAAGAATAACTGGGTAAAATTTGCAGGATTCTACTGGAGAATAATAAGAACAAATCATGATGGAAGTATAAGGCTACTTTATGCGGGAACAAGTTCTGATACAACAAGTGGATACATAGGAACAAAGGCATTCAATAGAACATCTAATGATTCAATGTATGTAGGATATATGTATGGAACAAGTGGCTCACTTGCTTCAAATAGAACTAATACAAATAATAGTACAATAAAAACATATATAGATAATTGGTATAGTACAAACTTATCAAGTTACTCAAAATATATAAGTACAGAAGCAGTATATTGTAATGATAGAAAAGCACCTAGTTATAATGCAAGTAGTTCATTTGATTACTATGTATATACAAGACTAAATGCAGGAAACCCAACATATGATTGTGAAGACTCTAACGATGCATTTTCAGGAAGCGCCTCAGGAGGAGGAAACGGAAAACTAACATATCCAATAGGGCTAATGACAGCAGATGAAATAACATATGCTGGTGGTTATAAGATTACAAATTTAACAAGTCCATATGCATGGTATTATTTAAATAGTACAGGAGGCAGTATAACAGGAAGTACACATTGGTGGTTGCTTTCGCCTTACATCTGGGATGGCTACCGCTCTGGCGTGTGGCACGTGGGCGGTTCTGACTTCCCTGGCTACCTCAGCATCGACGTTGTCTACTATTCGTACGGCGTGCGTCCTGCCATTTCTCTCAAAACTTGTACACTTTGGACTAGTGGAAATGGAGCACCTGAAACACCATACGAAATAAGTACTACAAGTGGATGTTGATAGAACAGGATGAAGAAAGCCTGTGAAAACCCTTTCACAGGCTAGCAAAAAAACCGGCGTGGTAATGCCGGTAAGTAGAAATTTAATTTTGGTATAATGTGCAAGTTGCACTTTATATAGGGAATAAACTATTACAGTGGGAGCTTCTTTTAGCTTTTGATGCTTTGGGTGGTTGCTTTCGCCTAACAATTGGAATGGCAACAATGCTAACTCGTGGAATGTGAACGGTTCTGACAACCCAGGCAACCTTAACAACAACAATGTGAACAATTCGAACGGTGCTCGCCCCGCCAATTTCTCTAATACTTAAGTTAGATAATATTGTAAAGATATTATCTTGTATAAGATAATTTAATTATAAAATTAAACTCTACCAATAAATCTTATATAAAAAGATACTTAAGTTTAAGGAAGGTCATATTAAATATTATAGTAGATTTTAACTATAGAGAAACAAGTTTATTTCCTAGGTATAAAACCTAAATACAATTTATTTTCAGTTTTAATATTTTAGTAATAGAATTAATCTAAAATAATTTAAGTTTTATGAAGAATAGTAAATGTTTAAACGAACTTAAATTAATTAATGATATGAAAAATTGTTAAAATGTAGGAAGGCAAATAATTTATTAGCAGTATTAGAATAAATTATATTATTTTAATACTGCTTTTATTTTGTTAGTTAGGAAGGTGATAATTTAAGTTAATAAATTTTATTTGTAAAAAAAATAAGTAATAAAAAGGATGGTATTAGA
>USFF01000025.1 GCA_900553835.1 uncultured Mycoplasmatota bacterium
CTTGGTTACTTCTGTAACCTAATAAAATAATATCACAAAAAAGTTTAGTTTACAAGTGCTAATTAGTATAGTTTATTCTTTTTTCTCTTCAACATTTTTTAAAGGAAGCAGCTTTGTATAATGACTCCAAGTTAATTGGGCAAACACTGTTTGCCCTTTTTGAAAATAATAAAAGCACCTCATATATTTTAAATTTCTAGTAGAAAATCTTTCTCCAAACTCTTTAGTTAACTTTTCTGCATATGTTTTAACTATCCCTTCTCCATAATGTTTTCCTGCTTCAGCAAGTTCTTTACCAATATTATAATAAGTTTCAAGTTTACTCTTATTAGCATTATAATTTCTTACTATAGCTCTTGCTTGTTCGCTTAGTATAAAACCCCTTATATTCTCTAAATAATTCTCTTCCATAAACTTTCCTCCTTCTGAAAGGTAGAATTCACTCCTTCCCCTTTCTTAAAAAAATCATTCTATGTGCAGAAAAAGAAAAAAGTGTAAAAACAAAAAAAGAGACTACTCAGAAAATTAATTATTTAATTTCTGGGCAGCCCTTTTGTAGAATGCATATCTGCACTTGTCATAGTATTGTACTGAATACAATACCGTATAAAGTATTTCTGCTCTTGTACTAATTATTCTACAATATTATTTTATTCTAGTCAATATTTTTTATGCACTTTTGTATAAAATTAATTACATTATAAAAAACACTATTAAAGTGTTATTTCATATGTACATCAATTTGATTATAAGGTATTTCTATATTTTGCTTATCAAATTCATCTTTTATTAATCTATTTACTTTTCTTTTTACTCCAAAATGAGTATATGGCTTACATGTTATTTCTAATTTATAAGTTATGTCACTAGAGTTAAATGAGTCTAATCCTAGTAGTTTACTTGTTCCTACTACATTATCTAATTTATCTATTTTAGGAAGTAATTTAGTTAGTACTTTTTCTAACTTATTTAAATCAGCATCATAACTTATATTTATACCATAGTATAAAACTGTATTACTTTCTGTAAAATTAACTACACTAGTGATATTTGAGTTAGTAATTGTATATATACTTCCATCAAAGTTTTTTAATTTAGTAGTTTGAAGTCCTAAGTTAATTACTTCTCCGGTGAAGTCGTTTATTTTAACAAAGTCTCCTACATTATATCTATTATCTAATATAATTAGAATACCCGCTAACATGTTTTTAATAGTGTCTTGAAATGCAAGTCCTACTACGACCGTTAGTATTCCTAAACTAGCTAATATATTCTTTGTATTTATTCCATATATTTCTAAAGACATTAATATAACAATTAATATAATTATATATTTAAATATATTTTTAAATAAGTTAATTACAGTATCTTGTTTTTTATGATTTTTATTTTTATTCTTTTTTACTAATTTAATTATTAAATTACTTGTAAAATTATAAAGTAAATACCCCACTAATATATAAAGTATTGGTCCATAAAATTTACTACTTAAGAAAAATTTAAGTATATTTTCTAATATTTCTTTCATTATTACCTCCAAAAAATAGTCACTTAAAAGTGACTATTCATTTTTAAAATCAAGTCTATCCATTTCTTCTATTACTTCAAGTTGTCCTTCTATAATAGCCCTTAGTCTTCTTTTTAATAAGGTTACGTTTCTTTTTAATCTATCAGCATCATCATTTGCTTTTTCAGCCTTTAGTAAAGCATCATTTATTATTCTATTTGCATTTCTTTTAGCTTCATTTATCAAACTAGTAGCTTCTTCTCTAGCAAGTTTCTTTATTTCATCACCAGCACTTTCAGCACTGAAAAGTGCGCGGTTTAAAGTACTTTCTAGTTTTTCATATTTTTCAAGTTGTTTACCAAGTTCTACTAATTTACTATCTACTAATTTTTTTTCATTTAAAAGACGCTCATATTCTTTTATTACTTTATCTAAATATGATTTAACTTGTTCTTTGTCATAACCTCTAAAAACCGTATCAAAATTGTTCATAAGGACACCTCTATACTTTTATTTTACCATTCTTCCCCATCATTTGAACTCTTACCATCTTCGGTAATTTCGCCTTGTACATCTATATTTTTAGGAGTGCATAAGTAAATTCCATCACCTATTTTTTGTAAATCTCCTCCTATAGCATACAACGTTCCACTTAAAAAGTCAATTATTCTTTTTGCTTGGTCACTAGTTACTCTTTTAAAGTTTACTACTACACTATTTCTAGATTTTAAGTGATCAGCAATTTCCTGACTTTCACTATATGCTCTTGGCTCTACTAAAATCATTTTACCAGTAGAACCTTTTTTTACTTCATCAATGCTTACTGAATAGTATTCTTCATCTTGACTATTAGTATCCTCTTCTTCTACATCAGTTTCAAATAATTTGAATTTTCCAAATGCCATTTTATCACTCTCTCTTATCATAATTAATTTTATCATAAACATTTTATTAAATCAACCTTTTTAAGAGAAATTTATTTTAATGGAAGTCATAGATCTTTTTATTATTTTTTATTATATAGAAGTTCTCATTTCTTTTTACTTCTTCAAATGTGTTTATTCTTTTTAGTTTTTTAAATTTATATAGTTTTAACTTCCTTTCTAAAAGTAATTTATTTAATTTGTGTTTGTTATTATTTATTTCTAAATATATTTTATAAAGTAAAAAGATTATTAAAACTATTCCTAGCAGTTTATTATTTATAATAAATATAAAAGGTATAAAAAGTAAAGAGATTATAATAGCTATTTTATGACTTAGTTTATAAGGTATAAAATAATCAAGTATGTTATTTACTAGTTTTCCTCCATCAAGTGGGAGTATCGGAAGTAAGTTAAATGTAAGTAGAAATTTATTTATTATGATTATTTTATCAAAAGTTAAAGCGTTTACATAGCCTATTGTATATAGAAGTTTTATTAGAAGCACAAATAATATTTGAGAAAGAGGTCCCATTACTAAAAAAAGTACTTCTTTATATATTGGAAGATTTAAGTCTTCATTTAATATTGTTACTCCTCCAAACATATAGATATTTATTTCTTTTACTTTTAGTTTTAGAAATAAACCCATTAAATAGTGCCCTAGTTCATGAACTATTATTAAAAGTATAGTTAGAAATGTATATTCAAAGTAACCTGCTAAGAATGATAGTAAGATTATAAGATATGTTGAAAAATCTATTTTTATTTTATTTAATATATGGTTCGTAATCTATTACTGCTCCATCTTTACTAAATTCTAAATATAATTTTTTATTAGCTATTCCAAGAATTGTACCTTTTTCTACATAGTCATATACCTTTATATTTAAGTTTTCAACATAACCATACATTACATCTATACCATTACTTTGTTGGACTACTATTACATTTTCTATATCGTTTTTATTACCAATAAATACTACTAAACCACTTTCTAACATTTTTACGTTAGTACTATCATCTACTTCTAGTAGAACTCCATTTTTATATTTTTCGCTGGTTTTATAATTTAAAAGTTTTTCATTATTAACAAGACTAACTTTTTCTTTAGTTTTTTTAAATTTAGAGATGTATTTATTATATATTTTATTTATTTTAGAAAAATTATAATTTTCTTCTAATGTATATTTTTTTACTAAAGTTTTTATTTTATTATTAGAATTACATAAAACTAATACTATTAAGATAGTAGTAATAGTTAAAAGTACTCTTTTAATAAGACCTTTTAGGTAATTAGTATTTTTTCTATTTATTTTTAAGAATTCATCTACTTTCATATTTTTCACCTATTAATTAATATGATTTATACTTGAAAAATATAATTATTTTTGAGAAAATTATATTATGAAAAAATTAAGTGAAAGTTTAGTAATAGAAAAGAAAAGTAAGTTTTATGGGTTTATGTTTTTTATTAATTCAGTAGAAGAAGTAGATCTAATTATAAATGAACTTAAAAAAGAACATAAGAAAGCTAAGCATGTTTGTTATGCTTATAAGTTTGGAAATATAGAAAGGAAAAACGAGGATAAAGAGCCTTCTGGAAGTGCAGGATTGCCTATTTTAGAAGTAATTAATAAGAACAATTTAGATAATACTTTAATAGTAGTGGTTAGGTATTTTGGAGGCACTTTATTAGGTAAAGGTCTTTTAACAAGAACGTACTCTAAATGTGCAAGAGAATTAATAAAAGAACATTAAATTTCTTTTTTTAATGTTCTTCCAGTTATTAACTCAGCACTTTCTTTGTCAGTATAAAAAGCACTAAGTGTTTTACTATAAATATATTTATTAAAGTATATTGCTTTACTCTTTTTACTATCTAGTCTTATAGAAACTATACTCATACTTATTCCTACAAATGGTAGTGTAAAAGCTAGTTTTTCAAATTTATTATAAACACTAATTGTACCTAGTTCTTCATTTATAGAAAGGAGAGTAAATTTTTTAGATTTAACTTTTCCAAATATGTAATAAGTTACATATATTTCTTTTCCTAAATAGTTATATAAATCAAAGTATACATTTTCCATATTTTCACCTCTGTAAGCAAGTATTATACACTAGTATTTCACTAATGTAAAGTAACACTTAAAGTAATTATGAATATTATATAGTAGTAATAAGACTAATTAATTATAGGATTATAATTAAAGCATGCTTGGTCTTATTGCTTTTTTAGTCAGTTACAAGTTTACTTATTACTTTAAATACTGTACCTAGTCCATCTACTATTATTTTTTCTGTTATTTCTCCAGTTTTAATTCCTAGGTCACTTATTTTATTGTTATAAGTTTTTTTTGCTGTTATATAGTCTTCTATAGTTATATCTTTTCCTTCTTCTATATCTTTTTCAAATTTTTCCATTGCTTCTTTAGTAAGCTGCATTTTATCATATTCTTTATAACTATAATAGCCACTCATAGATGCTGAATATAAAGCTATATAAATTCCAAATAGTACGATTAAAGTAATAAATAGTTTATTCTTTTTCTTTTTTTTAGGCATTGTTATCCTCCTTAACTACTTCACTAATTACTTTACTTAGTACTTCTACTGTATTATTTATTTCTTCTATTTTATTTTCATATCCACCTATTTCTATTAATACACTTTTACCATTTAAATTTTGATTATATACTCCATATTTACTTGGGCCTAGTTTATATGATATACCTCTTGATAGACCTCTAAATTCTTTATTTAGAGTACTTTCTAACTTTTCTGCAAAACCTACATTATTTTCTCTAGGTGTATGTTCTAGTCCTACAACAAATAAAACTTTTGCATATTTTTTATCTCCTACTATAAGAGTAGTGTTTTCATATTTACCACTATCTCTATGTATATCTATTAGATATTTAATACTAGGGTATTTTTCTTCCATCTTTCTAGCAAAGTATTCACTTGCATGATAACTCATATTATATTTATAGTTATTTTTTACTAAATAGTCTTTTACATTATTTGTTTCAACTACTGATGGAATACTTAAGTTATTTAGTTTTTCTCTTAGTATGTAAGAGGCTATCATAACATTAGGCTTTACTGAGTAGTCTAAAACATTTTTAAGATCATATTCTTCTGTTTGATGTGTATTATATATATATACTATAGGATTATCACTATTAAGTTTAGGTGTTAAATCTACTATGTATTCACTTTTAGCTTCTTCATAGTTAAAGTCATCAAAGTTATCATTAAATATATTAAATTCTTCTTTTGATACTATTTTATTTAGTGCACTGTATAGAGTGTTATTAGGACTTGATAAGTATTCTATTATAGTAGTACCTTTTTCTTTTACTGTTTCTTTAAGAAGCATATTAAGTAAGAATTTGTTATCTTTAATTAGAAATATTATAGTACACAAAAAAGAAATTAAAAATATTATAATATATTTAATTTTACTCTTTTTCCTAGTTATAAATTTTTTCATATTCTTCACCTATATATGATTTTACTATATATAGTATGAAAGATTTGTCATAATATGTTAGAATAATCTATTTATTGCAATAGAAACTATTGAACTTAAATTATCTACTAGTAAGTCTATATCATTAGTAGTAACTACTAAGTCTTTATTCTCACATGACTCTTTTATGCTTACAATTGTAGGTATACCTATACATATTACAGGCTTTTTAACTGTTTTATTATCTATTATGTTTACTTTAGAGTTAAATGCACTTCCAGGACTTAGACCAGTAGTTGCTATTTGAATAGTACTTCCTAGTCTAGCTAAATTTTCTGCTTTTAATGAGTCAAATACTATTACTACATTAACATTTAAACTAGAAGCTAAGTTCTTTATAAATAAAGTACTATCTATATTAGTATTTGCTAGTACATTTTTATATATTTTATAACTATTATTATCTATTACTATTTTTTCTATAATAGTGTTTCCAAATTTATCACATGCAAAATCTTTATTACCTAGTCCTACAAACAATGGCTTTGTTTTTCCAACTTTTAAATATTTAAGTATTTCTTTTAGAGAAGCCACTACCTCTTTTAAAAGAATTTCAAGTTCATTATCTATTTTATTTTTATTAAATGATATTGTTATGTATCTTCCAGGGTTTTTATTTATTTTTTTTGCTTCACTTTTATTTAAAAGTACATCTGTTACACTTATATTTTCGGTTATGTTTTCTTTTCTTTTTATTTGACTAGAATTAATAAGTATTTCACTATTATCTAAAAAGATATTATCTTTATTCATTATATCACCATTATTAAAATGTAGCATTTACTTGCATTTTATACACTTTTTTGATAAAATTATCATGTACTTAACAAAAGGGAGGTGCTAAAGTGGCAAATATTAAAAGTGCAAAGAAAAGAATAGTAACAAGTAGAAAGAAAGCTAGTCTTAATAATGATGTTAAATCTAGTATGAAAACTAGTATTAAGAAATTTGAAAAAGCATTAAATGAAAATGCTAGTGATGCTTTAGATAAGTTAAATATCGCTATTAAAAATATTGATAAAGCTTTTAGTAAAGGTGTTATTAAAAAGAATACTGCTAGCAGATATAAATCAAATTTAACTAAGAAATTTAACAGTAAAAACAACTAATTATGTTGTTTTTTTTTATTTAATTTGATATGATTAAAATATGAAGAAAATAAGAAATGTTTTATTTACAATTTTAATGTTTTTAATAGTTTATATTATTTATGATAATATAGATATTATTACTACTCGTGTTAGAGATTTATTAATTAATAATAATGAACCTTCTAAAGTTACAAAAAATGCTTATACTAGAAGTTATAATTATATTAATTTTAATTATAATGAAGAGTATATTCCTTATAATAAAGAAGATATTATTAATATTTATTTTAATATTTTAAATAACGGAGAGAAAGAATTTACTTTTTATTGTCCTAGTGAATATAAGACTTGTACTGAAGATATTATTAGTATAGGTAAAGATAATACTTTAATGAGTAATATTAATAATTATGTACATCCTTTTAATAGTTTTGAAAGTATTAGTACTAAAGTTTCTTCTCTAGGTAATGTTACAATTTATATTAATTATAAATATAGTAAAGAAAAAATAAATGAAATTAATAGCAAAGTTGATTTAATATTTAAATCTTTAGAACTAGATGGTCTTTCTAATAAGGAAAAACTCGAAAAGATACATGACTATATTATAGAAAATACTAAGTATGATAATGAAAGTGAGACTTCAAGTTATGACTCGACTAGTAGTTATGGGACTTTAATAGAAGGTTATGCAGTTTGTTCTGGTTATAGTGATACAATGGCTATTTTCTTAGATAGATTAAATATTCCTAATTTAAAAGTAAGTAGTAAAAATCATATATGGAATTTAGTTTATTTAGGTAATAAATGGCTTCATTTAGATTTA
This sequence comes from uncultured Mycoplasmatota bacterium, assembly GCA_900553835.1. Classification (GTDB taxonomy): domain Bacteria; phylum Bacillota_I; class Bacilli_A; order RF39; family UBA660; genus CAG-628. The sequence continues at coordinate 7,886 of USFF01000025.1, forward strand.
ACTTGGGATGACTCAGATGATGATAAATATAATAATAATTATTTTTTAATAACAAAAGAAAAACTCTTTGAGTTAGACTCAAAAGAGCATATGTTTGACGAGTCATTCTTTGTAGAGGCTAGATAAATAGTCCTCTACTTTTTTTATCGTATTATTAAAGTTATCATAATCTACCTTAAATATATTTAAGTTATCAAATTGATTTTTAAAGAATGTGTTTTGTCTTTTAGCATATTTTCTTGTATCACTTTTTATGTTTTCTATAGCCTCTTCTAATGAAACTTTCCCATTTATGTATTCAAGTAATTCTTTATATCCAATTATACTATTTAGTTTAGAGTATTCTTTTAAGTTTTCTGTTTCATTAAGTAAACCTTCATTAATCATTTTATCTACTCTAGCATTGATTTTCTTATATAGCTCTTCCCTATCAGGATTTAAATAAATTAATGTAAAATCATAAAGAGGTTTATCTTTTTCTAAAGTATTTTTAATTATGTTACCAGTAGTTTTGTAGTGACTTAGAAATCTTTCTAATCTTTTTCTGTTATTTATATGAATATTATTGTTTTCATATATTTTATCTACTTCTTTTTTTAATTCTTCATTTGTTAAATTAGAAAAGTCTAAAGAACTCGTTTCTTTAGAAAACTTATAATCATATAGAAGAGCTTTTATGTATAAGCCTGTCCCACCTACTATAACTATATTTTTATTTTTATTTATTAAGTTATTTAAGACATTTCTTCCATCTTCTTGATATTCTTTTACACTGTAGTTTTTATCTAAAGGAATAAAGTCTAGTAAATGATGTTTTACATTTTCCATTTCTTCTTTTGTTATTTTAGCTGTTCCAATATTTACATCTTTATAGACTTGCTGGGCATCAGCATTTATAACTTCAGCATTATATTTTTTAGCTAAATGAATTGATAAGGCAGTTTTACCGCTTGCAGTTGGGCCTGCAACTACTATTATTTTACTCATCCTCTTCCTCTTCTTCTACAGGAGTCTCTTCTCCTTTTTCATTTAATTCTAAACCATTTACATAAAGGTAGCCCAAATAGTCCATGAAATCATCCATTATTTGTTTACTCCTTTATCTCTTTTTATACCATTAGCTACAAAAGAAAGTGTGTTATATATAAATGGATAAAATTCTTGTTCATCAACTTCTTCTTTTCCAAAAATTATCATGTTAAATCTAGTTTTATTAATATCTCTTAATTTTTTCATATCTAAAGCTAAACTTTGCATAACACTTTCCGAGTAGTCAGGATTTACTCTTAATGCTTCCGAATATGAAATGTCTCCTTCAATTAGACTATCATATTTTTTTACATTTTTACAAATTTCATCATAAATTCTATTAGTTAAACTAATTGCTTCCTTATTATTTATTTCTTTCATCCTTTATCATCTCTCTTGATATGATTATACTATATATTTTTATAAATTTAAATACTTTTTAGAATTTTAATTAAAGAAAAAAGCCAAAAAGGCTTTTTTGATTTAATTATTCAATAATTTCAGTAACTTTACCAGCACCAACTGTTCTACCACCTTCACGGATAGAGAATTCAGTTCCGTTTTCGATAGCAATCTTAGTGATTAGTTCTACTGTAATAGAAACGTTATCACCAGGCATTACCATTTCAACACCTGCAGGTAATTCGATTACACCAGTAACGTCAGTTGTTCTGAAGTAGAATTGTGGTCTATAGTTACTGAAGAATGGAGTATGTCTTCCACCTTCTTCTTTAGATAGAACATAAACTTCTGCTTTGAACTTTTTATGAGGTGTAACTGTACCAGGTTTAGCAAGTACTTGTCCTCTTTCAACGTCATCTCTGTTAATTCCACGAAGTAATACACCAGCGTTGTCTCCAGCTTCAGCGAAATCTAGTGATTTTCTGAACATTTCGATACCAGTAACAACTGTTTTCTTTGTATCTTTAAGTCCAACGATTTCAACTTCGTCATTTAATTTTAATATTCCTCTTTCAACACGTCCAGTAACAACTGTACCACGACCTGTGATTGTGAATACGTCTTCAATACTCATTAAGAAAGGTTTTTCTGTATCTCTTACTGGAGTATCAATCCAAGCATCTACTGCATCCATTAATTCGTCGATTGCTTTAACGTATTTTTCGTCTCCTTCTAGAGCTTTAAGAGCTGAACCTCTTACAACTGGAGTATTGTCTCCATCAAATCCATATTCAGTTAATAATTCTCTGATTTCCATTTCTACTAAGTCAAGTAGTTCTGGATCATCAACCATATCACATTTGTTGATGAATACTACCATTTTAGGTACACCAACTTGTCTAGATAATAGGATGTGTTCTCTTGTTTGAGGCATTGGTCCATCTGTTGCACTTACAACTAGGATAGCCCCATCCATTTGAGCAGCACCTGTGATCATGTTTTTAACATAGTCAGCGTGTCCTGGACAGTCAACGTGAGCATAGTGTCTCTTTTCAGTTTGGTATTCAACGTGTGCAGTGTTGATTGTAATACCTCTTTCTCTTTCTTCTGGAGCTTTATCAATGTTTGCATAATCCATGAATTCTGCTCCACCTTTAGCTGATAATACTTTTGTAATAGCAGCTGTTAATGTTGTTTTACCATGGTCAACGTGGCCGATAGTACCAATGTTAACGTGTGGTTTTGAACGATCAAATTTAGCTTTTGCCATAATAATTTCCTCTCTTTCTTAATTTACATATTCTATTTTATCATATTATTATTATTTTTCAAGTATTTTTACTAATTTCCACCATTTTTTTTAATGATTTCATCAGCGATTGATTTTGGAACTTCTTCGTAATGATCTAGTTCCATTACATAGTTTCCTCTACCTTGAGTAGAACTTCTTAAACTAGTTGCATAACCGAACATTTCTGCTAGTGGTACCATTGCAGTGAATGCAATAGCATTTCCTCTAGATTCTTGTCCTTGTGGTTTACCACGTCTTGCAGTTAAGTCACCAATTACAGCACCAGTGTATTCGTCTGGAGCAGTAACTACTACTTTCATTATTGGTTCAAGTAATACTGGTTTACATTTATTTCTCATTTCTTTTACTGCAAGTGAAGCAGCTATCTTAAATGCCATTTCTGATGAGTCTACATCGTGGTATGATCCATCAAATAATGTAGCCTTAACATCTACCATTGGGTAACCTGCTAAAATACCAGTTTGCATTGCTTCCTGAAGTCCTTTATCGATAACTGAAATGTATTCTCTAGGAACTACACCACCAACGATGTTATCAACGAATTCATAACCTTTTTCAGGATTTGGTTCAAATCTAACCCAAACATGTCCATATTGTCCACGTCCACCTGATTGTTTAATGTATTTACCTTCACATTCACCCATTTGAGTAAGTGTTTCACGGTAAGCAACTTGTGGTTTACCAACATTACAATCAACGTTAAATTCTCTTCTCATTCTTTCAACAAGAACGTCTAAGTGAAGTTCACCCATTCCTGAAATAACTGTTTGACCAGTTTCATGATCAGTATGATATTTAAATGATGGATCTTCACCAGCAAGTTTAGATAGCGCAGTTGCCATCTTATCTTGATCTGCTTTACTCTTAGGTTCAATAGCAAGGTCAATAACTGGTTCTGGAATTTCCATACCTTTTAATATAACTGGATTTTTTTCATCACATAGAGTATCTGCAGTAGTAGTATCTTTTAAACCTACAGCAGCGGCAATTTCACCTGCATAAACACAATCAATTTCTTTTCTTGTATTTGCATGCATTTGTAAAATACGACCAACTCTTTCTTTTTCACCTTTTGTTGAATTTAGTACATAACTACCACTTGAAAGTTTACCAGAATAAACTCTAAAGAAAGTTAGTGTTCCAACAAATGGATCTGTCATAACTTTAAATGCTAAAGCACTGAAAGGTTCTGAATCACTTGGATGACGAGTTTCTTCTTCTCCTTTTAAATTATGCCCTTTAATTGAGGCAATATCTAATGGACTAGGTAAATAATCAATAACAGCATCCATTAATGGTTTAATACCTTTATTTCCTAAAGCATCTCCACACATAACTGGGAAGAACTTAGTAGCAAGGCATCCTTTACGAATAGCTCTTTTAATCATTTCTTCAGTAACTTCTCCACCTTCAAGGTAAGTTTCCATCATTTCATCATCAAATTCAGCTACTGCATCAATAAGTTCAGCATGTTTTTCTTCTACTAAATCTTTTAAATCTGCTGGGATTTCAATGTCCTTAGCATTTTCTTCTGGTTTACCATCAAATTCAATTGCTTTTTTAGTAACTAAATCGATAACTCCTCTAAAATCATCTTCTGCTCCAATAGGCCATTCAATAGGTTTTGCATTAACTCCTAGACGGTCTTTAATAG
>USFF01000026.1 GCA_900553835.1 uncultured Mycoplasmatota bacterium
ATAGAGAAGTGGGAAGTGGAACATATAGCGCAACTGGTTCAGAATTCTATTATGCGACATATACAAGACTATATACAAACAAAACACCAACTTATAACTGTGCAAATATTAAAGATGCATTTTCAGGAAGTAATAGTGAAGCAAAACTAATGTATCCAATAGGACTAATGACAGCAGATGAATTAGCATATGCTGGAGGAAAAGTGAGCACAAATTTACCTAGTCCATATGCATGGTATTATCTAAATAGTGCAGGAGGAAGTATAACAGGAAGTAACTTGTGGTGGTCTTTGTCGCCTATGGACTGGAGTGGCAACTATTCGTACGTTTGGTACGTTAATGGTTCTAGCCGCCCGGGCAACCTCAACGGCTACAATGTGAACATTTCGAACGGTGTTCGCCCCGCCATTTCTCTCAAATCAGATGCTATTTGGTCTTCAGGAGATGGAAGTCCAGAAAATCCTTACGAAATAGTTTATAATTAGTACAATATAAAGTACTTAAAAATATCTTGACTTTAATAGTTAAATGTTTTATAATTTTAGTATGCAGTGAAGATGAGCGTGGAAAACTCGGAGCTATATATTAAGAGATGATTCTTCTAGAATAAATTAGGTGGAACCGCTGGCTTGGGTATAAGCTAGTCCTAATATTTTAGAAGTTTTTATTTTAAGGAGGAAGAAATGGAAAAAGATTTAACAATGGATAAGTTAGTTAACTTATGTAAACAATATGGATTTATATTTCAAGGAAGTGAAATATATGGAGGACTTGCTAATACTTGGGATTTTGGACCTATAGGAGTAGAACTTAAAAAGAATATTAAGAATGCTTGGATGAAGAAATTTATTGAGGAAGATATTAATAATGTAGGGCTAGATTCTGCAATATTAATGAATCCTAAGACTTGGGAAGCTAGTGGACATTTAAGTACATTTAGTGATCCTTTAATAGACTGCAAAGAATGTAAAACAAGGTGTAGAGCAGATAATTTAATTAATGATTATACTTCTTCTAATTTAGGAGATAGTTTAACTAATGAAGAGAGAATTAACTATATTAAGGAAAATAAAGTACCTTGTCCTAAATGTGGTAAGAGTAATTTTACTGATATTAGAGAATTTAATTTAATGTTTAAGACATTCCAAGGAGTAACTGAAGACTCTAAAAATACGGTTTATTTAAGACCTGAAACTGCACAAGGAATATTTGTTAATTTTATGAATGTTCAAAGAAGTATGAGACTTAAACTTCCATTTGGTATTGGACAAGTAGGTAAGAGTTTTCGTAATGAGATTACACCTGGTAACTTTATATTTAGGGTAAGAGAATTTGAACAAATGGAACTTGAATTCTTTTGTAAGCCAGGTACTGAACTTGATTGGTTTAATTATTATAAGAATAAGTGTAAAGATTTTTTACTTTCTTTAGGAATTAAAGAAGAAAATTTAAGACTTAGAGATCATGATAAAGAAGAGTTATCTTTTTATAGTAATGCTACTACAGATATTGAATATAAATTTCCATTTGGATGGGGAGAGCTATGGGGTATAGCATCACGTACTAATTATGATTTAACAAGGCATATGGAAGTAAGTAAAGAGAAACTTGAGTATTTAGATCCTGAAACTAATGAGAAATATATTCCTTATGTAGTTGAGCCCTCACTTGGAGTAGAAAGATTATTTTTAACTATTTTATGTAATAGTTATCATGAAGAGGCTTTAGCAGATGGAAGTACTAGAGAAGTTATGAAGTTTATTCCTTATCTAGCACCTTATAAAGTAGCAGTTTTACCTCTTGTTAAGAAACTTCATAGTGATAAAGCTATGGAAATATATAAGGAACTTTCTAAGAAATATTATACACTTTATGATGAAAGTGGTAATATAGGTAAGAGATATAGAAGAAATGATGTAATAGGTGTTCCATTTTGCATTACAGTAGATGATGAAACTATTAATAACGGTACTGTTACTGTAAGAGATAGAGACACAATGGAGCAAATTACTTTAAAAATAGAAGATGTTAAATCTTATATTGATGAGAAGTTAGAATTTTAATACAAGTAATATTACTTGTATTTTATTATGTACTAAATAATAGATTGACTTTTATTACCTTTTTGTTATATAATTATTTATAGTAGGAGGCGCCTTATGAAGAACAAAAAAGGTTTTACTTTAACTGAAGTTATAATTGTAATTGTGATAATAGGCGTGCTTATAAGTATATCTATTCCAAGTATAACTGCAATTAGGAAAAAAATGAATATTCGTTTATTTGAAGAAAAGAAAAAAGAAATTTTAACTGCTGCGGAGTTATATGCTAAAGATAAGGGTATAACTACTGATACTATGATTAAGGTTTATAATTTACTTGATGAAAAGTATTTAAAGAAAGATGTAAGTTCAAATAATGGTAATTGTAGTGGTAACCATACTGCTAACGGATGTATTATTAATCCTGTTGATGATACTAGTTTAAATGAAAAAAATATTTTAATTAAGATAAGTGTTAAAAGTATAACTGCTGTATGGGAGGGAACACTAACTATATCAGACGCTACTGGACTTATTGATACTATTAAGGACAAGTTAAACTGCACTAGTGTTACTGAGAGTAAACCTTGTATGTATAATAAGGATAATCCAGATAATTATTTGTATTATAGTGGTATTATGTGGAGAATTCTTGGTGTATATAGTATTGATGGTAAAGAAGTAGCTAAATTAATATCAGATGATAATGTTACATGGGAAATAAGTGCTTAAAAGCACTTTTAATTTTAAGAATTATATAGTATAATATTTAACTTGTGAAAGGGGAATTACTATGAGAAAAGGAACTATATGTTTAGTAGGAAAACCAAATGTAGGTAAAAGTACTTTGTTTAATAGATTAGTAGGTAAAAAAATTAGCATTATTGAAGATACTCCAGGTGTTACAAGAGATAGAATTTATGCAAGTTCTAGTTTTAATGACATTCCATTTTACTTAATAGATACTGGTGGTATTGATTTTAGTGAAGGAACATTTAATGAAGAAATTAAAGTACAAGTAGAAATAGGAATAAATGAAAGTGATACTATTATTTTTGTTCTTGATGGTAAAGAAGGAGTTACTAGTAATGATCTTTTAATAAGAGATATGCTTAGAAAGACAAACAAAAAAGTAATTGTTGCTATTAATAAAGTGGATAATAAATTAACAGAAGAAAATATGTATGACTTTTATACATTAGGGTTTGATGAATATATAACTATATCTGCTGAACATAATATTGGAATAAATAAATTAATGGAAGAAGCAACTAAGGATTTTATTCTTTATGATGAAGAAGAAGATAATAGATTAAAGTTTAGTGTAATAGGCAGACCTAATGTTGGTAAGTCTAGTTTAGTTAACGCTCTTTTAAATGAAGAAAGAGTTATAGTTAGTGATGTAGCAGGTACTACTAGAGATGCTATTGATACTACACTTGTTTATAATAAAAATGAATATATTTTAATTGATACTGCAGGTTTAAGAAAAAAAGGTAAGATATATGAAAGTGTTGAAAAGTATAGTCTACTTAGAAGTATGCGTGCTATTGATAGAAGTGACGTATGCTTACTTGTTTTAAATGCGGAAGAAGGAATAATCGAGCATGATAAACATATAGCAGGATATGCTCTTGAGGCAGGTAAAGCAGTTGTTATTGTTGTTAATAAATGGGATACTATAGAAAATAATAAAGATGAAGAATTGAAACTTTGGAAAAAGAAGATTAAAGATAATTTTGCTTTTATGCCTTATGCTAAAATATGTTTTTTAAGTGCTAAGACTAGAAAGAGAATTAGTACTTTAATGCCTTTAGTACTTGAAAGTTATGAGAATGCTACTAAAGAAATTAAAACTAGTATTATAAATGAAATAATACTTGATGCCTTTATAGAAACACCACCACCATCATATAAAGGTAAAAGACTTAAGATATATTTTACACACCAAAGTGGGGTTAAACCACCTAAATTTGATATAGAAGTAAATTCTAAAGGTTTAGTACACTTTAGTTATGAAAGATATTTAGAAAATAAGATAAGAAGTAATATTGATTTTTCTGGTACACCAATTATTTTAAACTTTAAAAATAAAGGCGAATAACATAGTTCGCCTTTTTTCATATAATAATGTAGGTGATAATATGAGGGAAGATCTATTTGATAAGATAGAAAAGAAAACTAAGGTAGGAAAGGATACTATTATAAAACTTGCTAGAGAACTACAAGATGGAGACTTTAAAAATGAAGATACTTTAAGAAATATTATTAGTGAAATAAGTACTATTACAGGTAAAGAAGTAACTAAAGAAAAAGAAGATAAAATAATAAATATGGTTATCAATGATAAAGTACCAAAAGATATAGATAAGTATGTTTAGGACTAGAAAAAAGTCCTATTTTTTTGTATAATTAATGTAGGTGATAAGTATGAGTTTAATTAAAGTAAAAGAATATTTAAAGAAGTATAATTATGATGATAAAATAATGGAGTTTGATTTATCTACTGCAACAGTAGAAGAAGCTAGCAGAGAACTTAAATGTACTCCAGGAGAAATTGCTAAAAGTTTATCTTTCATAGTCAATGATGATGTGATAGTTATTGTAGTAAAGGGAGATAATAAAATAGACAATCATAAATTTAAAGAAACTTTTCATGTAAAAGCTAAAATGATAGATAGAGATAGTGTTGAAGAGTTAACTGGACATATTCCAGGTGGTGTTTGTCCATTTGGACTTAATGATAACGTAAAAGTATATCTTGATATATCACTTAAAAAATATGAATATGTTTATCCTGCATGTGGAAGTGCAAACTCTGCTATAAAGTTATCTATACCAGAGTTAGAAAAACTATCTAATTATGTTAAATGGGTAGATGTTACTAAAGAAGTATAGAATATTCAATTGTTGGGAAATATATAACTAGAGGAGAAGCATATGAGTAAGAAATATATTTTAATTGCTATACTTATTTTATTACTAGGAGGAGTTATATTTTCAATAATGGAAAAGAGTTTTGAAAAGAAAGATTTTAATAAGTTTAATGAAATAAAAACTTTAGTTACAAAGGCAGAAAGCATAACAGTAGAAAGTAATGTAGATGGTAAATATGAGTTAATAAATGATATTTTTGATAAAGATAAAATAGAAAGTATTACTAGTGTACTTAGTAATTCTTCTTTAGATAAAAATTATAAAGTAATAGATAAAGCTAGAAAATATTCTAAGTATCATTTAATAGTTAAAACTAATAATGAAAATATAGATTTTTATTTAGATGATGATTATGTCTTAGTTAATGGTAAATACTTAAAAATTAATTTAGAAAAAGAAAAAATAATAGACATAATAAAGGGGCTTTAAGCCTCTTTTATTATGTCTTCTGGTATTAAATATTCAATATATTTTAACATATCTTCTTTAGAATACTTCTTACTACTTAAGTATTCTATTCCTAAAGAAACAATCCCACCTAAATAGAATTTAGTTATTATTTCATTTGGAATAACTTTATTATATTCTTCATCACTTTCAAGTCTTGTATTTATATCCTTTTGAATAGCATCTAATATTATATCTATAACTATACTATTTCTATTATGTATTAAAATAGCATAGTAGATATCTTTCTTTTCATCAATATGATCAAGTAATAACTCTATTAAAAGAGTAAAATATTCTCTTGTATTAACACTATTTGAATTAGTATTTAAAGAAGTAAATAAATTATTTTTTAAAGCAGTTATAAGTTCTAAAAATAATTCATATTTATCACTATAATGACTATAAAAAGTAGATCTATTTATTAATGCTTCTTTACATATATCACTTACTTTTATTTCTTCAAAACTTTTTTCTTTCATTAGATTTGTTAATGTTTCATATAAAACTTTACGAGTTTTAGTAATTCTTAAATCTTCTTTCATGTAAATCACCTACATAAATTATAAAATTAATTAATACATTTGTAAAGATAAAAAACACTTGTCTAGTATTTATTAATACAAAATATTAAAAAGTGTAGGTTATTAAACATCTTATATATAAATGATATTCATTTTTATTAACTAAAATAATAAAATATCATACGGAAAGGTGAGGAATGTGAAAAAATTTAGTGAATTTATTTGTAAAAATAAAACTATAGTGTTAATTATATCTTTAATCTTATTAGTTTTAAGTTTTATAGGTATGAGTCTTACTAAGATAAATTATGATATTTTAGTATATTTACCAGATGATATTGAAACTATTAAAGGAGAAAATATTTTAACAGATGATTTTAATATGGGTGCTTATGCTATGGTTATAGCGGATAATATGGAAGCATCAAAGATATTAAAAGTAGAAGAGGAAATGAGAAAGGTAGATGGAGTAAATAAAGTAGTAAGTGCTTTTGATGTGCTTGGAAGTGACTTTCCAATAGAAATGCTTCCAAACAATATAAAAGGACACTTAAATAAAGATAATTCAAATTTACTACTTGTTACTTTTGAAGAAAGTACTTCTAGTGAAAAGACTATTGATGCTGTTAGAGAACTAAGAAGTATTTCTGATAATACAAAAATAGGTGGCATGAGTAGTATGGTTTTAGATACCATGGATTTATCTAATAGTGAAATTGCTATATATATTGTTATTGCAGTAGCTTTATGTTTAATTGTACTTGCTATTAGTTTGGACTCTTATCTAGTGCCAGTTATACTTCTTTTAAATATCGGTATGGCTATTGTATATAACTTAGGTACTAATATCTTTTTAGGAGAGATAAGTTATATTACTAAAGCACTGGTGGCAGTTTTACAACTTGGTGTTACAACAGACTTTTCTATATTCTTATATCATGCATATGAAAATAAAAAGAATAAAATGAGTAAAGAAAAAGCTATGGAAGAAGCAATAAGTGAAACATTTTCTTCTGTAACAGGTAGTAGTTTAACTACAATCGCAGGATTTTTAGTTCTTTGTTTAATGAATTTAACACTAGGTAAAGATTTAGGAATAGTAATGGCTAAAGGTGTTTTACTAGGACTTGTTACAGTACTTACTGTTTTCCCAGCACTTTTACTTACATTTGATAAGCTAATAGAAAAAACTAGTCATAAAGTAATAATAAAACCATTTAACAAGATAAATAATTTTATAGTTAAAAATTATATGATTATATTTATAATATTCTTACTATTATTATTTCCTATGTATAAAGCAAACTCTAAAGTAGAAGTATACTATAAAATTGATGAAACACTTCCTAAAACACTTGAAAGTATTTCTTCAAATAATTTAATTAAAGAAAAGTTTAATATAGTTAGTCCTGAAATTATATTAATTAATAAAGATATTAAAAATGATAAGTTATCTGAATTATCTAGTAAATTAAACGAAGTAGATGGAATTAACTTAGTTCTTTCTAAAGATACTTTTAATAGTTTAGGTTTAAGTACAGAAATGATCCCTGAAGAGTTAAATAGTATTTTTAGTAATGAAAAATACTCAGTTATATTTGTTAATTCTATTTATGAAGTTGCAAGTGATGAATTAAATAGTCAGTTAACAACTATTAATAATTTAGTTAAGTCATATGATAAAGATGCAATAGTTGCTGGAGAAGGCGCACTTATGAAAGACTTAATTACTATAAGTGATGAAGACTTTAATAATGTTAATACTTGGAGTGTAATATGTATTTTAATAATTCTTGTAATTGTTTTAAGAAGATTTTTGCTTCCAGTACTACTAGTTGCTACAATTGAATTTGCAATATTTATAAATCTAGGTACTTCATATTTTATGGGGGATATACTTCCTTTCGTTGCACCTATAACACTTGGTACAATCCAGTTAGGCGCAACTATAGATTATGCAATACTTTTAACAACTAATTATTTAAATAGAAGAAAAACTATGAGTAAAGAAAAAGCTATAAGTGAGACTCTCAAGTATACAAGTACTAGTATAATTGTAAGTGCAATGTGTTTCTTTGCTGCAACATTTGGAGTTGGAGTATATAGTGATCTAGAAATGGTTGGTTCATTATGTTCTTTAATCAGTAGAGGAGCCTTAATAAGTATGATAGTTGTATTAGTAGTGCTTCCTTCAGTACTTCTAGTATTTGATAAAATTTTAATAAAGGAAAGTGATAAAATGAAAAGTAATAAAATTAAAAAGGTAGTAAGTGGTTTTGTCTTTGGTTTGCTTTTAATGCCTACTAGTTTACTAGCTTTATCTAAAGATGAAACAGTATTTACTATTTTAAATAATGATGGTACAGTTAAAAAGACAACTGTAAATGAAAGTATTCTTAATAAAAATAATTTAAAAGAAATAAATGATTATACTATTTTAAATAATATAATTAACTTGAATGAAAATAGTACATTTAAGAAAGATAATAATAGTATTTCTTGGACACTTAATAATAGTAATGTTTTATATAAAGGTGAAACTAATAAAGATTTACCTATTAAAACAAGTGTTATTTATAAATTAAATGGAGAAACAAAAGAATTAAAAGATATTCTAGGTAAAAGTGGTAAAGTAGAAATCATAATTACTTATACTAACTTAGATAAACATAATGTGCTAATAAATGGTAAGAAAGAAACTATGTATACTCCATTTGTTATTGTAACAGGAACTTACTTTGATAATAAAAATAATACTAATATTAAAGTAAACAATGGTAAAGTAATAGAAAATGCGTCTAAGACTTTTATTGCTGGCATTAGTACTCCTGGACTTATGGAGTCACTAGGTACTACTGGTAATTTAAATAAAGTATCTATTAGTTTAGAAACTACTAAATTTGAACTAAACAGTATATACTCTGTAGTTACTCCTAAGATAGTAGATAAAAGTATTTTAAATAGATTTAATAAGCTAGATAATATTTATTCTAATGTAGATAGTTTACAAAGTAATATGGATCTTTTAGTAAGTGGAAGTAAAGAACTAATGGATGGCACTAATTTACTCAAAAATACTCTTGATAATAAAATAAAATCTTTAAATGTAGATGCATATTTAAGTGAAAAACAAATAGAGAGTGTTAAAGCTAGTGCTGTAAAAGGAGTAGAAAGTACATTTACAGAAGAATATTTAAATAATTTAAGTGAAAGTGTATGGAGTGAAGTTAAAGAAGAAATGACTTCTACTAAAGATGAAGTTCTTGAAAGTAAAGTTAAAAATATTTTAGTTAGTTATTTAACTGATGCGGGTATTTTAAGAGATTATATTAATTGTGAAACTGGTAAAGCTTCTTTAAAAGAAGGACTTGCTATGACTAGTGAACAACTTCTTAGTTGTAATGTTGTAAGTAAAGATAAAGCACTTCCATATTTTGAAAGTTTAACTAATGAAGTTAGTACTTATGTTGCTGAAAAAGTTAGTAAAAATGTAACTAAAAGTTTAAGTAAAAAAGTAAGTATTAGTACTGCTGAAAGTGTAAGTGCTTTAGTATATGAAAATACTATTAAAGTGTCAGTAAATAGTACAAAAGATAGTTTAAATGAGTTATATAAAGCTATTTCTAAAATAGATGAAGGCACTACTAAATTATATAATGGATTAAACACTTATAATACAGATGGAATTAATAAAATAAGTAGTTTAATGTCTGGTACTAAAACTATGGAAGAAAGAGTAAGTGCTTTAGTTAATTTAAGTAATGAATATAATAGTTTTGCAGGTTCTAAAATGGAAGGTGAAACTAAATTCATAATGCTAATTAATTCTGAAAAAGCTAAAGAAGAAGTTAAAACCGTAAATGTAAAAGAAAAAACAAGTTTATGGACTAAAATTAAAAATTTATTTAAATAAGTTTAAAGAAAGTATGAAAATTACTTTCTTTTTTAATATAAAAATATTTCTTTTCTAATTTTAAAAATTTAAGTTTGAAAATTGAATTTTTACACTTTTATGTAAAATTTTGATGTAAAATTTGTGTGTAAAGTGAAAATAAAAAAAGTAATTCCCACTTTTTTTTCGTATAAGAAAGGGGAAGGGGATAATTCTACCCTTCAGAAGGAGGAAAGTTTATGGAAGAGAATTATTTAGAGAATATAAGGGGATATATAATAAGTGAACAAGCAAGAACTATAGTAAGAGATTATAATGCTAATAAAAGTAAACTTGAGACTTATTATAATATTGGAAAAGAACTTACTGAAGCAGGTAAACATTATGGAGAAGGTATAGTTAAAACATATGCAGAAAAGTTAACAAAAGAATTTGGTAAAGGTTATACGTACAGTGATCTTAATAGAATGATAAAATTTTTTTATTTAGTACCAAAATTGGCGTCACTGCCGCCAATTTTGACATGGGCTCACGTAAGATTACTTTTACCACTTAATGATACCAAAGAAATTAATTATTATATTGATATTGCTATAAGAGATAATTTATCATATAGAAAACTAGCAGAAAGAATAAAATCTAACGAGTATGGTAGATTAACACCCGAAACTAGGTTAAAACTAAAAGAAGAAAAAGAGGTAAGTCAAACAGAAATAGTACCTAGTACTATAGTAATTCCTTATAATAAAACAA
>USFF01000027.1 GCA_900553835.1 uncultured Mycoplasmatota bacterium
AGACTGATTCTTCATCAACAATCACTTCTATTGTCTTTTCTTTATTTTGTTTTGTGAATATCAAAAATTCTGCTGTTGAATTTCTTATTTGTAATGTTTGCATAATTCTTTACCTCCTGATTTAACTACATTAATAAATATATTATATCAAAACTTTCCACTATTTATATATTAATTTTGAAAGTATGCCATTTTCTGTCTTAAGTATTCATCCTCATCCCAAAAAAGTTGATTTCTCATTCCGTAAAGCATATATTTGATACTTCTTAAAGTTAGATTAAATTTATCTTTCATATAATCACTTTCCTTTATGTTAATTTTACCATTAATTTTAAGAAAAAGAAACCTAAAGTAAATCACTTTCTAGGTTCTCTTCATTTAAATCAATTTTAATAATATTATTTATTGCTTCATCAAGTAATTCTTTACTTAATTTTTCTTCTTCACTTCTTGCTATATCTAATCTTGGATTAATTACTGGATGAGTAGGTACAAATACGGTACAGCAGTCCATATACGGAAGAATACTTATATCATAACTTCCTATCTTTCTAGCAATTTCCATAATCTCTAATTTATCAAAACTAGCAAGAGGTCTTATTATAGGATAAGAAGTAACATCATTAACTACTTTCATACTAGTTAAGGTTTGACTTGCTACTTGTCCAATACTTTCCCCATTTACTATAGCATTAGCATTTCTTCTTTTAGCAACTCTTTCTGCTATTTTATACATTTGTCTTCTCATCATTGTAATCATATAGTCACTTTTCATTTCTCTATAAATAGTTTCTTGAATTTTTGTAAAAGGAACGACTAAAAGTTTACCAGTATTACCATAATTCTTAAGAATTTTAGCAAGATTTATAACCTTTTCTCTAGCTTCTAAACTAGTATGAGGTAAACTTTCAAAGTAAAGAAAATCCAACTTAACTCCTCTTTTCATGGTAAGAAATCCCGCTACAACACTATCAATTCCACCACTTAACATAAGAAGAGCCTTACCAAGAGTACCAGAAGGATATCCTCCCATTCCTTTAACTCCATTAGAATATAGATAAACTCCTTCTCTTCTAATTTCTATATTAATTAGACATTCAGGATTATGAACATCTACTTTTAAGTTAGGTATATTTTTTAAAAGATATCCTCCAACTATTTTTGATAACTCCATACTGTTTATACTAAAACTTTTATCACTTCTATTAGTTTCAACTTTAAAAGTAGTTCCTTCTTTTATTAGGCTTTTACTTATACTTTTAATATTCTCTACATCTTTACTTTCAGTAAAAATGCATTTTACTATTTCATGAATACCAAATACTTTAGTAAGTCTTTTTATACTTTCATCTATATCATTAACATAAATAAACATTCTATAGTAGTCTTTCTTAATAGCAGGGTTTAACCCTTCTAAGCAAGATAAGATATTCTTCTCTAGTGCACTAATAAAGAAATTTCTGTTATCTTTCTTAGTAGTTAACTCTGCATATTTAATCATTATTACTTCTTCCATAGGTTACTCCTTTAATAGTAGTTCATTATATGTTTTAATAAATGAAACAATAAACTCTTCTATTTCTTTCTTAGTAGTCATATAACTTAAACTAATTCTAATACTTGTAGTATTAATTTCTTTATCACTAATATAATGTTTAAGAATACTAGATGGTTCATTACTAGAACATGCTGTTGTAGTACTAATATATATTCCATATTTTTCAATTGCTCTTACAAAAGTTTCACTTTTAATTTTCCTAAGGCTCAAATTAAAGATATGAGGAACACATAAATTATTAGAATTAATATGTACCGGTATATTCTTAAGACCATCTCTAAGCATATTATTTAACTCTGCAACATGCTTATAGTTATTATCTAAATTTTCAGTAGCAATTCTAATAGCCTTAGAAAAACTAACTATTAGAGGTAATGCAGGTGTTCCACCTCTAAAAGGGCAATTCTCAGTAAGTCCATAGATTAGAGGCTCAATTTCAAGATTACTTTTCTTATAAAGAAGCCCAATTCCTTTAGGTGCATAAATCTTATGACTACTCATACTAGCCAAATCTACATCATTTAAATTAATATTAATCTTACCAAGTGCTTGTGTCATATCTGAATGAAATATTACTCTAGGGTTTTTCTTATTAATAATTTGTCTAATAGTTTTAAGGGGTGCTTTGAAACCTATTTCACTATTGACTGCACATATACTAACTAATATAGTATCTTCTCTAATTAAACTTTCTAAATCTTTTAAATCTATTTTTCCATTTTCATTTAACTTAATATAACTAATTTCAAACCCTTTAGTCTCTAAAAATTTCATAGTTTCACTAACACTTTTATGTTCGTAATAACTAGTAATAATATGTTTTCCTCTTTCTTTATACTTAAAAGCCACACCTTTAATAGCAGTACTATTACTTTCACTAGATCCACTTGTATAAATAAGTTCATTAAATTTGCACCCTAAACAAGAAGCTATTTGTTTACTAGCTTTAAGCATTAATTCTTTAGATTTAACTCCTAAATTATGTATAGAATTAGCATTACCTATATAATCAGTAGTTACTTTAACATAACTATCCAGTACTTCAGGAAGTACTGGAGTAGTAGCACTATAGTCTAAATATATCATAACTATCACCTACATTTCTTGAACAACTGTTAAAATAACAGGTTTACTTTCAGTTAGTTTGTAAATATAAGTGCCAATATTCTCTCTAATATCAGTTCTAATTTTAGAATAATCAGCATATTTACCATTATGAGTATTATTTTTAATAATTTCTTTACTTCTAGTTTTAATTTCTTCTATTATATCTAAATTATCTTTGTTAAATATAAAACCTCTTGTTAAAACTTCTGGGCCACTTATTATATTTTTATTTTTCTTGCTAACAGTAGCTGATATTAATACTAGTCCATTATTTCCTAGCATTTCTCTATCCTTTAGAACAAGTTCTCCCACATCGTTAGAACTCTTACCATCAATTAAAACATCATCAACTTTAATATGTTCTCCTTTAGGAATTAGCTTACCATCATTAAACTCTACTACATCACCATTTTCTTTTAAAAGGATGTTTTCTTTAGGTATTCCAACTTCTAAAGCAAGCTTAGCATTACCTACTTGATAACGATATTCACCTTTAATAGGCATGTAATATTTAGGATTAAATATCTTTACCATTAACATTAAGTCTTGGCTTGATGCATGTAATCTAACATTCTTATTTTTAGGAACATCAAATATATTAATACCATGTACTGCTATTTCATTCTTAATTTTAACACTAGAAAGTTCATTAGCTTCATAAGAAGGATCAGCAAAACATATTGAATCATTCTTTTCAATTATTACATACTTATCATAGCCATTAACTATTCTAGATAAATTATAGTAAGGTGCTTCTCTATCATTACTTACAAGTATAACAGCATTCTTTTCTTTTAAATCTTTTAAGTCACCTATTAAACCTTCACGTACATTTAAATATCCTTCTTTAATAGCCATGTCAATTATATTTTGTAAGTATTTACCCATTACTACTACTTTTCTATCAGTATCTTTAACTGCATCTAAAATGTTTTGAATTGTTAAGAGATGAAGTGGTAAAATACTAAAAATAACTCTTCCTTCACTCTTTTCAATTGCATTTTTATAGTACTTATCAAGTTTATGATTAGGACTTGTAAATCCAGCTTTCTCACTAAACACACTTTCATTCATTAAAAGAAGTACTCCTTGTTTACCTATATAAGCTAGCTTACCTAAATCCATATCATAAGCACCTTTCATAGTTGAGTCAATAACAAAATCACTCATGTATACAATTGCACCATCAGGAGTATTGATGCTATATCCAACACTTTCAGGTACACTGTGACTCACACTAAAAGGAAATACACTAAACTCTTTAAAATCTATTTTTCTGTGAGGTTTAATAACATGTAAATTCTTTATCTTAACTTCAACTTCAGCACATTCTATTTCAAGTATCTTACTTGTATAGTTAGTTGCAAATACATGTAAGTCAGGTAAGCATTTAATTAGGTCACTTACTGCACCGATATTTTCATAATGAGCATGACTTAAAAATAAACCAACTATTCTTTTCTTATTTTGAACTAAATAACTAAAATCAGGTATAACATGATCTACTCCAAGCATCTTTTCATTTGCATACTTTAGTCCAGCATCAAATATTAAAATTCTATTATTAAGTTCAATTATATATAAATTCTTTCCATTTTCATTTAGTCCACCAAGACTAAATACTCTTATTTTATTCATAAAGTATCACTCCTTTTTATTATATAAATTAAAATAATAGTTCTCAAATGACTACATAAATATACCACAAATTAGCGTTTTAGTCAATTATTAGTATAACCAAAAAAAAGTAAAATTACTTTTACTTTGCTAAACTTCCTATTAAATAATAGATGTTAATAGTTACTGAAACAGTAACAAAAAAAGAACACTGCCTCAACTGAGACGGTGTTCACTAATCCATGCGGACTGAGTAACACCTAACAGCGAAAACTAGGTAATACTCATTTTGTTTGTCCTTTTATATTATATGTCGTTTTGACAATTTAATTATATCAAATATTTTTTATTTATCAAGCACTTTATTTTATACATTTAATTTTTGCTTTTAATACAAGTGAATTTAATATCATAAGTAGTAAAAATAAATTTCTTACTAACGTTAATATCACTAGCGCATACTTTTTCTTCTAGTTTTAATTCTTTAATATATCCTAAACTTTCTAATTCTTCACTAGTTATTGCTAGTGGAGCTTTTAAATTATTATCTTTCATATATTTCTTAACAGAAGTTTTAACTTCTTCTTTAAGAGACATGTATTTTATTTCTTCTTTGTATTTTGATCCAATTAAGAATAAAGTACACACAAGTAATATTATTATACTTCCCCATACTACAATAACTTTATTACTCATTAACCATCATGCCTTTCATTATAACCTTTAGTGGTATATTTCTTACATTTTAAATATGGTTCATAAACTATACTACTTCTATCATTTAAATAAACACTTACATATCCAGAACAAGTTCCATCATTATCTTTTACTTCTTCTATAAAGTTATTACTAACAAGTTGATTTACTTTAATATAGAGTGTATCTAAACCAAGTTCATTGTTATAATATTTTTCTACATACTTTTTAGAAGCTTCTACTACATTATTTTCAAGTAAAGTGTAATTAGTCTTTTCTTTATTACTAAAACCTTTAAAATTCCAATTTTCATCAAGTAGTCCATGTGCTCTTAAAGCTACTGCTACTACTATCAAACAAATAATAAAAAGTAATATGAATGAGAAAAACACAGCATATCCCCATCCTTTTTTATTTAATTTCATAATATTCCTTCTTTCTATAAAAATTATATCATACTTAAAACTAAATTAAAAGAGTAGCATAACTACTCTTTGCAATTTGGACAAATAACTTCGCCTTTCTTTTCTACTAATAATTCACCACATTTAGGGCACACTTCTCCAGTTGGTTTATCCCAAAGAGCATACTTACATTTAGGATAATTATTACAGCCATAGAACTCTTTTCCTCTTTTAGTTCTCTTAACTATAATATCGCCTTCACACTTAGGACACTTACAAATAACTGTAGTTTCCTTTTCTTTTTTAGGAATATACTTACATTCTGGATAACCACTACAAGCTATAAACTTACCAAATTTGCCATATCTATAAACTAAAGGTTTACCACATTCTGGACAAATATCGCCAGTTTCTTCTGGAGCATCCTTTTCCATCTTAGAATATGCTTCATCCACTAGTGGTTCAAAATCTTTATAAAACTTGTCTAGTAGTTCATACCAAACCTCTTTACCTTCAGCAACTTTATCTAAATCAGTTTCCATTTCAGAAGTATACTCAACATTAATAATTGACTTAAAAAATTCTTGTAATTTATCTGTTACTTGAATACCTACAGTAGTAGGAATAAATTTCTTACTTTCAACAGTAATATATTTTCTTTCTTTTAAAACTTCAATTATCTTAACATATGTACTAGGTCTACCTATTCCTAGACTTTCTAACTCTTTAATTAACTTATCTTCAGTAAACCTAGCAGGCGGTTCAGTAAAGTGACTAGTAGCTTTAATTTCTTTACTAATTATTACATTAGAATTATAATTTGCTAAATCAGGAAGTATTTTATCTTTACTTTCTTCAAAATCACTATATACCTTTAAATAACCATCAAATGTAAGAACTTGTCCACTAGCATTAAACTTATAATCATTATTATCAAGAACTACACTTGTAGCCATTACCTTAGCATCAGACATTAAACTAGCAAGAGTTCTAACATATATTAAATTATATAACTTATACTCATCAGGAGTTAAATATGCTTTAATACTTTCAGGTGTTCTTAAAATACTTGTAGGTCTAATACCTTCATGTGCATCTTGAACATTTTCTTTTTCTTTAGTTTTCTTTACATAACCTACATATTCTTTTCCATAATTAGCTTTAATATAATCAAAAACATCTTTAACAAAGACATCACTTAATCTTGTACTATCTGTTCTCATGTAAGAAATAAGTCCAACTAAATCATTGCCTATTTTTTTACCTTCATATAAGCCTTGTGCTAAACGCATGGTTTTAGAAGCACTAAAATTTAGTTTAATACTAGCCATCTGTGTAAGAGTACTAGTAGTAAAGACAAGTTTACTATTCTTTTTCTTTTCCTTACTTTCTACACTTTCAATAGTAAAAGCATTACTTAAACTATTAAGTATCTTATCTCTTTCTACTGGAGTTTTAATCTCTACCTTTTTATTCTTATACTTAGTTAAACTAGCTTCAAAGTCTTTAAAAATAGCTTCAATAGTAAAATACTCTTCACTCTTAAAAGCATTTATTTCCCTTTCTCTATCAACAATTAATTTTAAAGCTACACTTTGTACTCTTCCTGCACTTTTACCTTCTGTCTTGCTTTGCATAAGTTTACTTAATCTAAAACCTATTATTCTATCTAGAATTCTTCTACTTTCTTGACTATGTACTAAATCCATATCAATATCTCTAGGATGCTTAAATGCTTCTTTTATAGCATTTTCAGTTATCTCATTAAAAACAACTCTTCCATAATTATCCTTAAGTCCTAAAGCATCTTTTAAATGCCAACTTATTGCTTCTCCTTCACGGTCTGGATCGGTAGCAAGAATGACATAATCACTAGATTTAATTTCTTTCTTTAAATCAGTTATTAACTTTCCTTTACCTTTAATAACTTTATAATTAGGTTTAAAATTATCTTCTAAATCAACACCTAATCCATACTTACCAGTAGTAGCTAAATCTCTAACATGACCCTTACTACTAGTTACTTTATAATCTTTTCCTAAATATTTTTCAATAGTTTTACTCTTACTAGGACTTTCAACTATTACTAAATTCTTCATTAATTCACCTTTCCTTATATATAATATTAATTAACATCTTATTTTATATTTAATTTCTCTTTTCATTAATAAGAATAGTAAAATAAATTCATTTTGTCAAGTATTATTAATTAAAATAAAAAGCCTTTTTTACTTAACTGTGTCTGAAACGATAAGTTACTTAAATCAAGGAGGTCAATATTACATGAATAATCAAACTTTAAATGAAATTAATAAAAGAGATATAGATAAATGTTATTTTTCTATATCTTTTTACCACTCTACTATCTATTTTAATGATGGCAATGACTATATTTACAAGAGAAAGGTTTATACTTTAATAGGTTGTAATATGTATAATTATGTTGATTTAATTATTGATAAATTGAATGATAAGAGCAATAAAATTGTAAAAGATTTATATGATAACATGAGCACTTATCAAAAAAATATTTTTAATAAACTTATAACTGATAAAGATTATTCTTTTGAATATTCTTTAAATGATTTAGTATTTGATTTTGACTCTCAAGTTATTGAAACTTTGCTTAATATTGAACTTGATGTTTATTTAGAATATTGTTCTAAGTACATTATAGACAATAAAAGAAATGGTTCAACTCAAAATATAAATTTAAGAACTTCTATAAGAGATATTCATTTTAATAGACCTAGACTTAGAAATGAAAAAGATTTTGACTCAATACTCATTCCTAAAAGAACTAGAATTCTTGATGATATTCATTCTTTTATATGCTAAAAACAATTCAGTTAATGATATTAAAGATTTACTTAAATCCATGTTTAACATTGATTTAAGTACTGCTTATATTAGTAGTGTTACACAGGAAATTGCTAATCATGTTTTAGAATGGAGAAGCAAAGAATTAGACCCTTGTTATTTCTGTATTAACATTGACTGTTTATATATTACTATAAGGGATAACAGGTCTCTTGTTTCTCATAAAATTCCTGTATATGTAGCCGTTGGAACTAAGTTAAATGGTCACAAAGAAATTGTAGGTTTATATCTTGGTAATGAAGATGAATATAAAAATACCATTGACTCACTATATAATAAAAACATTGGAGAAAGTAAAACTTTTTGGACTGAAGTCTTTGAAGATTTAAAAGACAGAGGTGTTAAAAAATTATTATTCCTAGTAAGTGATGGTGTTTCAGGTATTACTGAAGCATCAAAGGAAGCTTTCCCTGGTGTATTCCATCAAATATGTGTTGTTCATTTAGTTAGAAACCTTAAAAAATATGCTACTAAAACTTATTCTAAAGAAGTTATAGGAGATTTTAAGAAAGTTTACACGTCTTCTAACAAAGAACAAGCTGGTTTATTTATAGAAGAATTTAATATCAAATATAAAGATAAGAGAACTATTTATAAACACGCGAATGAATATTTTAACTTAATATTACCATTATATGATTTACCAGTTAATATAAGAAAGTACATTTATACAAACAATATTGTGGAGTCAGTTAACTCTAAAATACAAAGAGTTTTTTATGGAAGAGGTGCTCTTCCTAATAAAGAAAGTGCACTTAATATTATTTACTTAAATTTAACTGATTTAGAAAACAAATGGAAGAAGTCAAAAGTAAGTAACTGGGATAAAATTTATAATGAATTAACTACTATTTACTTAAATGAAATTAAAAAATACATAAACTAAAAATTATTCCAATTTCCTTTATGACAAGCATAAATGATTTTTATTTATTATAGTCGTTTTAATTGATTGATATTTTCAAAAAATGAAAATATCAATCATTAAACTCCATCAAGATAACAAATCATTTATTTACTTGTCAAAAGTTTTCTCGGCATAAGTTTTTAGTTTATTTAGCATGCAAAAAATACTCTAGTTCTCTTTCCAAACTAGAGTATTTTATTTTTTTCTTGACTTTATACTTATACCTTATTTCCGGACACTTTTTAAAAAAAGAAAAAAAGAGGTTTACACCCGTAAACT
>USFF01000028.1 GCA_900553835.1 uncultured Mycoplasmatota bacterium
AGTTTACGGGTGTAAACCTCTTTTTTTCTTTTTTTAAAAAGTGTCCGGAAATAAGACGAAATAAGTACTACAAGTGGATGTTTTGTACCTGGTCGTGTTTAATTATGATCGTAAAAACTGCTTAAGTTAAATAAAATTAACATTAAAATATATTAATACAAAAAAACATCAACGAAAGTTACAACTTCAATTATTAATTTATGTTTTTTTATATTTAATTACTATTTAATTTTTCTCTTACTTTTTTAATATGTAAATATGTACTAATAATTAAAGTTATTATTGTAGATAGTACAAGGGAGTACATTCCTATTTTTAATAAAGATAAAACTAAAAGTAAGAAAAGTTTTATAAAACTAGTTGTTAAAGTTATTTGCATTTCATCTTTGGACATATCAAGTGCTTGAAGAGCATTTGCAAGGGGTGTATTAATAAAATATAATAAGAAGAATGGGGCAAGTACTTTTATATAATTTACTCCTAACGTAGTATTATAAATTAACTTTAGTAAGTATTCTGGAATAGCAAAGATAATACCTGTACTAAAAGCCCCTATCGCTAAGGATAAACCTGTTATTTGATAAAGCCTTTTTTTACATTTTGATATGTCTTTTATAGCAAAATTTTTTGATAATTCTGGTATTAGTGAAGTACTTATACTCATAGTAAAAAACTGTGGAACGAGTAGTAAAGCAAGTGAGTAACCATTTACTATACCATATTCTGTAACAATGTAATCATTTGTATAACCCATCCATGATAGTACATTTATAAGTACAATTGGCTCTAGAAAATGGGCTATGCTACCAACTATTTTACTACTAGTCGATGGAACTGTTATACTCATGATATCTTTTATATATTCTTTACTTGGTCTTATATCTTCTTTAGATATAGTAATTCCTTTAGGTAAACCTAAAAGCATTACTATGATGCTAGAAGTTTCACTTAATATATTTACAAGTATAATAACTGATACAGTAAGTACTAGTGATATATTTATTAATTTAGGAATTAAAATTACAAGTACAATTATTCTAACTATTTGTTCGGTTATATTTGAAAGTATATAAACTCCCATTCTTTGCTTTCCCCAGTAGTATCCTTTTATTATTGAAGAAAGTCCAATAAATGGAAGAGTAAAACCAATTGATAGAAGTGGCATATAAAGTCTTGTATCTTTTAAGAATATACTTGCAAGAGGTTTAGATATCAAAAATATAACTATAAGAGTAAATAAGTTTAATATAAGTGATATTGGAATAATAGAAAAAATTGCTTTTTTAGAACTTTTACCTCTTATACTAATTATTTTACTAATAGCAACTGGATAACTAAATGTTGCAATAGTAATAAATAGTCCAAAAGTAGGCATGATTAAAGAATATAAGCCAATTCCTTCTGTTCCTATTTGTCTAGTTATAATTATTCTTAATATAAAGCCTAGAAATTTAGATAAAAATCCGCCTGTAAGAAGAATAAATGTACCTAAAAAAAATTCATTTTTAAATAATTTCTTTATCATATTTAAATATATTCGTTAAATTTAAAAATATATTTAAAGTTTAAAAAACTCTTCTTAAGTCATATATTTAGTGTAAGTGCTTGATTTTACTACTTATTTATGGTAAAATTAACACGTTTCCTAAGAAGTCTTTCCTTGGAAACCGCACTTGAAAGGTTCTAAAATTAAGTTTAACTTATACCTTAAAGGCGTGTCTTATAATAAAGGAGGTATGAAAAGTGAAAGCTATTATCGTAACAGGTGGAAAACAATATATGGTTACTGAAGGAGACGTTATATATGTTGAAAAACTAGATAACGAAGCAAATACTGATGTAGTATTTAATGAAGTTCTTTATGTAGATGGAAAAGTTGGTACACCTACTGTTAAAGGCGCTAGTGTTGTAGGAAGCGTTTTAAAACATGGAAAACAAAAGAAGATTAGAGTATTTAAATATAAGAATAAGACTAAATCTTCAAGAGTAACTAAAGGTCATAGACAACCTTACACTAAAGTTGAAATTAAGAAAATTGAAGTGAAGTAAATATGATTAAAGTTATTATAAAAAGAAATGAAAATATAATAAAATCTATAGAATTATCTGGACATGCTAAATATGATATATATGGTAAAGACATAGTGTGTGCTGGAGTTAGTAGTATGCTTACTTATATGGTTAATGCATGTTTAATGTTTGACAGTGAAAGCATTAAATATGAGGAAGGTAAAGTATTTAAATTATTTAATTTAAAAGAGGATAACACTACTAATACTTTACTTGAAAACTTTTATAATTTAATTAAAGAGTTAAGTACTGACTACAAAGACAATATTAAAATTGAGGAGGAATAAATAGTGAAATTTTTAAAATTAGATTTACAACTATTCGCATCCCACAAAGGTGTTGGTTCAACTAAAAATGGACGTGACTCTGCTGGTAGAAGACTTGGTGCTAAAGTTGCTGATGGACAATTTTGCAGTGCTGGTTCTATAATTTATAGACAAAGAGGTACTAGAATTTATCCAGGTACTAACTGTGGTATGGGTAAAGATCATACTTTATTCGCACTAATAGATGGAGTAGTTAAATACGAAAGATTAGGAAAAGATAAGAAAAAAGCAAGTGTTTATGCAAAGTAGACACTTTTTTCTTTTTGTGATAAAATATTAAACGGGTGAAGAAAAAATGAATAATGAAAACGAAAATAATACTAACAGTAATGATTTTGACTGGATAGTTAGTGAAGAAATAAATTCATGTAATGGATGCAGTGGTTCTTGTTATTTAAGGGAACTTATAGAAAAACAAAGAAATGGCGAAATTACAGAAGAAGAAATAGTAGAAAAATTAAAGGAATACTATGGAGAATAATTTTGAAAGTTTATATGATAATAAACTGGGAATAATGGATCTTGGTATGCTTAAACAAGCAGAAAAAGATATTGTAACTACTAAAATTAAAATGGTATTTAATAAAATGCCTTATATACCTAGTGTTCTTTATCTAATAGACTTACATAAATTTTTATTTGAAGATATTTATGGCTTTGCAGGTAAAATAAGAACAAATGTTATATATAAGGAAGAAAATGTGTTACTTAGAGACAGTGTTAAATATAGCATGCCCGAAGATATATTAAGTGATTTAGAAAAAGTATTTAACAAAATAAAAACTAGTGATTTAGAAAGTGCTAGTAGAGAAGAATTTATAGATTTTACTGTAAATATGTTAGTGGATATATGGAAAATACATCCCTTTAGAGAAGGTAATACTAGAACTTCACTTGTATTTTTAAGAACATTTCTTCATCACTATGGTTATGACTTTGATATAGATTTCTTTAAACATAAAGGAACATTTGATTATATGAGAACTAGTTTAGTAGTTGCTTCATATGAAGCAGAAGACTTAGGTGTAAAAAGAAACTATAATTATGCAAATAAAATAATAGGAGATATTATTTCTAAAAGTAATTATCAAAAACGTAAATAATAGGAGGTTTTTATGGAAATTTATAAAGGAAAAATTATAAGATTATATAGAGTAGGAAATTCTACTGCATATGTTTTTAGATTAGAAAATACTGATTTAACACCAGTTATTGCTTTTCTTGATTATTCATGTGAAAGTGATTTTATGTCAAATGTTTTTGGCGCAGCTAGTGAATTAAAAATAGGTAAAAGTGCTTATTTAACTTTTAATAAGTTAACTAACAGGGTAATGACTATTACAAGTGAAAAAGGTGATACTCTTTTAGTAAGTGCATATGCTAACGGAGTAGAAAGAGTTGAAACTAGAAATAGTAAATATATTAATAATGAACTTGGTTTAACTACAGAAGAATATTTAAACAGCATTAAATTAGAAATAAAAGGGAAATGTCTAAAAAAATAGATGTAATTTTTATGGCAAAATTTGAGTAACTTCTATGGCAAAATTCGAGTAACCCCCCTGGCAAAATTGCAATTAGGAATAAATAATAAAATAGTGATACTTTAAAAGTATCACTATTTATAGTTAACGTAGTCCTAATCTTGCATCTTTTATTTTATAATAAAGATATTCCCAAACACAATATCTAAGGAATTTAAAATAATTTTTTATATTCCTAAATAGACTACCACCATTAATATTTAATAGTTCGTTTTTAGTTAACATAAAATTCCTTTCCAATGGATCCTGATTAATTTATATCATAAAATTATATTAATGTAAACACTTTTATATAAATAAATGATTTTTGTATATAAATAAAATACAAAGGTAATAAATATTATCTTTTTTTCTTTAAAACTTTGCAAAAATATTAAACTTATGATAAGATTAATAAGGTAAGAAGAATAAAAAACGTTAAAATAAGTAGGAGTGATAAACGTGGCATATGATGATAAATCGATTAAAATTCTTGAAGGCTTAGAAGCAGTTAGAAAAAGACCTGGTATGTATATAGGTTCAACTGATAAAAGAGGTCTTCATCATTTAGTATGGGAAATTGTAGATAATGCAGTTGATGAAGCAATTAATGGTTTTGGAAATCTAATCAAAGTTACCTTAACTAAAAATGGAAGTGTAAGAGTAGAAGATGAAGGTAGAGGTGTACCATGTGGAATGCATGAAAGTGGTAAAAGTACACCTGAAGTTATTTATACTGTTTTACATGCTGGTGGTAAGTTTGAAACAGATGGATATAAAGTAAGTGGTGGACTTCATGGTGTAGGTGCTTCTGTTGTTAATGCTTTAAGTAAAAAAATGATTGTAACTATTTATAGAGATGGTTTCATACATGAAATTAGTTTTAAAAATGGAGGTCATGTTGATAAGCCTCTTACTAAACTAGGCTCAACTAGAAAGACTGGTACAACAGTTGAATTTTTTCCAGATCCTGAAATATTTGATACAGTTAAATTTAACTTTAGTACTATTGAAGAAAGAATGCAAGAAAGTGCATTTTTGATAAATGGACTTACTATAGAAATAATTGATGAAAACGAGGATAAACATGTTAATTTCCATTATGATAATGGACTTGTCAGTTTTGTTGAATATATTAACGAAAATAAAACAGCACTTCATAAAGTAATAGATATGTCTGGAGAAAAGAACGGAATAGATGTTAAAATAGCAATGTGTTATACAGACTCTTATAGTGAAAATATAGTATCTTTTGTAAACAATGTTAAAACAATTGATGGTGGTACACATGAAGTTGGTTTTAAAACTGCTGTCACTAAAGTATTTAATGAATATATTAAAAATAATAATCTTCTAAAGGGGAAAAATACTACTTTAGAAGGAAGTGATACTAGAGAAGGTTTAACAGCTGTTATAAGTGTTAATATACCTGAAGCTTTACTTCAGTTTGAAGGTCAAACTAAAGGTAAACTTGGAACACCACTTGCTAAACCTGTTGTTGAAAGTATAGTGTATGAAAAACTAACTTATTTTCTTCAAGAAAATAAAAGTGTTGCTTCACTAATAATGGATAAAGCACTTAAAAGTAAAGTTGCTAGAGAAGCAGCTAGAAAAGCAAGAGAAGAAGCAAGAAGTGGTAAAGCTAAAAGTGATAAAAACAAAATACTTAATGGTAAACTTACTAAAGCAGCAGGAAAAGATGCTAAAAAGAATGAACTATTTTTAGTAGAAGGAGACTCAGCTGGAGGAAGTGCTAAAACAGGAAGAAATAGAGAAACACAGGCAATATTACCTTTAAGAGGTAAAGTATTAAACTGTGAGAAAGCATCTTCTAATGATATAAATGGTAATGAAGAAATAAATCAAATTATACAAACTATAGGAGCCGGTATAGGAAGTGACTTTAATAAAGAAGACTCTAATTACGGAAAAGTTATAATTATGACAGATGCTGATGATGATGGAGCACATATACAAGTACTTTTAATAACTTTCTTCTATAGATTTATGAAAGGTTTAATAGAAAATGGTATGCTTTATATAGCAAATCCACCTTTATATAGTTTAGAATACAATAAAACTAAAGAATATATTAGTACTGATGAAGAGTTAAATGAAAAAAGAAAAACTATTAAAGGACCATACAAAATAAATAGATTTAAAGGTCTTGGTGAAATGGATGCAGAAGAGTTATATGAAACAACTATGGATCCAAAAAGAAGAAGTTTAATTAAAGTTACAATAGAAGATGCAATGCTTGCTGAAAAGAGAGTAAGTACTTTAATGGGAGATAAAGTAGAGCCTAGAAAAGAATGGATAAATGAAAATGTAGACTTTACTTTAGAAGATGATTTTAGGAGGTAATTATGGCAAAGAAAAAAGTAGAAGAAACAATTGTAGAAAAAATATATGATTACACTCTTGAAGAAATAGTGGGAGATAGATTTGGTAGATATGCTAAAAGTATAATCCAAGACAGAGCTATACCTGATGTTAGAGATGGTTTAAAACCTGTACAAAGAAGAATACTTTGGAGTATGTATGAAAGTCATAACACTTATGATAAACCTTTTAGAAAAAGTGCTAAAGCAGTAGGAGACATAATGGGACATTATCATCCTCATGGAGATAGTTCTATATATGATGCTCTTGTAAGATTAAGCCAAAGATGGAAAATGCGTGAGCCTCTAGTAGAAATGCATGGTAATAATGGTTCAATTGATGGAGATGGACCAGCAGCTAGTCGTTATACTGAAGCAAGGCTTTCTAAAATAGCAAATGTAATGCTTTCGGATATAAATAAAGACTCAGTTAAAATGACACTAAACTATAGTGATGAAGATCTAGAGCCAACTGTCTTACCTGCACATTTTCCTGCTCTTTTAGTTAACGGTTCAACCGGCATAAGTGCTGGATATGCAACTAATATCCCGCCTCATAACTTAGGAGAAGTAATAGATGCCACAATCAAAAGAATAGATAGTCCTAACTGCAGGCTTGATACAATACTTGAAATAATAAAGGGACCTGATTTTCCAACAGGCGCAGTGGTTGAAGGAAAAAATGGCTTAATAGATGCTTATACTACTGGTAAAGGTAAAGTAGTTGTAAGAGCAAACTATGAAATTATAGAAGAAAAAGGTAAAAAACAAATTCTAATTAAAGAAATACCTTATGAAGTATTAAAAGAAACATTAAAGAAAAAAATAGAAGACATTAAAAGTGATAAAAAGATAGATGGTATTTTAGAAGTAATTGATGAGTCTGATAGAATTAACATGGCTCGTTTAGTAATTGAACTAAAGAAAGATGCTGATGCTAATTTAATAATTAATTATTTATTTAAGAATACTGATTTACAAATAAACTATAACTTTAATGTAGTTGCTATTGTAAATAAAAGACCTAAAACTCTTGGAATACTTGAGATATTAGATGCTTTTATTAGTCATAAAAAAGAAGTAGTTATAAATAGAAGTAAGTTTGACTTAGAACATTCTAAGAAAAGACTTCATATAGTAGAAGGTTTTATAAAAGCAATAGATATACTAGACGAGATAATTAAAACTATTAGAAGAAGTAAAAACAAAGCTGATGCTATAGAAAACTTGGTAAAAGAATACGATTTTACTAATGAACAAGCAACTGCTATAGTTATGATGCAGTTATATAAACTTACTAATACTGATATAACTGATTTAAAAAATGAACACTCTGAATTACTAAATTTAATTAATTACTTAACTAGTGTAATTAGTGATGAAGAAGTATTAAAAGGCGTTATGAAAGAAGAGTTAAGGAGTATTAAGAAAGAATTTGCAACTCCTAGAAGAACTATTATAAAAGATGAAATAACTGAAATTAAGATAGACGAACTTTCTATGGTACCTAAAGAAGACTTTATAGTTAGTGTAAGTAAAAGTGGTTATATTAAAAAACTAAGTATAAAAGCATATAATCAAAATAATGAAACAGATTATGGTTTAAAAGAAAATGACTACTTAATAGGACTTTATAAAATAAATAATATAGATACTATTATATTAATAACTAATTTAGGTAATTATTTATATTTACCAGTTAGAGATATTACTGAATGTAAATATAAAGAAATAGGTAAACATATTAGTAGTTACATAACTTTATCTGAAGGAGAATATATTATTAGTTCATTTGGAATTAAATCTTTTGATACTAGAACTATTACTTTATTTAGTAAAGATGGACTAGTTAAACAAACAGAACTAAAGAATTTACCAGTTAGTAGATATTCTAAACCTATGACTATATTTAAATTAAAAGATGGAGATGAATTAATAAGTAGCTCTATCAACGATGGTTTAGTTTATATAATTACTGAGAATGGTTATGCTTTAAAATTTAGTAAAGAAGAAATACCAATAGTAGGATTAAAAACTAGTGGAGTTAAAGGTATTAAATTAACTAATGATAAAGTAGTAAGTGCTTTCATTACAAATGAAAATCATGAATATATTACTATATTTACAGATAAAAATACTGCTAAAAGAATTAAACTAGATGAAATAGATTATAGTAAAAGAAGTTTAAAAGGAGATAATATTCTTCATAGTCCTAAATCTAAAAAATACAATATTATTAAAACATATGCAGGAAGTTCTAAAACAAACTTTGGTATCATAAAAGATGATACAGAGTTAATTAAATCTAGTGATATTAGTATCATGGATAAATCAAGTACTGGTAGTCAAATATCAAAAAAAGATATAAATAATATATTTAAAGAAGCTAGACTTAAAGTAATAAATAATAATAATGAAACAAAAGAAGAAACTAGTGAAGCTAAAGAAGTTAAAACAGAAGTAAAAGAAGAAAAGAAAGAAAATAGTGAAGTATATGAAACTATGACTATGAGTGACTTCTTTGATGAATTTAAAATATAAGAAAAAATTCTTATATTTTTTCTTTTCTCTTGACAACATCTTCCTCTTGCTGTAGAATTATAAGTGAGAATAGGTTAGGTGTTTAATATGTTAAAAAAATTTAGGACAAAGTCCGGTTTATTAATATTGTTAGGTCTAGCATTTACATTAGTGTTAGGTCTTTCTTATGCAACTTTTATATTTACCACAGGTAAATATAAAGCTAGTGAACTTTTAATAGGAAAACTAAATTATGGAATATCTATAAAAGAAGATGGAACTAGTAGTATAGTAAACTCTAATGTAGTAACTATACCAAAGAACACTAAGAGTTATTTTGTAATAACAATAACTAGTATTAATCCAGTAGATAGTAACTATACACTTGCTTATAAATCTAATAATACATTAGAAGTAAAATATACAGATAGAACATCATGGAAGAGTAATGGATTTATAAAAGGATATGATGATAATACATATTCTAAGAAGGTAAGAGTACTAATAGATA
>USFF01000029.1 GCA_900553835.1 uncultured Mycoplasmatota bacterium
TATTATATGAAGTATCTCTTCATGTATACATTATATCATTTATATTAAATAATATCAAGTACTTTATATTGCACTTGCTATTTTAAGATTTTATCTAACTCTTTTAACTGTGCTTTCATAATTAAATCTACTTCATTTTTATTTTCTAATTTCTTAATTAATTCATCATATTTATCTATTTTATTACTAAAATTTTTATCTTTAATTTTAATTTTCTTTTTAAAGTTATTACTTTGAACACCATATAAATTAATTAATTTATCATATACTTCATTACTTTTAGTAACACCAATAAATACTTTAAAAAGTTCTTCTTCCTCTTTAACAATATAATTATCATACTTTTTAGTTATTTTATTTACACTATCATAGTTTTTATAAGCACCAATTTGAAGTATATAATAACTTGGTATGGTTTCATTTTTACTTTTATATTTTTTAAATATTAAAAATGAAAATAAAGAAGCAATTAAAATAACAATTAATAAATATTTTTTATTCATAATGATCTCCTTGGTATGATTATAACTTATGAATAATAAAATATTTGTCAAAAAAAATACTGAAAATTTATTTTTCAGCTTTTTTAATAACTTCTTTACCTTTGTAAAATCCACATTTTGTACAAGCACGGTGTGGCATTAAAGCTTCTCCACAATTAGGACATGTAACAACAGTTGGAGCTTCTTTCTTTAAATGAGTTCTTCTTGCTCTTTTAGCTGTTTTACTTGTTCTTCTTGCAGGTACTGCAAATAATTGTAAATCTAGTTTCATCTTTTTCCCTCCATATCTAACATACTACCTAGTTCACTAAATGGGGAACTACTAGTACTTTCGTTTTCATCTAAGAGGCTCCATCCATTTCCTTCTTTTAAAAACTGGGCACCCTCTTTAACCACGCGAAGTGGAACTTCCAATACAATATTTTCCCATACAATTCCAAAAATATCAAGAGAATTTTGAAAAAATATTTGTTTTTCGTCAGGAATTACATTTTCACTTACATTTTTATCTATGAAAATATTAATAGGATAATTTACTTCTTCTAAACTCCTAGCGCATACAAGAACCATATTTCCTTGTATTGTAAGTTCTAAATGATATACATCATCACTTACTCTACTGATAGATCCTTTAGCATTAACATTTTCTAGTCTTTTAATACTAGTATTCTTTAAATCATCACTAGTATACTCTAAATTTTCATCAAATTCTATTTTTTCTTTTGACTCATTTTTTAAAGGAGTAATATCTATCATACCTTATCCTTCCCTTCTTAAACATTATATCATACTTATATCTATTTTTAAATGATTTATTTGCTTTAAATATAAAATTTTAGTAAAATAATACTTGGTGAAGAAAAGTGAAAGAAATAATCGGAATAGTTACTGAGTATAATCCATTTCATAATGGACACTTATATCAAATAAATAAAATAAAAGAACTTTTCCCAGATAGCATAATAATAATTGCTATGAGTGGAAACTACACCATGAGAGGAGAGGTAAGCACTATTAACAAATGGAATAAAACTAAACTTGCTTTAGAAAATGGTATAGACATAGTTTTAGAAATACCTTTTCTATTTGGTAATCAGTCAAGTGATACATTTAGTTATGCGGCGCTTAAGATGTTAAATGAATTTAAAATAAACACTTTGGTTTTTGGTAGTGAAACAAGTGATTTAGAAAAACTCAAAAAAGCAAGTAGCGTCCAAATAAATAACAAGGAGTTTGATAGTTTAGTTAAGAAATATATGAATATGGGGTGCAACTACCCTACTAGTTTAGGTAAAAGCATTTATGACTTAACTAAAGTTTCTATAAAACAAAGTAATGATATTTTAGCAGTAAGTTATATTAAAGAGATAATTAAAAATAAATATAATATAAAACCATTTATAATAAAAAGAACAAATCATTTTAAAAATAATAATCTTTCTAAAGATATTATAAGCGCTTACGAAATAAGAAGTCTTTTAAAAGAAGGAAAAAACATAGATAAATATGTACCTAAAAATACTTTAAAGTACATAGAAAATATTGATTATGATAAGTTATTTTCATTAATTAAATATAAAGTAATAAGTGAAAAAAACTTTCTTAATAAATATCATTTAGTAAATGAAGGAATAGAAAATAGAATATATGAAGGAATTATAAAAACAAATAACTATGATGATTTAGTTAAATATATAACTAATAAGAGAGTTACTATTAATAAAGTTAATAGAATATTAATAAATATATTTACAGGTTTTACTAAAGAAAACAAATCAAATGATTTAAATTATATTAAAATACTTGGAATGACTAAAAAAGGTAAAGAATATTATTCTAGTATTAAAAAAGAGATAAATATTAAAGTAGTAAATAGGTTTGAAAAAGATATTATGGATAATGAATTAAAAGTAACTTATTTATATAGTATTATTACAAATAATGAGGAAATATTTAATAAAGAAATAAAAGAACATACTATTATAGTTTAGTATGTTCTTTTACTTTTTTAGGTTTAAAATTTACTGTCACGTATCTAATACAAAGATCACTTTTCTTTAGATTATTTTTTATTTTCTTTTCTATTTTATATACATCTTTAAGTAAAGCATCTTCATTATATAATAAATCTATAGTAGCTTCATAATAATATCCATATTTTAAAAGAGTAATTCTTCTTATTTTAACATTATTCTCATTAACAATATCTTTTACTTTATTAATAATATTTTCATCAAGTTCTCTTTCTCCAAGTATACTTTTAATATTTTCTATAAAAATACTTATACCTATTTTAATAATAAATAAAGCTATTAATATTGATCCTATCATATCTGCATATATAAATGCTTTGCTTTTACCTATCAAAGATAATAAAACAAAGATAAAAGCTATAAGTGAGTTATACATATCTACTTTACTTTCATAAGCATTAGTTAAAATAATATTACTTTTAAGTTCTCTTCCTTTTCTTAATAAATATTTAGAAAGTAAATATTTAAAAACAATAGTAAGAATTAAAATAATTAGACCAAATATATTAGTAACTTTATTTTTAGAACCAAATGAAGATATAATTATGCCTATACCTAAAGAAATAATAAATATACTCATAACTATACTAGTTAAATATTCTACTCTTCCATGACCATAAGGGTGATTTAAATCAGGTTTTTTATTAGATAGTTTACTTCCAATAATACCAATAAAATCAGTAGAAGTATCGCTCAAAGAATGAACTGCATCTGAAAGAAGAGTTTTAGAGTTACTTATTATTCCACCTATAAATTTAAAAGAAGTTAAAATTATATTAATAATTAAACTTCTAAATAATACCTTACTTTGCATAATTCCTCCTTACTAACCATTCCGAAATTTCCTCAATATGCAGGAAAATTTGGAATAAAATTGTTTAGAAAACATTTAAACTTTCTTCATTTTCTAGAAAATAATATATTCCCATAGTTATGATTCCATAATCATCTACCGTTGGTTTCCCTGCATCTTTTACAATTATTATTTTTTTAAATGAATCATCTATGTTAATTAAAGACTTCCTTTCTTGCAAACTTTTTTCATCACTATTCATATCATATGCAGACTGAATATATATTTTCCTACTTCCTTGATTACAAACAAAATCAACCTCATAAGATAATTCTGTTCTTTTTCCATCATCATTTTTTCCGTTAACTTTCACAACCCCAACATCTACATTATAACCTCTTCTGATAAGTTCATTATAAATAATATTTTCCATTATGTGTCCTTTATCGATTTGTCTGAAATTAAGTCTTGCATTTCTAAGTCCTATGTCTTCAAAATAATATTTGAAAGGTGAATTAATATATTTTTTACCCTTAACATCATATCTCTCAACTTTATTAATTAAAAATGCATCAATAAAGTATTCTAAATATGTGCTAATGGTTTTATCCGTAATATCTATTTTCTTCTCACTCTTAAATTTATTTTGTAATTTAAGCGGATTAGTTAGTGAACCAATTTGTGAAGATATGACATTTAAAAGTTCATTTAATTCTTCAAAATTCTCTATATTATTTCTTTCAATGATATCTCTTAAATAAGTTTCATTAAATAAATCTTTCAAATAATTAGATTTTTCAGCATCATTATCAAATGATAAGATTAAAGGTAACCCTCCATATATACTATATTCTTCATAAGCCTCATATTTATCTTTACCGCACTCCTTAAAATATTCACTAAACGATAAAGGATAAACATGGACAACATCGCCTCTGCCTCTAAATTCAGTTACAATATCTTTTGAAAGTAATTTAGCATTTGAACCAGTAACATAAACTTCAACATTATCCATATAAAGAAACGTGTTTAAAACTGGAACAAAGTCATCCATTAATTGTACTTCATCCACAAGTAAATAGTATTTTTTCTTATCTTTAATTAATGACTTTACAAACTTAAGAAACTCATTCCCATCTAAAAGATTTTTATTTTCTTTAATATCTAAGGGTATATAAATTACATGTTTTTTATCATTATGTTTTAATAAATATTTATAAAATATATTTTTTAATAAATAAGATTTACCACATCTTCTAATCCCGGTTATAACCTTTATTTGACCATTTCCATCTTTTTTTATGAGTTTATCAAGATAAAAATCTCTATTAATTTCTTTCATATTCCATCTTCCCTTCTATTTACATTGTAACATATTTGACTATTAATGTAAAGAAAATCATTCCGAATTTTCTTGCATATGCAGAAAAGTTCGGAATGAGATTATTTAGCATCGTACCAATTATCTCCTACCTCTATTTCTACTTTTAGTGGTACTAATATTTTATATGTATTTTCCATAATTTGTTTAACTAAAGTTTTCATTTCTTCTAGTTCACTAAATGGTACACTAAATACGAGTTCATCATGAACTTGTACTAACATTTTAGTATTTAAATTTCTCTTAGTAATTTCTTTATCTATTTCTATCATTGCTTTCTTTATAATATCCGCGCCTGTTCCTTGTATACCAGTATTTAAAGCAATTCTCTCCCCACTTTTTCTAATAATATAATTAGTGTTAGAAAGTTCTTCTATTACTCTTTTTCTTCCAAATAAAGTTTTAACATATCCTTTATCTTTAGCATCTTTAACTATATAGTCCATATATTCTTTTACTTTAGGATACATAGTTAAATACTTACTAATTAATTCCTTTGCTTCACTAGCATTAACACTTAAGTTTTCAGATAGTCCATATCCACTTATACCATAAACAATACCAAATATAACAGCTTTAGCATTTCTTCTTTGTTCTTTTGTAACATTACTAATATCTACTCCATAAATATCACTTGCAACTTTAGTATGAATATCTTCATGACTTAAAAAAGCATTAATTAAATTTTCATCCCCACTTATATGCGCAAGTAATCTAAGTTCTATCTGAGAATAGTCACTACTTAAAAGAACATTGTTTTCTTCTGGAAAGAAAGCTTTTCTAATTCTTTTACCTTCCTCACTTCTAATGGGAATATTTTGTAAATTAGGTTCTACACATGAAAGTCTACCAGTTCTAGCAACAGCTTGTTTAAATATAGTATGAATTTTACCATCTTCCATAACAAACTTCTTTAAACTTTCCATATAAGTATTTATTAATTTAGATAAATTTCTATATTCAAGAATTAACCCTATAATAGGATTTAAATCATAATATTTCATTAAAGTATCATGATCTGTTTTATAGTTTTCATCTGTTTTTTTCTTTCTATAAGGAAGCCCTAACTTTTCAAATAATATATATCCAGTTTGTTTAGAACTTAATATATTAAATTCCTCCCCTGCCGTGTCATATATTTCACTAACTACTTCATTAATTCTATTTTCTAAATCATCTTTAATCTTATCAAGTTCATTTGTATTAAGTCTAAACCCATTTAACTCCATTTTAGCAAGTACAAATGTAAGAGGAACTTCTATACTATTAAATAAATCAAGCATTCCTTCATTTTTTAATTCATTTAAATACTTATCTTTAGTATTATGAATAAACTTTACTTTACTAACTAAATTACTAATATATAATTCTTCTTCAATAGTAATTTCTTCATCTTTCATATATGTATCATAGAAAATTATATTATAGTTATTAGTATTTGCTAGATATGCTATGTCATCTTTAACATTATAGTTAAGTAAATATCCTGCAAGTAAACTATCATATTTAAGATTATTTAATTTAATACCATATCTATTTAAAAAACATACACTTTTTTTAATATCATATGTGTTAACTGCATATGAAAAGATATCTTTATTTAAAATAACAGCATTTTCATCTAAATAATAATAGTTTTCTCCATCATATATAATTAAACTAACAAACTTAGCAAGATGATAATTTTCTTTAGAAAGTTCTAAATAAAAACTAAATTCTTTATTAATATTAAGTTTATCACTTACTTTAATAACATTTTCTTTTTTCTCTTCAAATAAACTTAACTGTTTAGCACTATCCTCTTCCATCTCAAGTTTCTTAATCATACTATAAAACTCAAGTTCTTTATATATATTCTTTAATTCTTCTTTTTTACATCCCATATATTTAATATCTTCAAAAGTCATATTAAGAGGAACATCTTTATAAATAGTAGCAATTTCTTTGCTAAAGAAAGCATCTTCTCTTCCTTCAAGCAATTTATCTTTTACTTTGCCTTTAACAGTATCAATATTATCATATAAATTATCTACAGTTTTATATTCGTGAAGTAAATTAAGTGCAGTTTTTTCTCCAATTCCTTTAACTCCTGGTATATTATCAGATGGATCTCCCATTAAAGCTTTTAAATCTATCATTCTAATTGGTTCAAGTCCATAAGTATCAAAAAATACTTTTTCATCCATTAAAATATAATCTTTTTGTTTTAATAATTTAACATTTACATCACTACTTATTAATTGTAGTAAATCTTTATCACTACTTATAATAGTGGCATCATATTCCTTATCAATATCAGCCATTTTAGCAAATGTTCCAATTATATCATCAGCTTCATAATTATCGCAATTTACCCATTTAATACCCATAGCATCTAGTACTTCATATGCTTTAGGAAATTGCATTAATAAATCTTTTGGAGTTTCAATTCTTCCAGCTTTATACTTTTCATATTTTTCATGTCTAAAGTTTTTACCCTTATCAAATGCAACAACTATGTACTCTGGTTTCTCTTCATTAATTATTTTATTCATCATATTAGTAAAACCAAATAAAGCATTAGTAGGAAAACCATTAGTATTTCTCATTAAACTCCCAGAATAAGCAGTTGCATAATAACTTCTAAATAATAAGTTATTCCCATCTATTAAAATTGCACGTTTCATTTACATCACATCCTAACTTTAATTATACAAAAAAGTAGTTACTTTAGCAACCACTTTCAGTTTCTTCAATTTCATATGGCTTTTCAGGACTTCCATCTCCACTTTTCCAAAGAACGCATGATTTTAAGGATGTAACTGGACGAACGGCGCGAGTATTGTATACTCCGTCCCATCCTAAGTAACCAAAATTGCCCGAGCCATCCATAAGTGACAAGAGCGAAGAATAACCATCCCAGCGAAATGGAGACAATATCCACCAGTAGGTTGAACCCGTAATACTGTTGCCATCACTATTTGTATAGTACCAAGTATATGGACTAGTCAAACTTGCATTATGTCCGCCTGCATATTTTACTTCGTCAGCAGTCATTAAAGCTATTGGATATATTAACTTTGCTTCACTATTGCTTCCTGAAAATGCATCTTTATTATTTGTACAGCCATATATTGGTTGATAAGTTGTCCTCATTCTAATGCGAGGAGCATAATCAAACGTTGTACTAGC
Organism: uncultured Mycoplasmatota bacterium; assembly: GCA_900553835.1. GTDB lineage: Bacteria > Bacillota_I > Bacilli_A > RF39 > UBA660 > CAG-628. The sequence goes on from USFF01000029.1 coordinate 7,882, forward strand.
TGTGTTATAAGAGCCGCTTCCCACTTCTCTATCGTTACAATAAACCGCATTTGTACTTAAATATTTTGCATAATTTGTTTTTAAATTATTTTCATACCACGTATCTATTACATCTTTTATCGTACTATTATTTTCATTTGTTCTGTTAGAAGTAAGTGTTCCACTTGTTCCATACATATATCCCACATACATCGGATCATTAAATGTACTATTGAATTTACTTGCAGCTATATAACCCTCTTCTGTATCAGTACTTATTCCTGCATAAAGAAGTCTGATACTAGAGTCATGGTTTGTTCTTATTATTCTCCAGTAGAAGCCTCCAAACTTAACCCAGTTGTTTTTGGCATCTCCTGCAAAGTAATAGACATCTTGTGAACTACTTCCAACTATACTTTCTGTAGCTTTATATAGTGTTCCTATGTTAGTACTTGTAAATGTTGTAGCGAAATCAGTTCTCACTTCTCTAGCCGTATTATCGTCCGTTATTTGCCATCCTAAAGTTCCTTCCTCATAATCTCCGTGATCCACAGTGCCTTTTTCTATATAAAGAGTACCACTTAACTTTTTGCCCATATCATCACTTTGATCTATTTCACTACTATTCTCATACTTAAACTCTACACTGTAAGTATGTGTATCTCCTTTAGCTATCTCTACACTGTAAGCTAGTACCTTATCTTTTTGAGTACTGCTCTTAGGCACATCTTTAAAGTCACTCATATTATATCCACCATCTGTACTAGTTATTTTATATTGTAAAAAACCAGTAGTTACAAAAGTATTTACTAAATCTTTTATAACTATATTATATTTATAAGCACTATTACTTTCATTTTTAACTGTAAAAGTATTTACTCCACTACTCCATCCTGGTACTATTTCTGTTCCTGCTATTGTACCTGTACCTGCAGTAAATATAATCTTTAAATCTGTACTTTCTACAGATATATCTTTACCACTTCCAAATATTTCTGTAGTAAAGTATGCTAAAGTAACAGACAAAACTACTACTAGCAAACTTCCTAATATTATAATTAATTCTTTCTTTTTCATATAAACTTCCTTTCTT
>USFF01000030.1 GCA_900553835.1 uncultured Mycoplasmatota bacterium
CATTATCCATTTGAAAATAAAGAATTATTTGAAAGTCAATTCCCAGCAGACTTTATTGCTGAAGGAGTAGATCAAACACGTGGATGGTTTAACTCACTTATTTGTATATCTACTTTAGTAAGTGGAGTAAGCTCATTTAAAAATGTTGTAGTTAATGACATGATGCTTGATGCAAAAGGTAAGAAAATGAGTAAAAGTACTGGCAATATTATAAATCCAGAAGAGATTATAAAGCAGTATGGTGCTGATGCAGTAAGATTTTATATGTTATATGCAAGTCCTGTATGGACACCACTTAAGTTTGATGTTGAGGGTGTAAAAGAAGTAAATAGTAAATTCTTTAGTACTCTTAAAAATACTTATAATTTCTTTAGTATGTATGCTAATGCAGATAAATTAGAAACAAAAGATTTTATTAATAGTACAAGTTATGAATTAATAGATGAATGGATGCTTTCTAAATTAAATAAACTTGTTAAAGAAGTAACAGAAGCTTATGAAGAATATGATTTAAATAAAGTTGTTAAACCTTTAGTTAACTTTGTGAGTGAAGATTTATCTAACTGGTATATTAGAAGAAATAGAAGAAGATTTTGGAAAGGTGAACTTGATGATAGTAAAAAGACTGTTTATAGGGTAACATATGAAGTACTTGTAACTTTATCTAAACTTTTAGCGCCAGTAAGTCCATTCTTAGTTGAAGAAATATATACTAACTTAACTGGAGAAGAAAGTGTTCATTTAAGTGATTTCCCTAAATGTAATGAAGCACTAATAAATGAAAAAGTAGAAGAGAGAATGGATCTAGTAAGGGATGTAGTAAGTCTTGGAAGAAATGCTAGAGAAGAAGCAGGCGCTAAGATAAGACAACCTTTATCAAAAGTTCTACTTGATAAGAAGTATGAAAGTGTAATTGGAGATTTAACTGATTTAATTAAAGAAGAGTTAAATGTAAAAGAAGTATCTTATACTAATGAAACAAGTAGTTATTTATCATATTTAGTTAAACCTAACTTTAAAGAAGTTGGTAAATTATTTGGAAAGAATATTGGAGAATTTAGTAAAATAGTAAGTGAATTTACTAGTGAAGATATTAATAATATTGAAAGTAAAACAGTTACATTTGATGGAGTAACTTATAACTTAAATAAAGATATGCTTGATATAAGAGTTTCTGCTAAAGAAGGATATGATGTAACAAGTGATGGAGTTAACTATGTAATATTAGACACAACTTTAACACCAGAACTTAAAAACGAAGGAACTTTAAGAGATTTAATAAGACAATGTCAAGTACTAAGAAAAAATATAGGACTAGATATAAGTGATAGAATAAATATAGAATTTGTTACTAGTAAAGAACTTCAAGATAATGTAGTATTTGCTTATAAAGATGTAATTGAAAGTGAACTTTTAGCTACTATAGTTACTGGCTTAAATAGTGAAGAAAATACTTACACTGATGAAGAAGGAAATACATTTGTTATTAAAATAGAGAAAAAATAATTTTCTCTATTTTTCTATGTGAAACATTTTTTAATAAATACGTTAAATTTTGTTTCACATTTTTCTTTACAAATAAACATTACTATTTTATAATATTTAACCATCAGGTGGTTAAATATGAATAAAGTTGTTAGACAGATGGTTAAAACTTATAAAATAAAAAAACTTAAATACGATTTTGCTGGTTATTATTTTATAAATACTAAAGAACTTAGTTTTCATCATTTACTAGTACCTTCTAGATTAGATGGAGATTATAAACCATATAATGGGGCTATACTTAAACAAAGTACATCTCATGATTATATTCATTTAATTGAAAAGGTTGATCCTGAACTTTATGATTTAATTACTTTGGAGTTATATAATGAAAATATAAATGGAATAACTTTAAAAAATATAAAAAGAATAAGAGATATACTTTTATATTTTGAAAGTAATTATTCTAGTTTACTTGATAAAAATGGTAAAAGTTTAATAAAAGAAAAATATATAAGTGAAAGAGTTAAACTCTAACTTATATATTTTTGTTTTTAATAAATTCTCTATATAATTTTACTAATGCTCTTTTTTCTATTCTACTAACATAACTTCTACTTATTTTTAAATCTTTTGCTATTTCTTTTTGAGTTTCTTCTTCTTTATCAAGTAGTCCATATCTTCTTATAATAATTTCCTTTTCTCTTTTAGTTAATACATTAAAGTATTTCTTTAATAAACTTATATTATCTTTTAAATCTATTACTTCTGCTTCATCAATGTACTCATCTTTTAATACTTCACCTAGTGTAATTTCATTACCATCTTTATCATAACCAATACTTTCGTTTAAACTTAAATTGTTTAAATTTCTTTTATTCTGTCTAATATACATTAAAATCTCATTTTCCACACACTTAGCGGCATAAGTTATAAGTTTTACAGGCTTACTAGGGTTATATGTGTCTATTCCTTTTATTAACCCAATCGTTCCAATACTAATTAAATCATCAGGATTTTCATCAAATGACTCATATTTTTTAACTATATGCGCAACTAATCTTAAGTTATGTTCTATTAGTATGCCTCTTGCATTTTTATCCCCATTAACACATAAATAAAGGTATCTTTCTTCATCTTCTTTACTTAATGGTTCTGGAAATACATTTATGCTATAACTAGTAGTAAAAAATAAAAACTTTTTAAACAATAATATTAATTTCTTTATCATAGTAATATTTATGCAATTATTTGTTATTTAATAACTATTTGACATAAGTATTTAATAAGTGGTAAAATAATTTCTACTTCAGGAGGATTGTATGTTTAATCAAGATGTTAGAAATTATATTATAGATAATATTTGTAATGTTGATTTTTTAGATATAGAGTTTTTAGATGAACTTAGAAAAGTTTTAGTAAGTTATAATAAAGAAACTAATAGGTATTTAAAAAGAATATTTGTAGATAATGATAAAAAGAATATAAGTTTTCAAATAGGTAAAGATATTTATTTATATGAAAAAACTATTAATTCTCTTATTAATGAAGTACTTAAGAAATATCCTAGTGCTAGTAATAATATATTTACTAGAAACATTATTAAATTATTTATAATTTTACATGAAGTAGATCATATATTTCAAAAAAGATTACTTTTAAGTAAGAATTATAAAGATTTAATAGTGCTTAGTTATGAAGCTAGAAAAGGTTTAGTTAAGTCATATTATCCTAGTATTTATAATATATTTCCTACTAGTATAAAAGGTAATTTATTATATAAAAGGTATCATGATTATTTTCCTACTGAAAGAATAGCTAACTTTGAAAGTATTAATTTTATTTTATCTTTATATGATGAACTTGATATTTATTTTAAATATTATTTTAGTAATTTCAGTGATTTTGTATATGAAATATTATTTAAAGATTATGTTTTATTTGATAATAAAATATATAGTCCTATTGAGATATTTTATTTATCTATCGGAAAGGAATTTAATAAAGAAAAGTTTAATAATATGAGTGAAGAAGAAAGAGTTTTAATTGGTATAGAAAATGATAGTGATATTATTAATAAGGTTACTAAAAATAAAATTAATAAAAAGTTAACCTTAAAGGTGCATAGATGATTAATGGTGAATGTTTAGACTTGTTTCTTAATAATATAACTACTATGAGTTTTTTAAGTGATAAGTTTATAGAAAAGTTATTTATTACTTTGAAAAGAGAAGAGAATTTTAGATATTTAAAAAGTATAAGCGTAAGTGATAAGAGGTTACCTTTTTATGGAGAGTATACTGAAGGGACTATTATTTTCTATAGAAGATGTTTAAATAATTCTTACCACTCTAGAAAGGAAATGCTTGTAAAGTATGAAGATAATACTTTAGTTAAAAATATTTATTATTTATTTACTATTATTCATGAACTAGCACATGCTTATCAGGAAGCTATGAGTAGTGAAGTTTTAAGAAAACTTTGTATTCTTAGCTATAGTATTAAAGAAGGCGATAGGGTAAGTAACTCTTTTACTAAAGTACTTGATAGTTATAGTTTTAATTTATTTTCTAATTTAGTAAAAAGAAATATTGGTAATAAAATGTATTTAAAAAATCATGATATTTTCCCCATGGAAGTACATGCAGATGGTATGAGTTATGATTTTATATTAACTCTTTATAATATTTTAGGTAAAGAATGCTTTGATAATTTTAATAATTTAAAAGAATTTATTTGTAAAAAAATAATGAATAATTATTATTATCATGAAAAAGAAATAATTAACCCTTTAAATAGATTTTTAAGATTAATTAATATGGAAGAGTTAAAAAATGAATTAGATTTTAGTTTTTTATCTAACTATGAGAAAGTTTTATTTGGACTAGAAGATAACTCTTTAGTAGTTAAAGAAGAAATAGAGAAAATACTTGCAAAATAAGGAAATTTGTAGTATATTATATATGCTTAATCCGCTGATTATATATTATGATTAAATAAAGCAAAAAGAAAGGAAGATAGTAATGAATTTAATCGATAAGATTAATAAGAAACAAATTAATCCTAATGTTCCAGAATTTCGTGTAGGAGATACTGTTAGAGTAGACGTTAAGATTAGAGAAGGTAAAAGAGAAAGAATTCAAGCTTACGAAGGAGTAGTTACTGCTAGAAAAGGTGGTAGTGTTAGTGAAACATTTACAGTAAGAAAAAAATCAGGTAATGTTGGTATTAACAGAGTATTCCCTGTTAACAGTCCTTTAATTGAAAAGATAACTGTTGTTAAAAAAGGTAAAGTTAGAAGAGCTAAACTTAACTTCTTAAAGAACATTAAAGGAAGTTTTAAAATTAAAGAAAGAAACTAGTTAATTCTAGTTTTTTTTATTAGATTTTATCTTGACTTAAGCATAAAGTTTGATTATACTTAAACTATAAATCTGGAGGGATATATGACTAAGAAATTAAAAGAATTTATACCTTATATTGTTATTATAGTTATAGTGGTTTTAATTAGGAGTTTTATTATTACACCAGGATTAGTAAATGGTTCTAGTATGGAGGATACTTTATTTGACAAAGATTTAGTACTTGTTAATAAAATAGGCTTAAAAAAAGGTATTAATAGGTATGATATAGTTGTTATAAAGTATGAGGATACTACTCTTATTAAAAGAGTAATAGGGCTACCTTTTGAGAAAGTAAAATATGAAAATAATAAGCTATATATAAATGATAAAGAAGTTAGTACTCCTATTAAGTTTGATTATACTCATGACTTTGAGTTAACTGCAGGAGAAAACGAATACATAGTTTTAGGGGATAACCGAAATGTAAGTAAAGATTCTAGGATGATAGGGCCAGTTAATATTAAAAATATAAAGGGTAAGGTTGATTTAGTTTTATTTCCGTTTAAAAGATTTGGAAAGGTTGCGTAAATATGAAATTTATAGTTAGTAAAGATTTTTTTGATAAAGTAAGTGATGCTTATTTTGGGGTAGTAGTTGTTAAAGATTTTGACAATACTAAGAGTTATGATTATATTGATAGAGAATTTAATAAGAATTTAGAAGACTGTAAAAGTAAATTTTTAGGAATTAAAGTAAAAGAAAATGATTTAATTATTCCTTATAGAGATGCATTTTTAAAGTTAGGAATTAATCCAAATAAATATATGTGTTCAATTGAAGCATTAATGACTAGAATTAGTAAAGGTCATGAAATCCCTAGAATTAACAGTATTGTTGATTTATGTAATAGTTTAAGTTTAAAATATATTTTACCAATAGGTGCGCATGATGTAGATAATTTTAAAGGGGATATTGAAATTAGAAAAGCTAAAGAAGGAGACACCTTTGTACCTTTTGGAAGTGAAGAAGTTGAAAGCCCAGATGCCGAAGAATTTGTTTATGCATCAGGAAGTGAAGTTAAGACAAGAAGATGGACTTGGAGACAAGGGGAAAAGAGTAAACTTACAGAAAATAGTAAATATTTATTTATACCAATAGATGGTTTTACTTCTAACAAAGATAAAGTGGAAGCTTTAAAAGAAGAGTTAATTAACTTCTTAAAAGGTGAAGGTTTAGAAGTAGTAAGTGGGCATGTAGATAAGGATAATCCTCTTTTTGAATGGAATTAATATGAAGAATATTTTTATAGGTGGCGTTAGTAAATCTGGTAAGAGTACTTTAAGTAAGAAGTTAAAAAAAGATATTTATAACCATATTCCACTTGATTATTTTGCTTCTAGTTTTAAAAGAAATTTCCCTATGAATAATATTACAAGTAACGTAGTAGTAAGTGAAACTTCTAGTAAGAATTTAAGTTTGTTTTTATCAAGAGTTATAGAAATAATTGATACTACTAACGAGAAATTTATAATCGACAGTGCACATATTTTACCAGAAGATATTAATAAATATTTAGACAGAAATAAGTGGGATATTTATTATTTAGGATATCCTAATATAGATAAGGAAAGTAAACTAAAAGATATAAGAAATTATGAAACTAAGGATGACTGGACTTATAACAAAAGTGATATAGAATTACTTGATATATTTGATAAATTAATTCTTTTAAGTAAAAAAGAAAAAGGAATGTGTGATAAACTTAATATTAAATATATTGATGTTAGTAAGAATGTGGTGGAGATAATTAATGAAATATGAAATGAAATTACAAAATGATCCTTTTAATAAGATAAAAGATGGAAGTAAGACTATAGAACTTAGGCTTAATGATGAAAAGAGAAGACTACTTAAAGTAAGTGATACTATAGTTTTTACTAATTTAAGTACTTTAGAAAAAATGGAAGTTATTATTAAGAACCTTTATTATTTTAATAGTTTTGAAGAACTTTATAAGTCTTTTTCTAAAGAAGAGATGGGATATAATAAAGAAGATAAAGCTAGTTATAAAGATATGCTAGAGTACTATTCTATAGAAGAAGAAAAAAAGTGTGGAGTAGTTGGTATTAAGATAAAGAAGTTATGAAAGAAGAGTTAAGAAGTAAATATAAATTAATTAGAAAAAATATTACTGATAAAGCTTTTAAAGATAAGTTAATATTTGATAAGATTATTAGTAATGAAAAGGTAATAGAAAGTAAATTAATACTAATTTATGTTTCTTTAAAAGAAGAAGTGGATACTATTAATTTAATTAAGTATTTTCTAGGTAAGAAATGTATAGCTGTACCTAAAGTAGTAGGAAATCAAATTAAGTTTTATATAATAAAAAGTATGGATGAATTAGAAAAAGGAAACTTTGGTGTATATGAACCAATTACTAATAATGAAGTAAAGAGTTTTGAAAATGCAGTAAGTATAACACCTGGTATATGTTTTTCTAAGTATAATGATAGAATAGGATATGGAAAGGGTTTTTATGATAGGTTTTATTTAGATAATAAAGTTTATAAAATAGGTGTTTGTTATAAAGAGTGTTTAATAAATGAAAATTTTGGAGAAGAGTTAGATATCAAAGTAGATATAGTTATAACTGATTAAAGATGTAGAGGGTGAAAGATTTATTTTTAATGATTATACCTTATGTAGTTATTATAATATGTATGCTTTTTATGCTATCAGCAGGTAGATTAAGTTTATAAGTCTTTGGGATGCTAATTAGAAAAAGAATTGGTTCGTTTATTGTAAAAAATATTAACTTAAACTTGCTTTTTTTTAAGCAAGTTTTTCTATGCAAATGGTTATAAATATGTTATAATTAATTTAGTAAAGATGGGAAAAATAAATTCGTTTTTAGACTGTTAAAATTTTTGAATGTTTTAGAAATATATAAGTTTACATTTGATGCAAAAATGGCAGCAACCTGTTGCCAAATTGTCATTGGGATATAATCTTATTACTAATTTAAAAAATTAAAGGAGAATAACAAATTGATTATACTGTGATAATTTTTAAAAAATTGTAAATAAATTATATAAATAAGACTTTAATAATTTTATAAATGAAGCATTAAATAAGGAGGTAGTAATGAAGAAAATTAGAGATAAATATACTAATAGTATTTTTGAAAATATTAAACATGTAGATGAATATGGGAATGAATATTGGTATGCTAGGAACTTTCAAAAGTTCTAGAATATAAAGACTGGAGAAATTTCTTAAAGGTTTTAAATAAATCAAAAGATGCTTGTAAAAATTCTGGGTTTAATATAGATGAACAACTTGTTGAGGTCAACAAGTTGTCAAAAAGAAACAATAATGCCACTGCTAATATACAAGATTATAAACTATCAAGATACATATGTTATTTGATAGTACAAAATGCGGATCCAAGCAAAGAAGTTGTTGCTTTAGGGCAAACATATTTTGCTATACAAACAAGAAAACAAGAAATAACAGAGCAAGAATATGATTTATTATCAGATGACGAAAAAAGATTTTATCAAAGAAAGTTAACGAGACAAGGTAACTACACTTTGCAAAAAGTTGCGTCTTCAGCAGGAGTTAAAAATATGGCTGAGTTTCATAATGCAGGATATAAAGGACTATATAATGGAGAAACAGCTGATGATATTTTTAAAAGAAAAAAATTACGCTATAGGGAAGATATCTTAGATAATATGAATGAAGATGAATTAGTTGCTAATTTATTTAGAATAAATCAAACGAAGCAAAAACTTTTAAAAGATAATGT
>USFF01000031.1 GCA_900553835.1 uncultured Mycoplasmatota bacterium
ACAGTACAAATAATAGGAAAAGGAAAAGAAATATCACTTGACAGTGCAAACTTAAAAATAACATTTGCAAGTGGAGGAGGTAATATATCTAGTACTAATATAGAACCAGGATGGAGTAGTGGTGCAAGTACATTTACAGTTAAAAATGAAAGTAATGATACTTATAAGTACAATATAATCATAAAAGACTTAGTAAATACATTTGTAACAAAAGGTTTCTTACTATACAAAATAACATCAACAGATGGTGGATACAATATGGGTGACTTTGTAGATGTACCTAAAAGTAGTCAAGCAAAAGATAAAATACTAGCATATAGTGTAGAGATAGCAAAAGGAGTTACTCATACATATACTGTTGAGTTTAAATACTTAACAAGTGAAGAAGATCAAAGCGATGACATGGGTAGAATATTAAGTGGTACTCTTTACATTGAAAAAGGAACTTTACCACCAACTTTAGCAGAAAAGTTAATGGAAGATAACCCTACAATACAAACAAGAAGTTCGTTTAGTGCAGTATTTACAACTACTAACACAGGAACTTTATATAAAGCCACGGAAAGTATTGCCGGGTCTTCTGCAAAAGATGTGTATTATTTTGCAGGAGATGCCAAAAATAACTGGGTAAAATTTGGAAAACAAAATAGCATTTCTTGTTTATATAACAATAATCAAGTCAGCAAAGGAAATTATAGTTATGGTAGTTATAACATAACAAGTGTTAGTCTAGTGGAAAGCCAAAGTGAGTGTGAAACAACCGGTGTCTGTGTGACAACCGAGTATGGACCCGTAATAGGAGTTACAAGCAGTCAATGTTCTACTCATGGTGGTAATTGGATAAATGAAACACCAACTTATAAAGGAGTTATTCAAAATTATATATATTGGAGAATAATAAGAACAAATGCAGATGGAAGCATAAGACTGCTGTACTCAGGAACTAGGGTAGATACAACACAAGGATATATAGGACAAAGTGCATTTAATAGTACATATAAAGATCCAATGTATGTAGGATACATGTATGGAACGAGTGGAACACTTGCTTCAAACAGAACAAATGAAAATGATAGTACAATAAAAACATATATAGATAATTGGTATAGTAATAATTTATCTGCTTATACAAAATATTTGAGTACAGATGCTGTGTATTGTAATGATAGAAAAGCACCAAGTTATAGTGCAAGTAGTGTATTTCATTACTATGTATATACAAGACTATATAAAAAAAATGCAAATCCAACATACAACTGTGAGGACACAAAAGATGCATTTTCAGGAAGTAACAGTGAAGCAAAACTCACATATCCAATAGGATTAATGACAGCAGATGAGGTAGCATATGCTGGTGGTAAAAGTGAAAAAAGTTTAATAAGTCCATATGCTTGGTATTATTTAAATAGTGCTGGAGGAAGCATAACAGGAACACAATGGTGGTGGTTGCTTTCGCCTGCCTACTCGTCTGACAGCAGCAGTGCTACCTCGTGGCATGTGGGCGGTTCTGGCTACCCTGGCCACCTCAACGTCGACTTTGTCTACGCCTCGAAGGTCGTGCGTCCTGCCATTAGTATCAAATCTGATGTCCTATGGTCTTCGGGAGATGGAAGCCCAGAAAATCCTTACGAAATAGTTTATAATTAATACATTAAATACTTTAGTAATAACTAGAGTATTTTTTAATTATTTTTATTTTGTCACTTACTTGTCATATTATTTAGTGTATAATTAATATGGAAGGAGAAATAATATGGAGATATTAAGAGTAGAAAAATTAACTAAAGTATATGGTAAAGGAGAAAATAAAGTAGTTGCTTTAGATAATGTTAGTTTTAGTGTAGAAAAGGGAGAATTTGTTGCAATTGTTGGAGCAAGTGGAAGTGGTAAGTCAACACTATTACATTTATTAGGTGGAGTAGATAGACCTACTAGTGGTAAAGTTTATATTAATAATACAGACATTTTCAAAATGAATGATGATAAACTTGCTATTTTTCGAAGAAGACAAGTAGGTTTAATATATCAGTTTTATAATTTATTACCTATTCTAAATGTAAAAGAAAACATTACACTTCCGTTAGAACTTGACAATGTTAAACCAGATGAAGAAGAAGTTAAAGAATTATTAAAAGTACTAGGACTTTTAAATCGGAGCAATCATTTACCAAATGAATTATCAGGTGGTCAACAACAAAGAACTTCTATAGGAAGAGCCTTAATTACTAAGCCGTCTATAGTTTTAGCTGATGAACCAACTGGAAACTTAGATTCCAAAGCAAGTGAAGAAATTGTTTCGCTACTTAAGAAGTCTAATAAAGAATTAAAACAAACAATTATTCTAATTACTCATAATTTAGAAATTGCTAAAATGGCTGACAGAGTTATTACTCTAGAAGATGGTAAAATAGTAGGTGATGTAAAGTGAATATTTTAAAAAAACTAACTTTAAAAAACTTATTATTAAATAAAAAGAGAAATATTGTCACTATTATAGGTATTACTTTATCAGTTGCTTTAATAACTGCAGTGACTAGTATGGTGGTTAGTTTTAAGGAAAGTTTAATAAACTTCGAAAAGAAAAATGGTGGAGACTACCATTATATGTTTTATGGTGTTAGTAATGAAGACATAAATATTTTTAAAAATAATAGAAAGATAGATGCTTTTTACACTATTAAAGAACTAGGTTATAGTAAGATAGATAGTAAAAACACCTATAAACCATATTTATATGTTATAGAAATGGATAATAAAGCCTTTAATAAGATGGGCATTGTTTTAAATGAGGGAAGACTACCTGAAAATGAAAATGAAATAGTTGTTTCAAGACATTTAAAAACAAATGGAAGATTGGAATATAAAGTTGGAGAGACTATTAAATTAGATATAGGAAAAAGAATGAGTGGTGAACAAGAATTATCACAGTATAATCCATTTGTAGAAGGTGAACCTGAGAGATTAAAAATATCTTTTACTAAAGAATATAAAATTGTAGGGATTATTGAAAGGCCTTCAAATGGAATCGAACCTTTTTCTGCACCAGGATATACAGTTATAACATATCTGAGTAATACAGAAGGGAATAACACTGTTTATGCAAGATATACTAAAGAGGGTTTAAAAAATCAATATAAAGTAACTGCTGGAATATTAGGAGTAGATGAGAAAACATTTGAAAAAAAAGCTACTTATGATCCTAATATTAATGAGAATGATGAACAAGAAATGTCTAAAGCTAAATATATCTATGGAAGTAATGAATATTTAATCAAACTTGAAACTAACGCATTTAGTGATAGTTCTATGAAAGCACTTACTATTATAGGCTCAGTTGTTATTTTTATTATTATAGTAACGAGTGTATTTTGCATTAGAAATAGTTTTAAAATTAGTGTTACTGAAAGAATAAAAGAATATGGAATGCTTTCTAGTATAGGTGCTAGTAGTAAACAAATTAAGAAAAGTGTTTATTATGAAGCATTTTTACTAGGAATAGTAGGAGTACCTCTCGGAGTACTCAGTGGACTCATTGCTAGTTATGTATTAATTATAATAGTAAATTATTTACTTTCTGATTCTCTTCTAGATGCAAGTAGTTTCTTAATATATAAAGTATCTTTAATAGGCATAATTATTAGTGTTATTTTAAGTATAATTACCATATTTTTATCAAGTACTTCTAGTGCTAGAAAAGCTAGTAAGACTAGTCCTATTGTAAATATAAGAAAGAATAATGATATTAAAATTAATAAAAAGAAATTAAAATGTCCTAAAATAATTAATAAATTATTTGGTATTGGTGGAAAAATATCTTATAAAAATATAAAAAGAAATAAAAGTAAATATAAAACTACTATTATTTCTATAGTAGTATCAGTTAGTGTATATATTGCTTTATCTTATTTTGTAAATACTACTGTTAAAGTAATTAAACTTGAATATGGAGATTATAATCACAATATAGCTCTTACTTCATTTTTAACTAAATATGAAGATAATGAAAGTATTATAAATGATATAATTAAACTTGATAATATTGGTAATTATTCTTTAAATAGAACAAGTTTATATGAAGGTAATTTTAAGTATACAGATGAATATAAAAAATATAATGAATATTATGATGATGGAAACATTATAGTAAATGTAATGTCAGTTGGAAAAGATGAATACACTAGATATTTAAATAAACTTGGTCTTTCTTATGATAAAGTAAAATATAAAGGAATTTTAATCAACAACGATAAGAAAACATTCGAGGAAGATAATATAGTTTTTAATATTTTAGATATTAAAAAAGGAGATATTTTAAAACTTAAAAATAGAAAAGGGGATACTAATCTAGATATAGAAGTTGCACTTGTAACTGATAAGAGGCCTTTAGGCTATGAAAATTACTTTGGGATACCATTTTTAATTGTAAGTGATGAAATGATGGATAATTTACCAAAATCAAATAGCATTGAATTACTTATTAAAAGTAATAAGCCAGATAAACTTCAGGATGATATTGAAAAGTTAGTAAAAGAAAGAGAATGTGAAGAAGAAGTATCTATTGTTAATTTAGATGCAACAATGAAAGAACTTAAGAATATATATTTAATTGTAGCAATATTCCTATATGGATTTATAATTGTAATTAGTTTAATAGGTGTTACCAATATATTCAACACTATTTCAACTAATATGATGCTTAGAAAATCTGAATTTGCTACATTAAAGAGTATAGGTATGACTAAGAAAGAATTTAATAAAATGATATTTTTAGAAAGTTTTCTCTATTCAGTTAAATCTCTTTTAATAGGACTTCCTATTGGAATAGGATTATCTTATTTAATATATTTAGGTTTAAAACAAAGTTTAGTATTTACCTATGTACCTCCATATAAGGGAATTATTATAAGTATTTTAGTTGTATTTATATTAATATTCTTGCTAAATTCATATTCTTCTAAAAAAGCTAACAGTGGGAATATTATTGAAACTATAAGAAATGAGAACATTTAGTAGTTCTCATTTTAAAATATGTTGATAAACTTATTATAATTCATTATAATAAGTTTAAGGAGGCATTATGGATATATTGTTAATTGAAGATAATTTAAGTATTAGAGATGCTCTTTTATATACATTTAATTTAGAAGGTTTTATCATTAAAAGTGCATCATCTTTAAAAGAAGCAGAAAATATACTAAAGAAAAACAAACCCAGACTTATTCTACTTGATGTAAGTTTACCTGATGGAAATGGCTTTGATTTTTATAAAGATATTATTAGAGGATTAATACCTACCATATTTTTAACAGCAAGGAATGGTGAAGAAGATATTATTAAAGGCTTTAACTTAGGAGCAGAAGACTATGTGACCAAACCTTTTAAGACTGGAGAACTTTTAGCAAGAGTAAGTAGGATCCTAAAGAGAGAGAATAATGTAGTAGTAGGTAATATTAAGTTTGATTTAAATAAAATGGAAGTAAGTAAAGATAGTGAATTAGTTAATTTAACAAGTTTAGAACTTAGAATTTTATATTATTTATTTAAAAACATGAGTAGGGTTGTTACAAGGGATGAGTTAATTGATTTTATTTGGAGTATTACTGGCAATGATGTAAATGATAATACATTAACTGTTTATTTGAAGAGAATAAGAGAAAAACTAGGGGATAATATTATTTTAACTGTAAAGGGTATAGGTTATAGAATTAATGAAAAATAAAAGTGTTTATATAATTATTATTTTATGTTTAGCATGTACATTTATAATAAATGGACTGTTTTACTCATATGTAAATACCATTAATAAGAATAATTATAAAGTAATTAATAACATAATGTATTTAATAGAAAGTAAATATGGAAGTATTAATAAGGAAGAAATTATTAATATTATTAATACTGAAAATACAAGTAGTTTAAAAGAGTATGGTATTAACGAAGATGATTTTATTTTAATTAGTAATGAAAATAGTTACATGAAATATCTTTATATTATCAATATTACTTTATTTACTTTCATGCTATTGTTATTAATACTATATATAATAAACAAAAGGAGAGAAAAGAAGAATATAGTAAAACTAACCAATTTAATAAAAGAAATTAATAACAAGAATTATATGTTTAATTTAGATGATACAAAAGAAAATGAATTTTCTTTATTAATGAATGAACTATATAAAACTATGGTTATTCTTAAAGAAAGTGCTGAAAATTCTAATAAAGATAAGTTAAGTGTTAAAGAAAGTATAGAAGATATTTCTCATCAATTAAAGACTCCTCTTACATCTATTAATATAATGCTTGATAATTTAATACAAAATAAATTTATGAAAGAAGAAGACAGATATAAGTTTTTAAGGAGCATAAAAAGAGAAATTAGTAATATTAATTCACTCATTTTAATTCTTTTAAAATTAGCTAGTTTTGATTCTAACACTATAGTATATAACAGAAAAGAGGTTCACTTAATTGATGTGGTTAATAAATCTATACAAAATTTAACAGTTTTAATAGATTTAAAAGACATTAATATTTCGTTAGATGTAGACGATAATACTTTAGTTTATTTAGATTTTAATATGGAAGTAGAAGCTATTACTAATATTATAAAAAATGCCATTGAATATACAAAAGATGAAATTATTATTACAAGTAGTGACAACAAAATGTATACAGAACTTACTATTAAAGACAATGGTAGAGGACTAGATAAAAATGAAATAGAACATATTTTTGAAAGATTTTATAAGGGTAATAATTATAAAGAAAATAGTTTTGGTATAGGACTTTCACTAGCAAAAGCAATTATTACTAAAGATAACGGGAAACTAGATGTTTCCTCTGTTAAGGGAAAATATACAATTTTTAAAATAAGATATTTTAAAAATATTAAGAATGTGGAATAAAGTAAATATAATGTAAATTTATTTACATATAGTATAATGTTATTAGGAGATGGTGATATGTACATATTATTGGAAATAAATAATTTTGATCAAATAAAAGAAATTATTAAAATTATTAAAAGTTATTATGATAATAAAGTAAAAGTACTTGATTATGGGAGTTTCTTCTTTTCGTGTATTATTGAAACACAAAAGAAAAGATATGAATTAACAAAATTAAATGATGATTATACAGTTAATACTTCTTATTACGATAAATTCCTAGAAGAATACGCAAATAAAAAAATAGAGAGTATTAAAGGTGATGATATTTTAGTTGTTTATAATTCTAACAGATTATTTTGTTTAGAAAAATCAAGGTTATATGACAAATTTAATTTGATTATAAGTGATAATAATGGTTTAAGATTAAAAAAAGTTTGAAAAAAAGTTTGAATTTGCTATTGACATTATTGTATTCGTTAAGTATAATTAATAATGTCATTAGGAATTGCAGGTGTAGTTTAATGGTAGAACTTCAGCCTTCCAAGCTGCTAACGTGGGTTC
>USFF01000032.1 GCA_900553835.1 uncultured Mycoplasmatota bacterium
CTTTAAACTCACTCATATTGTATCCACCATCTGTACTAGTTATTTTATATTGTAAATATCCACTTGTTACAAATGTATTTACTAAGTCTTTTATACCTATATTATATTTATAAGTGTCTTTACTTTCATTCTTTACTGTAAATGTACTTGTTTTAGACCAACCTGGTTCTATATTAGTTCCACTAAGTAAATTACTTTCTGTAAAAGTTATTTTTAAATCTTTAGATTTTAAAACTATATTCTTACCTTCACCTTCTATTCTTGCCATAAAGAATGCTACTGATACTGTTAATGTTATTAGTAATAAGCATCCTAGTACTACTAATATTTCTCCTTTTTTCTCTTTCATATTAACCTCTTTTCTTTTTTAGACACTAAAAAGAGATAGGGTTAACCTATCTCATTAAAGCACATGAAAAACCTAGAGGTTTATTATTTAGTAATACCCCCCCCTAGTACTTTATTTTGTACAAGAGTGCTATTGTTTTTCATGTTTTGTCTCTCCTTTGTTTTTTTGAAATATATGTACCATATTCTGTACATTATATTTCTTATATTTTCTTACAATAAAATAATACCACAAAAAGTATTAGTTTACAAGTATTATTTTCTTGTACTTTTTGTGGTACTATTATTATTTCTTTATACGTTTTACTTTAACTTTATTTTGTGCACTATAGTTGTTTACACTATTAGTTATGTCTAAATAGAATTTAGAAAACTCTACTCTGTTTAATTCTCCTTTAATTGTAACCGAGTTACCAAGCATTATTAAGTTTGTCATTCTTTTTAGAAAAAATAGATAATCATTATTATTTCCAATTAAGTAACATTTATCATAAACTAAATTAAAACTATTTTTATTATAAACTTTTTTATAAATTTCAACTTTATTTATTATGTTAAAGAAATTATTTTTTTTAAAATTTAAAACATATTCCATATTTATCTTCCTTTACTTTGTTAATTTTTTAGTATGTGCACTACTAGTGGTTTTTTCATATTCTCTTGATAGTTCTTCTTTAAGAGCATAAAGTATATCAATATTCTTTTGGTTTAAAGAAACTATTTTACCTTTTTCTATATTCATAGTTTTTTCATTAGTAATATTTTTAGTATTTTCTATATCTATATCTATTTCTCTAAGTTTACTTTCAACTATTAAAGCAAATTTATCAAGTTCTTTAATGTTTTCATTATTTCTAACAAGTCCATATACATTTAGCCCCATTATAGCAGCATTAAAGATAGTTAAACCTATAGATACTTTAGATAAAGTATATCCCATTACTAAAAAGCAAGGTATTATTTGTGATATTGCTAGTATTAAAAATAATATTCCAAACGTTAAGAAAAACTTATTTCCTTTTTTTATTTCTCTTCTTTCATCTGCTAAACCTTTAAATGTATTTAATAAAATTTCTCTTTTATTTTGAAGAAGTAATTTTTCTTCATTTAAATTTTCTACATTTTTAGCACCTTTGTTTTCTTCAAAAAGTACATATTTATTATTATCTAATTTCATATAATCTGTAAACATATTAATCCCCCTTAATTAAAGTGATATTTATTGTAATATATTAATTACATTTTTGCAAGTTAAAAGTGGCAAGAAGCCACTTTAAATTTTTTTTATTAATTTACTTGTTTCATCTTCAATAAGATGATTTTCATGCATTAATTCTTCTTTTCTAATTTCAAATATCTCTATACTTTTTTCTTTTAAATCATTTACTTTGTAAATATTTTCATTCTCTTTAGTTATTCTTTTAGATTTTTCTAGTTCTAATTCTCTTAAAGTTTTTTCTTTTTCTAACTTAATCTCTTTTAAATAACTATCAAGATTTTTAACTTTTTTATCATACTTAAAAGCATTTACAAGTACTAAGATAAATTCAAATGCATACACTCCTGATAAAAGTATTGTACCTATAGTATTAATAAAACCGCCTAAATTTAATGGAATAATTCCAAGTGAAAGTATTAAAATAATAAGTAAAAGTTTATTAAAACCTTTAATATCTTTTCTTAAATTCTTTACAATTATACTATTATCTCTTATTTCTTTATCAAGAAGTTCTATTTTATTTTCTAATAAAGGCTCATTTTCATTAAAATTCTCTACTATTTTAACATTTCCATATTCATCAGTAATTGCAGTTTTATCTTTAGTGACATGCATGTATTCTTTATTCATATAACCCACCTATTTATTTAAACTTTTTTTAAATGTTTCATACATTTTATTTAAAGAACTATCTTTAATTTCAAAACCAGCTTCATCTCTCATAATAATAAGAGTTTTTTGATAATAATTAGTATTCTCAGTTTTCTTTTTTTGTACAACTTTACTTACTAATCTATCTTTAATATTAGATATTTCTTCTTTATCTAAAGTTTCTACTCTGTAAATAACATGATATCCATATGTAGTTTGAACAGGAGTAGTACTATATTTACCATCTTTTAAAGCTTTAGCTGCTTTAGTAAAACTTTCCTCATAAGAAGAGTCAAACTCTACATTAAAACTTTCAGTAGTTATATCACTTTTATATTTAGTTTTAATCTTTTCCCAGCTAGTACCTTTATTAAGTTCTTTAATAATCTTTTCTATTTTAGCTTTAGCTTCATCAGTAGTCATGTTTTCACCTGTTTTAACTAGAATATGTTCTACTTTAAATGGTGCAAAATAACTTTCTTTATAGTAACTATCTATTTCTTTATCAGTTACATTCTTAACTAAATATTCTTCTACATATTTATTTCTTTTATAATCAAGTTCTAAATATTTAAGAAAATTTTCCTCTGTACCAAAATTATATTGTTTTAAAAATTCTTCTTTAGATAATTGATAATATGTTTCATAATTTTTATAATAATTTTCAGCAGTTTCTTTAATAGACTTATTATCTTCTTCTGTTAAAGTATATTTTTCATCTAATATAGCTTTATCAGTAAGTTCAATTAAACTATCAACTCCATACTTATTTCTTAAATTATCATACATATTATCTGCAGTAATGTTTGTTTTACCAACAGTTGCTGCAACTTCTTGACCATTTTCTAGTTTAGCAATTCTTTTAGGCCAAATAATAAGCACGACTATAATTGTTAAAAGAATTCCTACTAATAACCCTTTTATTTCTTTACTTCTTTTCTTTAAAATATCTTTCATTTCTATTCCTCCTAAAAACATTTTACTATATTTTTTACTATTTTACAAATATTTCAAAAGATTTTCATCTATTTAACACTTTAGTAACAGGATTAAATGTTTTTCTATGATATTTACTAGCGCCATATTTTTCAAGTGCTTCAATATGTTTTTTAGTTCCATAACCTTTATTATTCTTTAAGTCATACATAGGATACTCTTCATCCATTTTAACAAGTAAGTGATCTCTAGTAACTTTAGCAACTATACTAGCTGCAGCAATTGTTTCACTTAAAGCATCTCCTTTTATAATAGAAGTAGTAGGAATATCTATATCAAGTTTCATTGCATCTATTAAAACATGTTCAGGTTTAACTTCTAAATTACTAATTGCTTCTTTCATAGCAATTTTAGTTGCTTCATAAATATTTACTTCATCTATTACTTTTTCACTTACTATACCAAGTCCTATACTAACTGCATTTTCTTTTATAATAGTATATAACTCTTCTCTTTTCTTTTCACTTAATTTCTTACTATCTTTTATATCCTTATGAAAGAAATTAACTGGTAAAATAACTGCACATGCTACTACTGGTCCAATTAAAGGCCCTCTTCCAACTTCATCAACACCTGCGATTAGTGTTTTTCCTTCTTTATATAGTTCATTTTCATAATCAAGCATTCTTTCCAACTTCTTTCTTAACTCTATTATATAACGAATTTTTATCAAGTGAAAGATCTTTTAATAATTCTTCTCTTTTACCTTGCATTACAAATTTATCTTCTATACCCATAATAATTATTTCTTTATCTGTTAAAGTCTTTAGATAACTTCCTAAAGAACCAATTTTCATACTTTCTTCATATACTATTATTTTCTTATTCTTTTTTAGTACTTTATTAAAGTATTCATAATCAATTGGTTTTAAAAATCTAGCATTAACTAGTTCTACATTAATATTTTCTTCTCTTAGTTTATTTACTACTTCTAAACTTTCATTTAGAAAGTCACCATAAGTAATAATAGTTAAATCTTCACCATCTGTTATCTTTTCCCAAGAACCTATTTTAATTTCTTTAGGTTTATCTTTTAAGTATTTAAGTTTCTTTTTAGAATATCTAATTACAAATGGACTATTAGTGTTAATAGCAGTTTTAAGCAAATTAGTTAACTCTATACTATCTTTAGGAGAAGTAATAATTAAATTAGGAAGAGGAAGTAAAAATGTTAGATCAAACACTCCTTGATGTGTCTCTCCATCTTCTCCTACTATACCACATCTATCTACCCCTATAATAACATGAGAATTCATCCTTGATATGTCGTGAACTATCATATCATATCCTCTTTGCATAAAACTAGAATATATACTTACAAAAGGAATAATTTTATTTAAACTTAAACTATTAGCAAGAATTAAAGCGTGTTCTTCTGCAATACCAGTATCAATAAACTGATTAGGAAATTTTTCTTTATATTTTGTTAATTTTGAACCAACTTCCATTGCGGGTGTAATAACCATTAATTCTTTTCTGTTTAATCTAACTAATGAATCACACATTATTTCACTATAACTTACTAAATCGCTTTTATTAAGAAACTCTCCTGTTTCTTTATTAAATTGAGGTACTCCATGCCAAAGACCTTTCTTATCATTCTCGGTAAATTTATAGCCTTTTCCTTTTTCTGTTATAACATGAATTAAAACGGGTCCTTTTGCTTCTTTAGCCATTTTTAAATAACTTTCTAGTTCATTAAAATCATGCCCATTAATTGGGCCATAATAATCAAGGCCAAACTCTTCAAAAAGATAGCCTTCTTTTATATATAGTTTCTTAATACTTTCTTTAATTAAATGCATAAACTTAACTAAATACTTTCCTATAAAAGGAACTTTTATTAAAAATTTTTTAGTGCCTTTTTTAGCTAAATCATATCTTTTATTACTTCTTAATTTATCTAAATAATTATGAAGAGCTCCTACATTCTCACTAATACTCATATTATTATCATTTAAAATAATAATCATTTTAGATTTAACTTCTCCAATATGATTTAATGCTTCATAAGCAAGTCCATTAGAAATTGATGCATCTCCTATAACGGCTACTACATTATAGTCTTCCTTATTTCTATCTCTTGCAATTGCAAAACCAAGTGCACTACTTAGACTAGTTGAAGAATGTCCTGCTTCATAACAGTCATAAACACTTTCACTTCTTTTTTGAAAGCCACTTAAACCATTTATTTTTCTTAAATTATCAAAATCCTTACTCCTACCAGTTAAAATCTTATGAGTATATGCTTGATGTCCTACATCAAATATAACTTTATCTTTAGGTAAATTAAAAACTCTATCTATCATTATAGTTAACTCGACTACTCCTAGATTACTAGATAAATGGCCACCACTTTTAGATACTTTATCTATTATAAATTCTCTTATATCTTTAGAAAGAAGTTCTAATTCTTCATAATTCATCTTCTTTAAAAATTTAGGATCTTTAATATCATATAAATTCATTACTTCACTCCAGTTATTAAATTATAGTTTATTTTTTAAATTTTATCAATATAAAAGAGATTTCACCTTTACATAGATAAATAAAAGTGCAATTTCTTGCACTTTAATTATAAACTATTTCGTATGGATTTTCTGGAGTTCCGTTTCCTGAAGACCATAGGGCGTCTGCTTTGATTGATATAACTGGGCGTGTAAAAACGATTGTATTTTCCAAATCATTAACTGTATCAGGAGAAAGTAGAGCGTTGTTTTCTACAATGAAAGAATAAACATTTTTATTAAGGTAGTAATTCGGCGAAAGTAACCACCACGATTCATTTCCCGTTGTGCTGCCTCCGGCACTATTTAAATAATACCATGCATACGGCTCATCTAAACCACTATTTGCATCACTACCCGCAAATACTAATTCATCCACCGTCATTAATGCTACTGGATATGTTAGTTTTGCTTCTGCATTGCTTCCTGAAAATGAGTCTTTACTGTTTTTACAATCATATGTCGGTTTTGGATCAACCACTTCGTCATCGTTACCATACATTCTTTGAAAAGGCGCAAAATCAAAGTATTTTGTTATACTATACGTATAATAACTAGAAACTTCCCTATCATTACAATAGACCGCTTCTGTACTTAAGTATTTTGTGTAACTTGTTAAGTTATTGCTATACCATGTATCTATTACTTTTTTTATTGTACTATCATTTTCATTTGTTCTGTTATTATCAAGACTTCCACTTGTTCCATACATATAGCCTACATACATTGGATCATTAGCAAGATTATTAAATACACTTTCTCCTATATATCCTTCTGTTGTATCAGGACTTGTTCCTGAATATAATAGCCTTACACTTCCATCATGATTTGTTCTTATTATTCTCCAGTACATCGGATCTCCTGCACTTGCATACTTGTAGACTGTACAATTATAATTATAACTAGTCGCACTTGTACATTCATTCATAGTTGAATACTCCTTGTACATACTACTCGTTGAAGTTCTGTAACCTCTATAAACAATGTTGTCAGTTTTATATTTTCCAAACTTTACCCAGTTGTTAGTAGCATTTCCAGCGAAGTAATATACATCTTTAGCAGCACTTCCTGCTATACTTTCGGTTGCTTTGTAAAGGGTTCCTGTGTTAGTGGTTGTGAATGTTGTACTAAAGTCTGTTCTTGTTTCTACTTTAGGATTATAAAACATAATAGCCTCTGCAAGTGTGCCCTCTTCAAACTGCTTTTCTGTGCCTTTTTCTATATAAAGAGTTCCACTCAATATTTTACCCATGTCATCACTTTGATCTACTTCACTGCTATTCTCATATTTAAACTCTACATTATATGTGTGAGTTGCTCCTTTTGCTATCTCTACACTATAAGCTAATACCTTATCTTTTTGAGCACTACTTTTAGGAACATCTTTAAATCCACTCATGTTGTATCCACCATCAGTACTAGTTACTTTATATAGCAAGAAACCTTTTGTTACAAAAGTATTTACTAAGTCTTTTATAACTATGTTATATTTATAGGTATCTTTACTTTCATTCTTTACTGTGAATGTACTTGCACCACTTGACCATCCAGGTTCTATATTTACTCCAGATATATTACCACTTCCACTTGAAAATGTTATTTTAAGATTTGCACTGT
>USFF01000033.1 GCA_900553835.1 uncultured Mycoplasmatota bacterium
TTTCATGTTTTCACTTCCTTGTCTTTACTTGGTTACTTCTGTAACCTAATAAAATTATACAACAAGTAAACATTAAAAATCAAGTTATTTTTGCATTAGCATTACAAATAATGCTAATGTTAAAATTATATATATAATAATTCCATTAATAGTGTCTTTTTTATTTTCTTTATTAGGTACTCCTACTAGATAAGAAATAATTAGTCCTCCAAGAAGTCCTCCTACGTGACCTGTTACATCTATATTTGGAATAACAAAGCCCAATATTAGGTTAATTAATATAACTGGAATAATACCACTTCTTAAAAATCCATCTAAAGTATTTCTATATTTATAACCAAAGTATACCATCGCACCAAATAAACCAAATATACTAGTACTTGCTCCTACACTTACATTATTAGTTAAAACTACAGAGAATAAACTTCCCATAAAAGCACTTCCTAAATAAATAAGAAGATATCTTTTCTTACCATAAAATCTTTCTATCTGTGGACCCAAAGCAAACAAGGCATACATATTAAAGAATATATGGACTACATTCGCATGAATAAATGCTGAAGTAAATAATCTATATACTTCTCCATTCTTAACATTTGCGTAGTAGTTAGCAAATAAATTAATAACACCACTAAAGTCAAGAAGTGAAATTAAAAACATAACTATATTTATAAATATTAATATTGTTGTTATAATAGGTTTATCTTTATTTAAAAATACTTTTGCTAGTTTTTTATCATCACTTTTAGTTTTATTATTTAACTCTTCAGTCATTTCAAATAAGTTAATTGCATCACTTTTTTTAAAATTAACTTTACTTGAAAATTCTGGAAAATGAATTTTCATAAATTCATTTTTCTTTAAATCAGATATTTTATCTACTTTAATACTTTCAATATTATTATTTTCTTTTACATTTACTTCACTTCTAGTATTAACTAAAATATTAAGTAAATTCATTTTTAAACTATAAGTTTTTTTCTTTATAGTTTTTCTAATAACATCAGCTTTTCTTTCATCAAGAAGAAGTTGTTCATCATTATGTATATAATTAATATTTATTCTTATTAAAGGAATTTCATTATCTAAATTTTCTAGCCATACTTCATTTTGAATACCATTAACTATAACAGGTTTATAGTTTTCATTAGTAACAAAATAATGTATTAACTTCATAACAATTTCATCTTTTTTATCAATAACTACATTTGCCATTTTTATTTCTCCTTTTGATAATATTATTCTACTATTTTTCATAAAATTAGTAAAGGTGATTTTTGTGAAAAAAGTTTTAAGATTTTTAATTATTTTTTTACCATGGCTTATAAGTGGACTAATATTTAAATATAATCCTGAATATTATAATATGTTAAATATTCCTAAATTTGCCCTTAGTCCTAAATTAATAAGCATATCATGGATAATAATTTATATTTTAGTAAGTATAAGTATTTATAAAGTAAGTTTAAAGGAAAACATATTTAAAAATAGTGATTATTTCTATGTACTTATTACAAACTACTTAGCTAATCAATTATTCTTATATGGTTTCTTTAATCTAAAAAGTCCATTCTTTGGTTTTATTTTAACTACTATAGTACTAGTAAGTTCTATATATTTATTTATTGAAACAAACAAAATGGATAAAAAGAGTTCTTACTTTATAATTCCTTATATAGTTTATAGTATATATGCTTTTGTATTAAGTTTATCTGTATACATTATGAATTTTTAAAAGTTTCAAGTAGTTTAGTAAACTCTTCTTCAGGTGGGACATTAAATTCTAAAAATTCTTTTGTAACTGGATGAGTAAATCCTAAATAATATGCATGTAATAACTGACCATAGTCATTTATTACATGTTTTTTATTATAAACAGGATCATTAATAACAGGATGATTTATATAAGCAAAATGCACGCGTATTTGATGTGTTCTACCAGTTTCTAATATACATCTAACTAATGTACTATTTTTATATCTTTCTATGACTTCAAAATTAGTTACAGCTTCTTTACTATTTTTAGGAGTAACACACATCTTTTTTCTATCTCTTTCATCTCTTCCAACAGGTGCATCTATCTTACCTTTTTCTTCTTTTATAATTCCTTCTACTAAAGCAATATATTTTCTCTTAACATTATCTTTAAAATTCATAGTTAATAATTCATGAACCTTATTTGTTTTTGAAATAAGTAAAAGTCCAGAAGTATCTTTATCTATTCTATGTACTATTCCAGGTCTAAAATCGCCATTTAAATTACTTAACTTACCAGTATAATTAACTAGTCCATTCACTAAAGTACCACTTTTATTTCCACTTCCAGGGTGAACGACTAGTCCACTTGGTTTATTAACTACCATTAAGTATTCATCTTCATAAACTATATTTATAGGAATATCCTCTTTAATAACAGTTGTTATTTCTTTAAACTCTTTAACACTAATACTGTCCCCTTCTCTTAGTAAATAACCACTTTTCTTTATTTCATCATTTACTAAAATATCTCCTTCTTTTATATGCTTTTCTATATTACTTCTACTTTTATTTAAAACGCTTACTAAATAAGTATCAAGTCTTTTATTTACATCATTATTTTCTATTTTTATAATCATTTCTAGCCTCCAATAAAGCACCTATAATAA
This sequence comes from uncultured Mycoplasmatota bacterium, assembly GCA_900553835.1. Taxonomy (GTDB): domain Bacteria; phylum Bacillota_I; class Bacilli_A; order RF39; family UBA660; genus CAG-628. Next base: position 2,646 of record USFF01000033.1, read on the forward strand.
ACATAAAACATCCTACTACTATAAAAGCATCTCCTATATTAAAAATAGCAAAACCTTTGTTAAATATAGTAAAATCCATAAAATCTCTAACATAACCTAATACTATTCTATCATATAAATTACCTATTAAACCACCTAAAATAAATGAAAAAGATAAATTAATTATTTTTATATTAGATTTATTTTTAATTAGTTCCATTAATAAATAAACAAATATAAAAACAGATATAATAGTTATAAGTAAAGTCTTTCCACTAAAGAAACCAAAAGCAGCACCTGTATTTTTAACATATGTTAAACTAAAGAAATTCTTAATAACTGTAACACTTCCATTTAAATTAATATTATTAGAAATAATTATTTTAGTTATTTGATCTATTAAAAAAATAATAAATATTAAAAACAAATATTTTTTCTTTTTCATAAAAGTCAACTCCTAGATAATATAATATCAAAAAAAGGTTATTTTTTCAAGGTAAAAGTCCATATAAAAAACAAGAGAAATTTCTTGTTTTATAATTCAACTAAAATGACATCACTACCTATCTTTTTAATTTGTTCAAAGGTTATTTTGGCTCCTTCATCAGTACTAAATAAACTCTTAATATATTTAGTTCTATCTATAATTAAATTAATTAAATTACCAGTATTTTCATCTATCTCAATATCAATAATTCTTCCCACTATTTTCCCATCATTAATATTAACTATATCTTTTCTTTGTAGTTCACTTACTTTCATAAACTTCACCACTTAATTATATGCTTATTTAATTAATCTTTTAACATTTTTAATAGCATTTTTTTCAAGTCTACTAACCTGTGCTTGACTTACACCTAAATCCTTTGCTATTTCCATCTGTGTCTTTCCAACAATAAATCTATTAATTAAAATATTCTTTTCTCTTTGTTTAATCTTATTAAGTGCTTTTCTCATACTTATTAAACTATCTAAGTCTTTGTTTTCTTTCTTGTCCTCAATTTGATCAAGTAAATAAATAGTATCTCCACCGTCATTATAAATAGGCTCATATAAACTTTCTGGCTGTTTTAAACTCATAAGTGCTTCTACTACTTCATAGTTACTAACGCCTAATCCTTCAGCTATTTCATCAGTAGTAGCCTCTCTATTATTTTCTTTCATAAATTCTTCTTTAAATGTTAAAATCTTGTAAGATAAATCTTTAATACTTCTACTTATTCTTAAACTATTATTATCTCTTATATACCTTTTAATTTCCCCATCTATCATTAAAACAGCATATGTACTAAATCTTACTTCATGAGATAAATCAAAATTATCTACTGCCTTTATTAAACCTACTACACCTATTTGAAAGAGATCATCTAAATTATCCCTAGAATTATATTTCTTTAAAATAGATAAAACTAGTTTTAGATTTCCATTTACTAATTCTTCCTTTGCTTCTTTGTCTCCACTTTGATATCTCTTAAACAAATTAATCATTTCTTCATGACTTAATACTTTAATATTACTTGTATTAAGTCCAGTTATTTCTACTGTTTTCTTATACATAAATATTCCTTTCTAATCTATTTTGATTAAAAAGGAATATTTTTATACACTAAACTTTCATAAGACTTTTTAGTCTCTTAATAGCTTTTTTTTCTATTCTTGAAATATAACTTTGACTAATACCAAGCATATCAGCAACTTCTTTTTGAGTATACTCATCTTTTCCATTAAGTCCATATCTTAAAGATAATATTTCTTTATCTCTATCTGGTAAATTATCTATTTCTTTCTTTAAACATTCTTTATCTACCATATCTTCATATTCTTTTTCAACTATATTCTCATCTGTTCCTAAAACATCTTCTAAATGTAGTTCATTACCATCACTATCTAAGTTAATGGAATCTTCAAAAGAAAGTTCTACTTTTCTTCTTTTATTCTTTCTTAAAAACATTAATATCTCATTGTCAATACAACGACTTGCATATGTAGCAAGTTTTATATTCTTATGAGGTTTATATGTTTTAACTCCTTTAATTAACCCAATTGTGCCAATACTAACTAAATCTTCTAAATCATACATAGTATTATCATATTTCTTAGATAAAAATACTACTAATCTTAAATTATGCTCGATTAATTTATTTCTAGCAATTAAGTCTCCATTATTAGATTTTTCTACTAACTCTTCTTCCTCTTCTTTTTTTAGTGGTGGTGGTAAAATATCAGTACTTCCTAAATAAAATAACTTCTTATCATCTTTAATTAAATTTTTAATAATTTTTATAATATTCATTTTTCCTCCATTAAATAATAATTTAAAATACAGTTTATTCCATTATATTTTAATTTTTCCTTAGTAATACCTACTAGTATATCTTTTCTAATGCCTAGTTCTTTAATATAAATTTTATCTACTTTATAACATTTAATTAAATTACTCGAACTAACTGTTTCATAAGGAACTAAATAGTACATATTATTTTTAACTATATTAATAAATTCTCTAGAATTAGTTATAATAACTTTTCTTTTAGTAATTGGATCTACTAAAGTATTCCCAGTATCCATAAAACCTTTTAAATATAAAGGTTTATCGTTTACGTATACTTCTACATTATAGTGTAAACTATTAATTTCTTTTATTAATTTCATTTGTCTTTTATACATTAACAATATAATTGGACTAAATATAATAATAAATATATAATTAATACTTAAACCCTTATGATAAAAAACCATGCCTATATTTTTGTAACTAAATTCTATATTTAAATAATACATAAAACCACCTAATATTATGCTAACTATATAAAAATAGAATAAATTAATTAAAAAATATTTTAAATCTTTATATCCAAAAGTAATAAGAATAATTAAAATAGATAATAAAACTTTAAGAAAAAATAAAGTACATGTAGTAAAGGGAATAAAAAGGACTACTATGGTAAGACTACCTACTAAAGCACCTAGCACTATTTTTTTTAATGAAGTGCCTCTTTTTAAAATAATATTAGTTACTAGAAGTAATATGAAATCAAACATAAAATTCAAGAATATAATTAAATCTACATATATTTTCATAGTCTCACCATTACAAGTATATAAAACATATGTTATAATTTTTGTCGTTTTATGTTGGAAGAATTTATTTTATAAAAAAAAACTGATAACCTGAACTGAACCCCAAAAGTTGGACAGTTTATTAATAGTTTCTAATTAGAGGATT
>USFF01000034.1 GCA_900553835.1 uncultured Mycoplasmatota bacterium
ACAAAAGGTTTCCAGAAGGAGAAAGTTTAAGCGATTTTTATAATAGAATACTTTATTATTTTCATGATATTTTAAAAGAAGATAATACTCTTTTAGTAACTCATAGTGGAGTCATTAATATGATTTACTATATTCTTACTAATACAAAGTTAGGCTATAATAAGAAAGGATTTAATGTAACTCACTCTAGTATTCATGAATATAATCCAAAACTAAAAAAAATTAAAAGAATTTATTAAAAAGATTATTTAATTTAGTTTAAAATGTATAGTTGGGAAGGGATACTATTATTTTAAAAGAATTAAAAAATTTGCTAGATATTATGAAAAAAAGTTAAAATCGGATTATTAAATCAAAAAAGCGGTGAATGAGAAAAATTACTTTATTAGAATTTTTAAAATCATTAACTTAAATAATATAACAATTTAATTCTTCTTCCCCTTGTTTCTATTAAACCGTCATCTTTTAAATTTTTTATTTCTCTTGATAAAGCACTTCTATTAACTGCTAAATAATCAGCAAGTTCTGTATAAGAAACAGGAAGATAAATAACTTTTGAGTTATTTTTTTTACTTTGAATTTTAAAGTAATCTAAAAGTTTATCTCTAATACTTTTATTAGATAAGACTTCTATTCTTTCGTTTGATTTAACTATTATTTTTGATAGAATAATAGTTAAATTTTTTAAAAAAGTATTATAAATTGAAAGCTTGTTTTCATTCATATTTATGATAGAATTAAAATCTATTATAATTATTTTAGTTTCTTCTTTAGTAGTAATTTCTGTTTCTTCATTTTTAAATGAATAACTAAGTGAACAAAATAAACTATTAGTTTCATAACTATCTATTAACCTTTTATTTCCTTCAACATCTATTCTAGTAATTTCTATACTTCCTTTAAGTATAATACATATAAAATTATTGCTAATTAAATTGTTTAATATCCTTTTATTCTTAGCATATTTATAAGTAACAGCTTCTAAATAAGTTAGTAATTTTTCTTTATTTTTTTCACTAATATTGTAAAATAATTCATTCACTTTACATCACCTAAAATTATTTTATCAAATTTTCTTACTTGTTGCAATTGCAACAAGTACTTTTATATATACTGTTGTATAATTGACTTATGAAAATGATAGGAGAGAGGTATTTTTATGAAAGTAATTAAACGTGATGGACACATGGTAGATTGGTGCCCAGAGAAAATTGAACAAGCTATTATGAAAGCTAATAATGAAGTTGAGGAGGAAGAACAAGCAAGTAGTACTCAAATTAAAAATATAATTAAGTATATAGAAAAACTTGATAAAAAAAGAATTCTAGTTGAAGATATACAAGACATAATTGAAATGAAATTAATGAGTCAAGGTAAATATGAACTTGCTAAAAAGTACATTACTTATAGATATACTAGAGAATTAGTTAGAAGAAGTAATACGACAGATCAATCTATTAAAGAGTTAATAGATGGAGAAAGTGAATACTGGAATACAGAAAATTCAAATAAAAATGCTAAAGTAGTTACAACACAAAGAGACTACTTAGCAGGAATAACAAGTACTGACATCACGAGAAGATTTTTACTTCCAGAAGATATAGTAGAAGCACACGATGCTGGAATAATTCATTTCCACGATGCAGACTACTTTGCACAAAATGCTCTACATAACTGCGACTTAGTAAACCTAGAAGATATGCTTCAAAATGGAACTAGTATAAATGGTGTAATGATAGAAAAACCACATAGATTTTTAACTGCTATGACTATAGCAACACAAATAATTACTGCAGTTAGTTCTAGTCAATATGGTGGTGTTACAATAACTTTAACCCACTTAGCACCTTTTGTAAGAGAAAGTTATACAAGGTATTTAGATAAATATAAAAAGAGAAAACTTTCTAAAGAACAATGTGAAAAATTTGCGATGGAAGATACTAAAAAAGAAATTGTTGATGGAGTACAAACATTCCAGTACCAAGTAAATTCTATGACTACTACTAATGGTCAAGCTCCTTTCTTAAGCGTATGTATGTATCTAGGAGAAACTACTGAATATAAAGAAGAATTAGCTTGGATTATAGAAGAGTTCTTACATCAACGTATACAAGGTATGAAGAATGAACAAGGTGTATATATTACTCCTGCATTTCCTAAACTCTTATATATATTAGAGGAGGATAATATTCATAAAAATAGTAAATATTATTATTTAACTAAACTTGCTGCTGAGTGTACTGCTAAGAGAATGGTTCCTGACTATATAAGTGAAAAGAAAATGCTAGAATATAAAATAGATAAAAATGGAAATGGTAACTGTTATCCTTGTATGGGATGTAGAAGTTTCCTAACACCTTATGTAGATAGTGAAGGTAAACCTAAATATTATGGAAGATTTAATCAAGGTGTTGTAACTATTAACTTAGTTGATGTGGCATTATCTAGTGATAAGGATATGGATGTATTTTGGCAAATATTTGAAGAAAGACTTGAGTTATGTCATAAAGCGCTTCAAATTAGACACAAAAGACTTTCTAAAGCTACAAGTGATGTAGCACCAATACTTTGGCAACACGGGGCGCTTGCAAGATTACCTAAAGGAGCAAGTATACACGACTTATTACACAATGGATACTCTACAATAAGTTTGGGATATGCAGGACTATATGAATGTGTAAAATATATGACTGGACACTCTCATACTGATAATGGTAAAGGTAAAGAATTCGGACTAAAAGTAATGGAAAAAATGAATGAAAAATGTAGAGAATGGAAAGAATTAGAAAACATTGACTATAGTGTATATGGTACTCCAATTGAAGCAACAACATATAAATTTGCTAAAGGTTTAAAAGAAAGATTTGGTGTAGTTAAAGGTATAACTGATAGAGATTATATTACTAATTCATATCATGTTCCTGTATTTGAAGAAATAGATGCATTTACTAAGTTAAAATTAGAAAGTGAATTTCAAAAATTAAGCCCTGGAGGCGCTATAAGTTATATAGAAACACCAAACTTATCTAATAATATAGATGTAGTACTAGAGGTAATGAATTTCATATATGATAACATTATGTATGCAGAGTTAAATACAAAGAGTGATTATTGTCAAGAATGTGGATATACTGGTGAAATACTAATTGATGATAAAATGGAATGGTATTGTCCTAACTGTGGTAATAGAGATCATAATAAGTTAAATGTTGCAAGAAGAACTTGTGGATATATAGGAACTAATTTTTGGAATAAAGGAAGAACACAAGAAATAAAAGAAAGAGTAATTCATATAGATAATAAGGAATTAAAATAATGTCAAGATATAATATAATTAGAAAAATGGATATATCTAATGGTCCAGGTATAAGAGTTTCAATATTTATGCAAGGATGTCAATTTCATTGTAAAAATTGCTTTAATAAAGAAACTTGGGACTTTAATAATGGGAATTTATTTACAGAAGAAACAATAAATACAATATTAAATCTATGTGAAAATGAAACTATAAAAGGCTTATCAATATTAGGTGGAGAACCACTTCATCCACTTAATATTGAAAGCACTACTAAACTTGCAAGTGCTTTTAAATGGAGATATCCTAATAAGACTTTATGGGTATGGACTGGTTTCTTATTTGAAACCTTAAAAGATAAGGAAATACTTAATTATGCAGATGTAATTGTAGATGGTCAATATAAAGATGAACTTCATGATTTTAATTTAAAATATAGAGGTTCTTCTAACCAAAGGGTAATAGATGTTAAAAAAAGTAATAAAAAGAATGAAATAGTGTTATATGAGGAGGCTTATGAAAAAGCGAGGGTTTGAAATAGTTAAAGGTTATGAAAATAAAAATATAAATATACCAGTTAGAAAGACTTCATTAAGTGCTGGTTATGATATAGAATCAGCAGAAGATATAGTTATTCCTTCTTTTAATATAGGAACTAAACCTACTTTAATAAAAACTGGTTTAAAATGTTATATGGAAAATGATGAGTATTTAATGCTTGTTAATAGAAGTAGTAATCCTGTTAAAAGAGGTTTGGTTTTAGCTAATAGTGTAGGTATTATAGATGCTGACTATTATAATAGCCCTGATAATGATGGACATTTAATGTATGCATTTTATAATTATTCTATAGAGGATATAACTATAAGAAAGGGAGATACCATTGGACAAGCAATTTTTATGAAGTATCTTCTAGTTGATAATGATTCTTCAAATGGTGAAAGAAAAGGTGGCTTTGGTTCAACTGATAAGGAGTAGTAATGGAAGAATATTCAGTTTATACAGAAGAAGAAAAAGAAGCTTTAAGAAAAGAATGTGAAGAATGGGGACTTACTGAAGAAGAAACTAATGAAGTACTTTCAGGTAAATTTGAACCATGGAATACAGATGAACCTTCATATTTTGATGAAAACGGAGAAGTAAGAGATATTTATAGAACTAATAATAATTAAAGTTAAATATTAAAAAACATTCGTTGATTCGAATGTTTTTCTTATCTATTACATATAAATTTTTAATTATAATACTTGAAATACTAAAGAAAAAATGATATTATTTTATTAGGTTACAGAAGTAACCTAATAAATAATAAAGACAAGGAAGTGAAGACATGAAACATACCCCAATAACACCAATAAATACCTATTCTCAACCTGTATTTAATATGGTACTAGGGGGGGGG
>USFF01000035.1 GCA_900553835.1 uncultured Mycoplasmatota bacterium
CATAATTTAACTGCTGAAAGACAATTTAGATATCCAGTTGAATATGGTGCACCGAGAGCTCATACTGCAACATTTACATCAACTGGAGCTGTTTCAACTCTTTTAAGTAAGAAACCTAGTAAAATAAAAATTGAAAGTGCAACAATTGGGGTACCTGTAGATTTAGGAATAAATGATGCTAATAATTTAGGGGCAGCGATGGCTCCAGCTGCAGCAAGTACTATTGCAACACATTTTGCTAGTTTAAAAAGAGATGCAAGTTATTATGATTTAGTTTTAACTGGTGATTTAGGATGTGTTGGTAGTGATATTTTAAAAGATTATTTAGAAACTGTATATAATATAAGGTTGAAAAAGTATATGGATGCCGGTTGTGAATTATATTTAGATAGTCAAGAAACTTATGCTGGAGGAAGTGGACCAGCTTGTTTACCAATTGTTTTATTTAATAAAATACTTCTTAATAAAAAATATAAAAAGATTCTTTTAGTAGCAACAGGGGCTTTACATAGTCCAACAACTGTTAATCAACATGGAACAATTCCATCAATTGCTCATGCTATTAGTTTGGAGGTGGAATAATGAATTTCTTTATGGCATTTCTATTTGCTGGGGCTTTATGTGCTTTAGCCCAAATTATTTTGGATAATACTAAATTAACTCCAGGACATATTACAAGTTTATATACTGTTGTTGGGGCATTTTTATCATTTTTAGGTTGTTATGATTGTCTTATAAATAAGTTTGGAGCAGGAGCAACAATTCTTATTTCTAACTTTGGTCACTCTTTATATAGTTCAGCTTGGCAAGGGTATATAGAAGATGGTTTCTTTGGTATATTTAGTAATATGTTATGTAAATCATCTGGTGTAATAACCGGTGCAATAGTTTCAGCTTTCTTAGTTTCAATTATTTTTAAACCTAAAAACTAATCAATAAAAATTATACATATAAGAAACACAGACATTTTAAACAAATGTTTGTGTTTTGTGTTGACAAATTATAAAACTTGTTGTACAATTAAGTTGTATCAGGGTATTAGGAGGAAAAAATGAAAGTTACAAAAGATGAAAAGAATAAAGATAAGGCACTAGAACAAGTACTTGCTGATATTGAAAAACAATTTGGTGCAGGAGCCATAATGAAACTTGGAGATAATGAACACATGAATGTTGATGTTACTTCAAGTGGTTCAATTGCAATTGATGTTGCTTTAGGTGTTGGTGGTTATCCTAAAGGAAGAATTATTGAAATATATGGACCAGAATCAAGTGGTAAAACAACTGTAGCCCTTCAAGCTATTGCGGAAGTGCAAAAAAATGGAGGGAGAGCTGCATTTATTGATGCTGAACATGCACTAGATCCAGTTTATGCTAAAAATCTTGGTGTTGATATAAATGAATTATTACTAAGCCAACCAGACACAGGAGAACAGGCTTTAGAAATATGTGAAGCACTAGTTAGAAGTAACGCAATGAGTATAATAGTAATTGACTCAGTTGCAGCCCTAGTACCTCAAGCTGAAATTGAAGGTGAAATGGGAGATTCACATGTAGGACTTCAAGCAAGATTAATGAGTCAAGCACTTAGAAAATTAAGTGGAGCAATTAATAAAACTAATACAATTTGTATATTCATTAACCAATTAAGAGAAAAAGTTGGAGTAATGTTCGGTAATCCAGAGACTACTCCAGGTGGAAGAGCACTTAAGTTCTATTCATCAATAAGACTTGATGTAAGAAGAAGTGAACAAATTAAACAAGGAACTGAAGTAGTAGGTAATAAAACAGTTGTAAAAGTTGTTAAAAATAAAGTAGCACCTCCATTTAAAACGGCTGAAGTTGAAATTATGTATGGTGAAGGTGTAAGTAAAGAAGGAGAAATTATAGATATTGCTACTAACTTAAATATATTAGAAAAAAGTGGTGCATGGTATTCTTATAATGGAGAAAAAATAGGCCAAGGAAAAGAAAATGTTAAATTACTATTAAAAGAAAATAGAGATTTATTTAATGAACTTAATGAGAAAGTAAGAAATCATTATAATTTTAATAAAGAGAACTAAGCCAGTAAAAGGCTTTTTTTCTTGACATTTAAATAATATTTACTTAGAATGAATTTGGGTGGAAAATTATGAGTAAAAGAAAAAAAATTTTATAAAAAATATTGTTCTAATAAATATTGTTACTATAACAATAATGTTTATTGTAAGTTATTTTATAAAAAATGTTAGATTTTCTTCATATATTACTATTATTTTCTTAATTCTTATTATCTCGCTAGTAATAAATTCTATTAACATAATATTTTATATAAAAAATAAAAAATAATATATTTTTTCCCTCATAACAAAAATTTTATTTGACAATAAAGTAAAATAATCTTAAAATAGAATTAGAGGTATAAAAAATACTTCTCTTAAAAAATATATAGTAATGGAGGAAAATTATATGGATAATATTTTAATCTCCATTTTGCTAATTATTATAGGATCACTTGTAGGTGCATTAACTCTATATATTATTAATAAATTAAGAGTACAAAATGCAACCGTTATAGCTAATAAAATAAAAGAAAAAGCAGAAAAAGATGCTGAAAAATTAAAAAGAGATAAGTTACTTGAATTAAAAGAAGAAAGTTTTAAATTAAAACAAGAAACTGATGAAGAAGTAAAAGAAAAGAAAAAAGAAGTACAAGAATTAAAAGAACTTGTTGAAAATAGAGAAAGAAGTTTGAATAAACGTGATGAATTACTCTCTGAGAGAGAAAAAAATCTTGATTTAAGAGATAAAGATTTATTAGCCAAACAAAAAGAAGCCCTAGAAAAAGACGCTAAAATGGAGTCTATATTAAAAGAACAAATTGCTTTGCTAGAAAAGATAAGCGGTTTTAGCAAAGAAAAGGCAAGAGATTTAGTCATGAAAAAAGTTGAAGATGATATGAGTGAAGAAATTGCCATTTATTTAAGAGAAAGAGAAAATGATGCTAAATTAGAAGCAGATAAGAAAGCAAAAGAATATATCGTAAATAGTATGCAAAAATATTCTTCTGATGTAGCAAGTGAACAAACAGTTAGTACAATAACTTTACCAAATGATGAGATGAAAGGTAGAATTATTGGTAGAGAGGGTAGAAACATAAGAACAATAGAAGCTA
>USFF01000036.1 GCA_900553835.1 uncultured Mycoplasmatota bacterium
GAGTTTGTAGTACCAAGGTCTATTCCTATAATTTTACTCATAATTAATCATTCCTTTCATATTTTTATAATTTTTTATTAAAACTATTTCTTTAAAGTTTTAATTGCATCTTTGATAATTTCTCTTCTAGAGTTTTTATCAAGTTTATTAAGACTCATACATTTATTATATGAAACCACTTTATCAATGATTTCTCTATTTGATAAACCTTTACTTTCAAGATTTACTATATAAGCCATAATATCTAGTTTAGCATCACATCTTAACTTATCGTAGTCATACTCTTCTAGTTCATTTCTCTTAAAACTATTTGAAAGATAAGTAGGAAATAAAAGTTCTTTCATAAGTTCTTTCTTTTCCATTATTTATTTACCTTTACCATAGCGGGTCTAATTAACTTACCCTTATATGTATAACCTTTCTTAAGAACTTCTAGAACTACATTTTCAGGTTTATTTTCATCATGATCTGTTAAAACAGCTTCACTTACACTTGGATCAAATTCTTTACCTTCTAAGTCAAGTTCTTTAACCTCAAGTTTATCATACATAGTATTAATTCTAGTATAAATCATTTTAAAACCTTCTAAGAATTTACTAACTTCATCAGATAAATCATTATCATCCATCATAATGGCTCTTTCAAAGTCATCAGTAACTTCTAAAAGTTCTTTAATAACTTTTTCTCCATCATACTTAAACATGTTAGATATTTCATTTTCTGTTCTATTTCTATAATTAATAAATTCTGCTTGAGTTCTTTTATTCTTATCTTCAAGTAAATTAATCTTTTCTTTTAACTCTATAATTAATTTATCACTTTTATTTTCTTTTTTATGTTTTTCTTTAGTCTTTACTTCTTCCTGCATTATCTTCACCTTTCTTCTCAATCTCTTCCTTTATATACTCTAAAAGATTAAGTACTCTTTCATAGTCCATCCTTTTAGGGCCTATAATAGCAAGAGTTCCTTCCTTTCCAAGAGCTTTATATTTAGTTTTAATAACTGTAATATTATCGTCTACTAGTGACTCTGTACCAATATATACCTTAACCTCATCATCTGCCCCTTCAATTTTACTAACTATATCTTTGTTTTCAAATTTACTAATAATGTTTCTAACATCTTGGACTGTATTAAATTCCGGTTGTTTTAATATATTAGTCTTACCTTCCCAGTGAACATCTTTCTCAGTTTGAAAACTACTTAAAGCTTCATAAAATGCATTATATAAAACTTCATAGTTTTTAACATAATTTCCTATTATAGGTTTAATCTCAAATTCAAGTTTAGCACTTACTTCATTAATTGGTGTACCTTTAAGCATTTTATTTAAAAGTTCACTAGTTTTACTAACTTCTTTAGTTTCAACTTTAGAAGGAAGCACTACTACTTTATTTTCAACATGTCCCTTATCTGTTACAACAATTGCAACTATTTTATTTTCATTAATAGGAATTACTTCAACCTTTTCAAGATTATTCTCTTTAGAAGAAGAACCTAGTACTATAGATGTATAATTAGTTATATCACTAATTATCTCTAGACTTTTAGTTATAGCATCATTTAAATCTAAACTCTTATTAGAAAATATTGTTTGAAGTTTTAACATATCTTCTCCATTAATTTTCTTTGGTTCCATTAAATTATCTACATAATATCTATAACCTTTCTCTGAAGGAATTCTACCAGAGGAAATATGTTGCTTTTCTAAATATCCCATAGTTTCTAAAAGAAGCATATTATTTCTTAAAGTAGCACTAGAACATTTAAACTTCTTAGTAAGCATCTTACTTCCAATAGGTCTAGCAGTTTTTATGTATTCTGTACATATAACCTTCAAAAGTTCACTTAACTTCTCATTTAACATATTAGCCTCCTTGTTTTTAGCACTCTTATCTCACGGTGCTAATACAATTATACTACCCGCTATTAGCAATGTCAATACATGAGTGCTAAATATTTTATGAAATATATGTAAAAAATATTCTAAAGTGCTTATTAATTTAAAATATTATTTTATCATTTATATAATTTTCCTTTTTAGTTTATTTAGCATGAAAAATACTCTAGTTACTTTGGCTCTTCAATTTCTGTGGGGAAGTAAATAAGAGTTAAACCTGCATAAAACAAGA